>CAYOWD010000047.1:6137-18465 GCA_964407535.1 uncultured Salinivenus sp. | reverse complement strand
TCATCATGGCCGTCAAGATCAATACCGACTTCGAGCGGATTGGGGACCACTGCCGCAATCTGTCCCGCAACGCCCACCACCTCCGCGACCACCCCGACCTGCTCGCCGAGACGCGGCTGCCCAAGATGGCCGACATGTCGCGCACCATGCTGCGGGAAGCCGAAGATGCGTTTCTGGAAAACGATCGCTTGAAGGCCCGCAAGGTGATTGCCCGCGACCTTCAGGTGAACCGCCTCCACGACGAAACCTTCTCGATGCTCGTGGCGATGTGCGAGGAACAGCCCGAGAATATTGAGCCGCTCTCCCATCTCCTCACCGTCAACAAGGCCCTGGAGCGCATCTCCGACCACGCCAAAAATATCGCGCAGGGCATTGTGTTCATGGTCGAAGGGCGCGACATTCGGCACGGCGACCTCGACGACGCCGATTCTGCGGCCGGCGATGCGTCTGAGCCGGTGTCGCCCACCGAGGAATAGCACTGGGTCCGTCCGGAAACGGAGGCGTAGCGGATCCGCCGCCTCCAGACACCATGGACGCATCGTGCTTGGCGACGGACAGTTCGCAGGTCTACCTCGCTCCCCGGAGACAGGACCTTTGTGTTCGTACGTTTGACCGCGTGGTGAGTAAAAAGTACCGGTTATTCAATGTGGAAATATTTTACCGATCGAGGAGTGGTCGTGTCGGCCTTTTTGTAAAAGGATGAGGATAATGAGGTTATACAGTTGTAGGCACGTCGTGCCTGGAGGAGGCTTGGAGTGCGGAACGTTTTCTGCACCAAACAAGGATGCATGATTGTCCCGCCTGTCACGCAATGTTGGGTGGGGCAATGGATATACGATACCCTTTATGATTTCCTCTCCGATACCCATGATCCGTTCTATTCTTCGACGTGCCGGCATTTTGACGCTCTCCATTCTCCTCATCGGTCCGACGGCGCTGGCCCAGTCCCAGACCGAGCGTGTGGACGACGAGGTTCCAACGGACGAGATTGAACAGGTGGCGGAGGTGCTCCTGCAGATCGAAGATGTCCGACAGAAGTACCAGGCAAAGATTCAGGAGGCCGACACGGAGGAAAAAATTCGGTCTTATCAGCGGCAGATGAAGCTTGAGATTGATCGCGCCGTCCAGGATGTGGATGGACTTACGGCGGAGCGATACAAAGAGATTACCCGTGCCGCCCAGTCGGACGCGCAGCTGAAGCAGCAAATTCTGTCGCTCGTGGAAGAGAAGCGAAACAACCGAAAGGCGCGATAACGGCAAGAGGGAGCGTGCGGTCCTTCCGGCACCGGGGAGTACGTTCGGGGCCGGAATGTCCCTCTCCAGGCGATTTCGTGCGCTCGCGAGAACGAGTCCGTTGGCCAATGCTGAGAATCCCGGGCGACCTGCCGTTTGTTGTTGTGGGGCGACGTGGAGGAGTCCCCAGCACTCCTTTTGGCTCGGGTCGGCCGTAGCCAGTCTGCCGATCTCCCCCTCCGAAGGCTGCGTGGCGCGCTCACGACGCTGAGTAACACGTTCGTTTCGGGGCTGCAGCTGCAGCCGCTCCGTTCGGAGCGTACGGGGGCCCCGGCGACTTTCTTCCACGCGTGTCCCGTCGCGACCCAATTGTCCTCGAGGGCGTAGGCCTGACTCCGCAGCTGGGGTTGGTATTACGGCACTCTGGCTTCCCCACAGCACGACCTCGGCGATCCGGAGGATCACCGTGGGAACGAGGTGCCCGGCATGGTGCCCGACTGAAGAGCAAGGCCCCGATTGTCCTGCGAACCCGCCACCGTCTCGTCTGCCAAGGCGCAGACGGACGCGTGAAATCGAAGGCCGATCGGGGGGCTGCGCGACGTCCGTGCGGTCCAGCGGCGGCTTCGTCGATCCGGACATTGCAGAGTTTGAATCTCCCTCCCAACTCCCGAAAAAGCGCGGCGGCTGCGAGGACTGTTTCCGTCCGATTGCCGGGAGGCGCACGACGAGCAACGGGCGGGCGGACGGAAAGCGGACTGATGTCACCGGCATATTCAGGACGACGACGGACCTCCCAACCGGTTCGACTGACCGCATGCACGGGTGGGTTCGTTGACGGTGTTCTTTCTCGTACCCACCGAGCACGGCGCCTCCATCCGCGTCCCCGGAGACTGGTGTCGAAACAAAAGCTATGGGGTTCCCAAAAAAGATCTCTGTCCCATTCCGCTCTCCAAATTCAGCACAATGCATGTGCTTACGGAGAGCAATGCGTGTACCGTTCTGGTACACCAGGCACTGGACCCTGCCATCACTCGTTTTCGGACCCATCCAATACTTAAGCGTCAAATAATGACCAACAACCGTCTCGCTCATCTGTCGCTGTTCGTGCTCGTGGCAGCGCTTCTCGTTCCCGGTGCGTTTGCTCAGGAAAAATCCGTCGATGCCTCCAAAAGCGAAATTGCGGAAGTTGCGACCTTGCGAGCCAAAATCGAGAAAGTGCGCGAAACGTATAAGCCGAAGATCGCCAACGCAGAAGGCGCGGAAGAGAATAAGAAGTTGCAGGTGAAGCAGGAAGAAGCGATCGAGGACGTCCTCCAGAGCTCTGGCGAGGTGACGCCTGACCGGTATCACGAAATTTGGCAGGCCGCTCAGTCGGACAAGAAGCTTCAGAAATCGATCATGAAAAAGCTGAAGAAGGAACGGAAGCGGCTGAAAGAGTGAATGAGCCGCATAGGAGATCGGTCAATTCGGGACGAGGAGCCCGGACGCTACGCGTCATTGGATCAGGACGTAGTCTCTTCGTCCCGAAACGGGCCGTTTGTGAAGCGGCGAGTTGATTGGTGGTCCGCAGGTTGAAAACGAGGGAAACGGTGTCGGGCAGAAGCTTCCGCCTCCCACTCTGGGCGTTCTCCGTCGGGGCGCGGTCTGAAACCACTTCTCCTCCTTTCTATTGAGGGCGTCCCTCTGTATCTTTGAGTGGTCGGCGTCGCTTATTGGGGCGGACGCACGCCTCCGTAACAGATCGACGGGGAGGGAAGCGACTTGGGGGGTGGACGGACGGTGGTCTCGACACAACACCTTTTTGGCACCCACCACGCGCTCTATGTCTTCGTCTTCTCCTGATGTTCCTGCCTCCCGCGCTCCCGTCGTGGTATCGACCTGGCGGCACGGTCTGCCGGCCAACGCAGAGGCGTGGGCAAGGCTCACCGACGGCAAGGGGGCGCTCGATGCCGTAGAGGCAGGGGCGCGGGTCGCCGAGGCCGATTCCGACGTACGCACGGTGGGCCGCGGCGGCTACCCGGACCAGACCGGTACGGTCACGCTCGATGCCTGCCTTATGGACGATAGGGGGCGTTGCGGCGCCGTCGCGGCCCTGGAACAGATTCAGCATCCAACCTCCGTGGCCCGGGCGGTCATGACGGAGACGCCGCACGTGATGCTTGCCGGCGACGGGGCGCTCGATTTTGCCCTCGAACAGGGCTTCGAGCAAACGGCGTTGCTGACCGAACAGTCGCGTCGGGACTGGGAAGAGTGGAAACAGAACCGGGAGGCCTCTGAGCGGCCCACCCCGAATATCGAGAACGACCCGGACGGTCACGATACGATTGGCCTGCTGGCTCTCGACGCCGACGGCCGGCTTGCGGGGGCCTGTACCACGAGCGGGACCGCCTGGAAGCGGCACGGGCGCGTCGGCGATTCGCCGTTGATTGGGGCGGGGCTCTACGTTGATGGGGAGGCCGGCGCGGCCTGTGCGACCGGATGGGGCGAGGCCATCATGCGGGGGGCCGGCTCTCACCTGGCGGTGGAGACCATGCGACAGGGGGCCTCCCCGCAGGCGGCCTGCCGCCGCGTCGTGGAGCGGATCGCCCATCTGCACGAGGACCTGTCGGACGTACAGGTGGGCGTGCTCGCCCTGAGCCCATCGGGCGAGATCGGGGCCTACAGCCTGCAGTCCGGCTTCGACACGGCCCGCTACACCTCGGAGGACGGCAATCAGCTTCTCGAAGCCACGGCCCTTTCGGGGGCGACGTAGGAGCTTGCAGGACGCCCCCGCCGTCGTCATTGTTCGTCTTGGTATTGCATATCTGTGCCTGACTCCACGCTCCTGATTGGGCTCGACGTGGGCGGGTCCACCACCCGCCTCCGGGGCGAATACGCGGATCCCGCCGATCCTTCCGATCTGATTGAGCGCCGCGGCCCCGGCGCCAATCCGAATCGGGAGGGACGAGAAACGGCGGTGCGGACGCTGGTGGACCTCATCACCGACGCGCTGCCGGCTGCCGCTCCTGATCGACTCGTCCTGTGCGCCGGCGTGGCCGGTGCCGGACGGGCGGATGAGCAGAGCGCCCTCGCTGAGGCGCTGCAGACGGCCCTCGACGCTCCCCAGCGATCCGTCCAGGTCGAGGTTGTGCACGATGGCCAGATCGCGCTCGACGCCGCCTACGACGCCGAAAGTGGCGTGATCGTGATTGCGGGCACCGGGTCCCTCGTGCTGGCACGCACCGACGACGGGACGCTGCATCGAGCGGGGGGATGGGGACCGGTGCTCGGCGATCCCGGCAGCGGACACGCGCTCGGCCGAGCCGGCCTGCGGGCCGTGGCTGCTGCCCTCGACGGGGGGCCGGAGACGGATCTTCAGATGCGCCTCCGTGATGCCTATGACATCGCTGGCCGCGATCAGCTTCTCACGGCCGTCTACCGGAACGATCTCGACGTGGCGGCGGTGGCCCCGCTCGTCCTCGACGCTGCCCGCGCCGACGATGATGTTGCCACTCGGCTCCTGACGGACGAAACGGATGCCCTGGCAGACCTCGTGGCCTGGCTTGCGCGTCGAGTGTCGTCTGTTTCCCCGCGCGTACGCTTGCTCGGCGGGTTGGTGGACGATCCGCTTTACGCTCGCACCCTTCGCCGAGCCCTCTCCGATCACGTGCCCGTGTGGTCGGTTGACCGACTGGAGATGCCGCCCGTCATGGGGGCGCTATGGCGCGCCCGCCGCTGCGCGGAGGCCGATGGAGCGGCTTCGTAACGCGCCCTTCGTTGAAATGGAAGGCGGTTTGCAATGGGGGTCGCTCTCCTTCTGTCTGTCCTCGTCCGATGTCTGCTGCTCTATGCTGACTCCGTTCGACACCGTCGTTCTCGTCGGGTATCTGCTTGCGGTCGCCGCCTTCGGCATCTGGTCCGGCGGGACGCAGGACTCGGCGACCGACTACTTCCTCGGGGGGCGCGACCTGCCGTGGTGGGCGGTCTGCTTTTCGGTCGTGGCCACCGAGACCAGCACCCTCACCGTCGTCGGCATTCCGGCGGTGGCGTACGGGGGCACGCTGACCTTCCTCCAGATTACGCTCGGCTATCTCGCGGGGCGCCTCCTCGTGGCCGTGTACTTCCTGCCGCGCTACTACGCTGGACAGCTGGAAACGGCCTACGCTTTCCTCGGCAACCGCTACGGCTCGCTCATGCAGGGCGCGGCGTCGGTCACCTTTCTCGTCACGCGGTTGCTGGCCGACGGCGTCCGTCTCTTTGCAACGGCCATCCCGCTCAAGGTCATTGCCGACACCGCGGGGATAAGCGTAAGCTACTTCGCCATCATCCTCGTCATCGGGGTCGTCACGGCTGTGTATACGCTTGTCGGGGGCATTACGGCCGTCGTGTGGATGGACGTCGTGCAGATGATTCTGTACGTTGGAGGCGCCCTGGCCGCCATTGGCTTTCTCCTGGGCGATGTGCCCGCCGGATGGTGGAGCACGGCGGTCGACGCCGGCAAAACGACCCTGTTCGACCTCGGCCTCGATCACACACTCGGCCGCTGGTTCACGATGCCGTACACGCTCGGCACCGCCGTCATTGCGGGGGCGGTCTTCTCCATGGCGTCCCACGGCACCGACCAGCTCATCGTGCAGCGGCTGTTGGCCTGCCGCACCGAAGGCGACAGCCAAAAGGCGGTCGTCGGCAGTGCGGTCATCGTGATGGTGCAGTTCGCCCTCTTCCTCGCCGTTGGGCTGCTGCTCTGGGGGCACTACGACGGCGCGTCCCTCGACGCACTCGGCCTGCACCGCAGCGACGAGGTGTTTCCGAAATACATCATCGAGGGCTTGCCCGCGGGGCTTTCCGGGCTGCTTCTCGCCGGCATCGTGGCCGCGGCCATGAGTTCCCTTTCCTCCTCGCTCAACGCGCTCGCCTCCTCGTCCGTCAACGACCTCTACACCCGTCTCTTTGGCCAGACGCTCGACAGCGACAACGAGGTGTTCGTGTCGCGCCTGCTCACGCTGTTTTGGGGCGTGGTCTTCATCGGGTTCGCCAGCCTGTTCCAGGACAGCAACAATCCCGTGGTCGAGCTGGGCCTCTCCATTGCGTCGTTTACCTACGGCGGCCTGCTGGGCGCCTTCCTCCTGGGCTTGTGGCACGAGGGCACGCGACAGGGGGACGCCCTCATTGCGTTCGTCGTCTCCATCGGTGCGATGATACTCATCATCTTCGGGGTGTGGCATCACCCCGAGCAGGGATGGCTCTTTATCCTCAATCCCGCCGACGCGTACGTGCAGGAGGCCGACCTCCGCACCATTGGGTGGCCCTGGTACACCACCATCGGCACCCTCATCAACCTTGCCGTGGGTAGTCTCCTGGCGCTTCGGCCCCGTTCCTCGGCCTCGTCCTGACCGGACTACGCCTTGTATAGGTGGTCGACGAAGTCCTTCAACCAGCGCGGACGCAGAAACAGCGCCGACACCACCAATCCCGCCATTAGCGGAACGCGGGGGAGCAGGATGTCGAGGACGACGCAGACGATAAGGATGATCCAGATGTTCTGGTTGGAAATAGCAATCTGTGGGAGGGCTGTCTATGGGAGGAAAAGTGAGTACACGATACGAGACCTATCTTTTCTCCTTGGGCGGGGTGACGCCTTCTTTCACAAACCCCAGGAGATCGATGCCTTTCCCAATCCCGCCCAACAACAACGCCACCACAAGCAAGGCGGCCCCGACCGCAGACCGGTAGTCTCCCTGCCCGGCAATCATGAGGAGTACGAGACCGCTTAGGGCCGACAACGCCGCAAGCGTGTAGGCACCGTTTTGCATCGGCGTGGGAAAACAGTTCGGCACAATCCGAAAACAACGGGCAGACGCGCCGTCATCGTCCCGGCTGGGGACACCGGACGAGTGCCCGGATCCGCGCATGGGCATGCCGAACGAGGCCCCCATTCAAGAGTTCTCGTCTGTCGAGCCCGACGCTGAAGACGACATCAAAACGGTCCGGACGCCTGAATACCGACAGCGTCCCGCTCGTGCTCATCAGTGGGGCCCAGGTCCGTTGGCCTCGACAGTACCCAGCTACTTCACCGAAGCGGAATCCAATGCCGCAGTCGTGTCGGGACGGGCGGTTGTATCCGAAATCGTCCACCGGAACAGGGGTTTTTCGCTCACGCCCAGGGTATTCATCTCCATCGTCACGGTCGTATCGGCAGGCCATTTGTCGATGTCAAAGCTATGGGACACGATGCGGTCCCCGGGATCGAGCTCACGCTGGAGCTTGGGGCGGAGCCGATTGTTCATACTGGGCCACAGGTACAGGGTTACGACCGTTGCCTCACTGAGGTCGGTCTCGAAGAGATCGCCCTGATGAAACTCCACGCGGTGGGCCACCCCGGCGCGCTGGGCTCGTAGCCGGGCCTCCTGCACAAGCTGCGAGTCGATTTCGACCCCCACGCCCCGCGCGCCAAACTCCTTCGCGGCCATAATGACGATGCGCCCATCTCCGCTCCCGAGATCATACACCACATCGCCGGGCGACACGTCTGCCAATTGAAGCATTCGCCGACTGACCTGCTCCGGACTCGGGACGTATGGGGCGCCCTTCTTTGTCGTATCCGACGCAGTCACCTCGGAAGGCATCTGGGCTTGTGTGGGAAACGTCCCCAAACAGAGAAAAATGCCAAGAAGACAAATGGAGAAACCGAGGAAGTTGGATCCCTTGTCCGTCATTTGTGCGGAATGGCCCGTATTAAATACAGTGGCGAGAAGCAACAACGTGAGCGAAGTGCCTGGAAATCCACTTCGCCGTTCCAGATATCTCAGCCAGCCCGGCGTTCAAAATCCTTTGTCCCCATGACACTCCGGCGTCCGTGTTCCTTCCTCGTTGCCCTTGTTATCCTGACCGGGGCCTGTAGTGGCCCGATGTCGCTCTCGGAAGCCCCCCTGACAGACGCGCCCTCCGTGGACGGCTCGCTTGCGGAGTGGGGCGACCGCCTCACGGCCCTCGACAACGACGCTGTGTCGATGGGGGCCCTGTCCACCGATAGCCTCCTGTACGTAGCCGTACTGGTTCGGGATCGCGCCCTGGTCCAAACGATTGCCCAACAGGGCCTCGTGGTCTGGATTGATCCCAGCGGCGGCACCACCCCCGTCTACGGGGTGCAGTATCCACTTGGCGTTCGTCGCCAGCAGGCCGGGCGGGCCGAGCGGCGAGGCGCTCCGGACGCCGTTGAGGCTGTCTCGCTGGACGAGCTCGAAGTGCTACGCGGCGATACGCTCCGCACCCGCATCCCGGCTCGATTTTCGTCCGGCCTTCGAGGCGAGGTCACCCTCGACTCCGGGTCGTTAATTTGTGAGGTCGCCCTTCCAGTGGGCCCGGCGGCCACGTCGGAGCACAGCCTTGCGACCCCGTTGGGGCGCACCGTCGGCCTTGGGCTTCAGACGCCGACCGCCGAGGAGAACGCCCCGCCTGAAGTGCCGGAACCCGATATTGCCGCGTCATCGGGACGTACAGACCGACCGTCGCCCCAGCAGGGACGACCGTCGCCCCGATCCCGGGAGCGCGACCGACAGCGTCCCGATCCGCCCGCCCGTCGCACGCAGTCGACCTTGGACCAGTGGGTTACAATCGGCACGGGCGTTCCGTAGCCCCCGTCCCGTTCGGGCCCACACATGGACCACAACGGTTCGGCACCAAGGACGAAAACGGCCGCCGAGTGTACAGATTGCCCTCCCTACAGGATTCTGTGTTGGACGAGCCGTTCCAGTCGGATTGGATCCATCCGTCGCTGGCCCTCAGGCAACATCCTCGTAGACCGTGAGTCGAGAAAGACGGCAGTTCTCCTTGAGGTCGCACCCCATCCGACTCACTACGAGCAGCGTTTCCATCGGGGCGCGTCCCTCCGTCAGTCCGAAGGTCGCGTGGTGGGCTCCCGCCGAAAGCGTGCGCTTCAGGGGCGATACCTGCGCCCGTTGCGCTTCCGTCAGCGTAAGGGCTTCGTTGTACTCCACAATGTAGGCGCCCTCTTCGAGACGCCACCACCCGTAGTCGTCATCGGGATCGGCAAGGGTCGGCGGGATGGATTCCCGCGGCACCGATTCAAACTCACCTCCCCCAAAATCGAGCTGGCCCGATCCCGTTGTGCGATAGACGGCATTCACCGTTAGATCAATGCCATCCGCCGCGCGCTGGGTGTCGAGGTGGACGAGGCCGTCGATCTGTTGAGCAAGAGCGTCGGCCGAAAGCATAGGTGCGTGCGTCGTTACAAAATGAAACCAAACGTGAACAAGTGGAGCGTTGCCGGTTCGGGGGGGGAGGCCCCCAATTCCTTCACAGAAATGGATGCACGGAACGCAGGTTCGGAATACGGAGCACAACCGCTCCTGGTACAGCAGATCTCCAATCTCTGCCTGGTTCAGGGACAAAAGGCAATGGCGCGGGGCTCCACGGAGCCGATTTTAACGCGTAGATGCATGTTGACACACAAAGTATGCTCTCCAAAGCGATGGGGGAAGGGGCAACCGTGAGCAAAAATGACTGGTTATTTCTTCCCATTCAGAACTGCGTATATCGTCGTATCCCATCATAAAATGGGCTTTTATACTCTTTAGTTGACGCGGCATTCTTTTTGTGATGTAATTTCGTTACATTCAGCTCCTCTCGCTATGTCAGCTTCTTCCGCTGTGTCTCAGACGACTGCCCCCTCGTTCGACATCGACTTTCGGATGCGTTTTCAAGATTCGGCTGGCGAGGCCCTTCCGTTGATCGTGCTCGATCGGGAAGGGAACATCTGCAACCTCACACGAACCGCCCGGCATCTGCTCGAATACTCTCAGGGGACGACCATTGACGAATGCTTCTTCTCACACGTGCACAAGCGCAACATGCACCGGGTGATGAAGAACCTCGCCGACATGGTTTCCCGCGGGAAGCAACAGGCAGAGTGGCTGGTGCGTCTGTATACGGGCAACAACCGGTGGCGCTGGTACCGCGTTGAGGTGCAGAACCATCTTGGTGGGGACGCGGACCGCATCTATGCGCGATTGCGGTCTGTGTAGGGCCCGATCCGTGCGGTCGCTTGCGACTGTTCGGAACGACGAAAGTAATACCAAACCCGGTTAAAGGATTTGGGTTCGTAAGTATGTAGGTATGAAGGTATGTACCTGAGGCCCATTCGTTTGGGTTCGAGACGACATTTCTGCAAACCCGAACTTTGTAGGCAGATTTGGTATCACTTCGTTCAGGGCGCACCCCAAGAGTATTTCCTCATTCGGTTACACCTCATACCAAATCCGGTAGATTCATTCCGGTCTGCGAACCAGATTTGTAGCGCCGTTGGACTCCAACGGCGCTACGAGAACCTTCTTCTGCGATGTAGGACAGGAAAAACGCCTGACTGCGAATAGGTATTGCTCCTCTCTTATACCGGAAGTTTGCAGCCGGACTTGGTATCATTCAGTGCACAGCCCAAGACTACTTCCTCACTTCGTTCAGGGCGGAGCCCAAGACTACTTCCTCACTTCGTTCAGGGCGCTTACGGAGGCTTCGGTGTGGATGGCCCGGATGGCTTCGGCGAAGCGGGGCGCAGCGTCGCACACGGTCAGTTTGTCGGCCGCGGCGGTGTCCTCCAGCCGGAAGGGCGCCACCGTGTTCATGACGAAGAGACTGTCCAGGGGGGAGTCGGCGATGCGCTCGGGGGCCTCGCCGCAGAAGAGCCCGTGCGTAGCGGCGGCCACGACCGTCTCGGCGCCCTCTTCGGCACAGGCCGCTGCCGCCTGCGTGAGGGTGCCGGCCGTACTCACGAGGTCGTCCACAATCACAGCCACCCGTCCGTCAACCGGCCCCACCAGCCGTCCTCCGCTCACGCTTTCGGAGCTTTCGTTGCGGATCTTCTCGACGAACGCCGTCGGGACCTTGCGGCCGAGCTTGGCGGCCAGGCCGCCCGAAAATTTGCTGGCACGTTTGACGCCGCCCTCGTCCGGCGACACCACGACGATCTCGTCGCCATTTTCCATCTTTTCCGCAATCGTCTCGACGAAGAGAGGCCGTGCCTCCAGGTGCTCCGCCACCGTGGGAAAGGAGTTTTGGAAGACCGCGAGATTGTGCACGTCCATCGACAGCACCCGATCGACGCCCACTGAGTTGAACAGGCTGCCGAGGTACCGGGTGGTGACCGATCCCCGGGGTTTGGTCTTCCGGTCCTTGCGCTGATAGCAGAGATACGGCACGACCGCCGTGACGCGCTTGGCGGCGGCGTCGTTCAGTGAGCCCAGGAAGAAAAGAAGCCGGCACAGCTTGTCGTTGACGCTCATGCCAGGCTCGGCGTAGAGCGGTTGCACCACAAAGACGTCGCGGCCCCGCACGTTCACCTCCGATCGCATCTCGTGCTCGCCGTCGGTAAAGGCCTGTTCGTGGTGCTCATTGAGCTCGGTGCCAAGAGCTGAGGCCACCGTACGGCCGAACTCAAGGCTTTCAGAGGGAGCAAACAACCGAAAATCGTCGGACATAAGTAGACGGACTGGTGAACGGGGCGACGTAAGGCCTACACGCTACGCAAATCCCTTTCCCGATACGACTGGATCGCTCGAAGGTAACACGCTTCGAGGGAGCCGTCAATGAAGGCCCGATGGTCTCCCGGGCGATTGTCTGTTAAGAGGGCGATACGGCCCAAGGAAACGTTTCATCGCCGTAACGACCGCCGAGATCCTTCCAGTGCATGCGTTCAGCAGCGGCCCGCCGGGGGGAGAGTAGCCATGCTCGCGGCCCGGGGACTCTGGCGTCTGTCGCCTACGATTGCTGACTCTCCTTCAGGGCGCGTTGGGTCAGTTCGTCGGCGGACTGGATGCCGGCGTCGTCGCGCAGGACGGCCCGGATGGCCCGCTCCGCGTCGGCCTTGCTGAGGCCAAGCTCGGTCAGGGCCTTAAGGGCATCGGCGCGTGCCTCGGCCCGGGCGTCGGAGCCGCCGCTGATGGGCGCCGAGTCCTCAAAGACATCCAGGTCGGCGAGCCGGTCCTGGAGTTCGACGATGAGCCGATCGGCCGTCTTTTTGCCAACCCCCGAGATTTCGGTCAGACGACTCTTGTTTTCGTCCATCACGTGGTCGCGCAGCTCGGTGGGGGTCATGGCCGAC
>CAYOWD010000047.1:0-6122 GCA_964407535.1 uncultured Salinivenus sp. | reverse complement strand
AGCCGTACAGGGCTTCGTCGTCTTCGCGGAGGTAGTGGTAGGTGTGGAGCGTGACGTCCTCGTCGGTGTCCGGCAGCCGTTTGTAGGTGGAGGTGGGCACGTGGACCCGGTAGCCGAGGCCGTTGACGTCCACGAGGGCGGAATCGGGCTCTTTGTCGACGAGCGTGCCGGAAACGTAGGCGATCATTCAAGTGTGTGCGTGTGGGTGTATAGGCGTGAAAAGGCCGCGCCCGAGATCAGTCAAATCTGCGAATCGTGTTTGCCGACGTCCTCAGTCTGGTCTGGTGATTTGGGCTCTTGGAGATCTGGGATCTCCGTTCTCCCAGACCGTGCTCACGTATGAGCATGATCGAAATCCAGAACCGTATTCACGGATCGATCTTCTGGCTTTGGCGAAGGGGTCGCGCCCGGCGTCGTCAAGGGCATGCCGCTTAGCGTGCCTGCTGGTTTTCTGAAAGGGTGGGTTCGGACGCGAGGGCCTTGCCGTTTTCACGGTCCCACTGCATCACGATGGGAATGCGCCGTCCCTTGCCGAAGGCCTTCTCCGTCACGCGGAGGCCCGGCGGTGCCTGGCGGCGCTTGTACTCGTTCTGGTCCACCTGCCGGAGTACGTCGTGGACGAGTTCCTCATCGAGGCCCGTCTCATCCACAATGGTGCCCCACTCCTTCTTTTTCTCGATGTAGCGTTCCAGGATGGCATCGAGCGTCTCGTAGGGAGGCAGCGAGTCGGTATCTTTCTGCCCCTCGCGCAGCTCGGCGGTGGGCGGCTTGTCGATGGTGTTTTGGGGAATGAGTGGCCGTCCGGCCCGCTCGTTGATGTGGTGGGCAAGCGCGTACACGCGCGTCTTGAGCACGTCGCTCAGCACGGCCAGTCCCCCATTGGTGTCACCGTAGAGGGTGACGTAGCCCACGGCCATCTCGCTTTTGTTGCCGGTCGAGAGAAGCAGATGGCCAAACTTGTTGGAGAGGGCCATCAGCGTCACGCCACGAGCACGCGACTGAATGTTTTCCTCCGCAACCCCGGGCTCCGTGTCCTCGAACGAGTCGGCCAGCATGGTGTCGAAGGCGTCGACCGCAGGCTTGATCGGAATCTCCTGAAACTCAATGCCCAGGTTGTTCGCCAGCGCCTCCGAGTCGGTCACCGAGCCCTCCGACGAGATTTCGGAGGGCATCGTGACGCCCATGACGCGGTCCGGTCCCAGAGCGGCAGTCGCCAGCGCGCAGGTGACCGCCGAGTCGATGCCCCCGGAGAGCCCCATTAGCGCCTTGTCGAAAATGCCGGTTTTCTCGTAGTAGTCGCGAATGCCGAGCACGAGGGCGTCGTAAAGGTCGGCGATCTCGTCACGAGCGGTCGTGCAGGCGTCGACGGGCGCCTCGGTGTCCCAGAACAGCAGGTCCTCCTCAAACGAGGCGGCACAGGCAACCTGCGTGCCGTCGGCGGCGTGCACGCGGCTGTCGCCGTCGTAGACGATTTCGGTGTTGGCCCCCACCTGATTGCAGAGCAGGAACGGCCGCTCGTGCCGCCGGCAGATGTGCTGGATCAGCTCGTCGCGCGTCTCGTGCTTCCCAAGTGAGAATGGCGAGGCGCTGAGGTTGATAAAAAAGTCGGGGTCGCGATCCCCGAGCTCCGCCACCGGGTCGCACTCGTAGCGATTGCTGCCCTCGAAGCCCTCGGGCTGATGCACGTTCCACATGTCCTCGCAGACGTGTACCCCCAGCCGCCGCCCGCGCCATTCAATCACGCGGCGCTCGTCGGCGGGCTCAAAGTACCGGTCTTCGTCGAAGATGTCGTAGGTGGGGAGGAGCGTCTTGCAGACCTGTCCTTGCAGCCGACCGTTCTCGAAGAGAAGGGCAGCGTTCTGGAGCGGTTTGCCGACGGGGTCGGGATTGGGAACCGGAGCGCCGAGCAGGACGCCGAGGTCGGCCGGCACGTCGTCCGCAATGCTGTCCAGCGTACGCTCAACCGCGGTCTTAAAAAACGGATTCTCCAGGAGGTCTTGCGGCGGATAGCCCGTCACGGCCAGTTCGGGAAAGACCACGAGGTCGGCCCCGCGGTCATGAGCCCGGCGAGCAAAGTCGAGAATGCGGCTTCGATTGTTGTCCAGGTCCCCAATCGTGGGATTGATCTGGGCAAGGGCAATCTTCATGGGTGTCGGCAGCGGACAATCGACACGGGCGAATGCGTGTCACACACGCCCAACGTTCGACACACGTTCCGTCCCAGACCCGCAAGCGGTTTCACTACACTGCCCTCAGTTGGGCCGGGTGCCACCCCCTCCGTATGCTCGTTTCTCCATGTTCGCATGCCCCTTTTCGACATGGGCTCACGCGTCTAGACTGGGGCTCGTGGTGCGTCCTGCGACGGATCGCTGGACGCACAAGCTCACGCTCCATGAGCAAATCGTCGCCCCGTTTCTGCGTATGGGAAAGGCGCAACCCGGGAACGTGAAGACTCTCACCGGACCGGGAAACGTAGGTCACGCCCATGCCCAGGGGGGACGCGTTCATTGCGGAGGTCAGGCATAGTCACGGGCGTCGATGACGGCGCCGTTCATGTCGCCCTCCACGCTGTCCACGAAGGCCTTTGCCACAGTGGCGGCCGGCAGTCCATCAGACGGATCTTCGCCCATTTCCTCCAGCGTCTCGCTCACCCACGGCGGACTCACGGCGTTCACGCGGACACCCTCGGGCGCCTCCAGGGCCGCGCCGCGCATGAACCCTTCCACGCCGCTGTTCACCATGCTGATCGCCGCACTTCCAGGGATGGGATTGTCCGCCAGGATGCCGGTGACGAGCGTGAAGGACGGATGGTCGTCGGTGTTGATCTGGGAAAGGCCGTACCGGACGAGATTGACCTGTCCCATCAGCTTGCTGGAAAGGCTCAACTCAAAATCCTCGTCCGTCAGCTCGTCGAGCGGATTGAACGCCGCGTTGCCGGCCGTGCTTACCACAGCGTCGAAGTCGCCGACCTCCTCGTAGAGGGCCTGAATCGAATCGGGATCAGAGAGGTCGGCCTGCACGTCGCCGCTGGTTCGGCCCACGCGGACCACGTCATGATTCGCAGAAAGCGCGTCGGCCACGGCCGTCCCGATGGTGCCGGTGGCGCCGATGAGAATGACCGTCATGGTAACTGTTGATGTCTCAATGAAACAGTGCTGAGAAGCGTCCACACCGATGGAATGAGCCGACGTTCGGACGCCAATGGATTGGCACGCCTCGGCTCGGGGTCGTTCTGTAGTATATCATCGTTGCCCCCCAGCAATCAAGTGTCCCCGCGTTGGGTCCCTTCCGTCGTTTCACAGTCCCTGAAACAGGTGCTTTCTGATTCGGAATGCCTGTTGCCCCACGGTTCGGCGACCACGACGGTTAAGCAGCGCGTTTTTCAAACCAGGGAGGGGCCTCACAAACCTCCTATCGTCTGTACATAGTAGAAGCGCGGATTCGAGAGCGGGTGCACCACCAATCCGTCTGTTCGTATGTGACCGGTCGGAGGGGCACGTCGTGGGCCTCCCACTTTCTCTCCTTCCTACAGGCCTCGGGGGGCGACACTGTCTCCACTGGACCTTACGGACGGGCAGGAGGCGTGCCGTCATCAACCGGGTCGTGGATCCAGGCACTCAGGGACTGCCCGTCGGCCTCTGCCTCGTAGGTGTCGCCATCGATGCGGCTGTTGCGTTTCCCCTGGAGTAGCCCCCCGGTCCCCTCTTCGTTTCCTGGAGGCGCACGTCGATGCCCGTCGAGGATTCGTCTGTGAGTGCCGCCGACTCTGCGACGGTTCAGATTCCGGGCTTCTGAAACGCAGGCCGAAGATCGCGGGGGAGGGCATGCACCGGTGGGGTCGTAACGCCCATCAATCCCGCTGTATACGGTTGATACCGGCTCCGCAGTGTAACTCCGTCCTACACCAAATCCGCTTACAAAGTTCGGGGCTGCAGAGGTGTTGGTATGAACGCAAGATTATGGGCCTCACGCACATACTGCAGTGTCAACGCTAATTTTGCGTACGGATGGAAGGAGGAAGAACCGTTCTCCGTTGCCGGCAACAAACGGTTCGTATTGCAGCCACGACGGCCGTCGGGACACTTCTTCTGCCGACAGCAGTCGGCATCAGGGCGCGTGATGCACCCCGGGAGCACTTCTTCGTTTCACTCAGGGCGCGTATTGCGTGAGGCTGCCTGTGCTTTGCAGAGGCTGCCTCTGCTTTGCAGAACTGATATTACTCGTGCTCACGCGTCGGAACCGTGCGGCGAACCTGCAACAGCCACTCGCGGTCGCACGCTTCGAGGAGGGGGGGGCGTGACGACATATCGACACCGTGTCGGCATGTCGTCATTTTTGCCTTCTTTCCTTCACGCTTCCTTTCCGTATTATATATTTAAAAAACAAGTACTTACGGATAGAAGAAGAGCGTCAAAGTCACTCTGGCACGGTCTTGTCTTCTATGATGGGTGCTGCATCCTTCGACATTGTTTGTCCAATCGGATTCCGCCCGCTTGTATGTCTGCTTCGTCCCCCCCGCTTCCGTCGTCTTTGGATTCTACTTCCGCCGGGTCCGACTCGCCGCCCGATCGATTGCCCGAGGCGGAGCTGGAGGCCCTGCGCAATCGGGACCCGGCGGCCATTCGGCGTCACATTTACGGCAGTCGGGCGTTCATCAAAAACGTGCTCCGTCGCTTTACCAACACCGAAGAGGCGGCCGACGACCTGCTTCAGGAAACCTTTTTCCAGGCGCTTCGCAGCCTGCCGGACTTCCGGGGGGAGTCGAAGCTTTCGACCTGGCTGTACAGCATCGCCAAGAATGTGGCCCTGGCTCGATACCGGAAGGAGAAGCGCCGCAGCCCTCTTGAGGAGGAAACCCTGACCCGTGTGGCGGCGCAGGAGGGCACGTCCGGGGCGTCTCCAAACGGGCCGCCACCGACATGGAACCCGGTTGAGGAAACGACGCGCAGTGAGGAGAAGACGCTTCTACACGAGGCGCTGGAGACGCTGTCCGAAAATTACCGCGAGGTGATTGAGCTGCGGGACCTGGAGGAACTGTCGACCGAAGAGACGGCCGATCGGCTCGATCTTACGCGCGTCAACGTGCGGGTTCGTCTCCACCGAGCGCGCAAAAAGCTAAAAACGGTGCTCGACGAGCAGTTCGACGCCGACTATCACCTGGGGGACTGAGAGGGGACACGTACGGAATGGGGAGTTTGGATTGTGGAACGAGGGACTGGGCCTCATTCTGTGGATCGAAGGAAAATGGGGACTGCGTTGTCCGCTCTCCTACGCTCACGAGTGCGCCCGATACACGAGTATCTCATCAACGGGGCTGTCTAACCCGTTAGGCGGCGTACGTGTACGGATGCGGAAGTGGGAAAACGGGGCCGCCCCGCCGACATTGTGTAACGTCGCCCCCGTTTTCCCGACGTACTGATTGCGGGACTTTTGGGACGGAATCCGGCAGATCAGCGGGGGGCCGAAGCCCCCGGACGCCGAATTGGAAGATGCACACCGTTTTTCTTTCGATCATTTCGCTCGACTCGCGATGTCTCTTCTCCTCGACGTCTTTCTCGCCGGGCTCTGGACGGCCTTTCAAGAGTGGTTTTTCAATCTCGGTGCGCAGTACGGGGTGGATCCGCTCATCTTCGGAAGCATCTCGGTCGGGGCAATTCCGTTCTTCTGGCTCTCAGTGGCGTGGCTCGTACGCAATCTGCGAGAGGGACGCTCGCCGTTTCTTCCGGTAATCGCCACTGCCCTCTGCGTACTCTCGGCCTACATTTATCTGTTCATCGCGGGCGAGAATCTGCCGATTTGGGTCTATGTCCTCGTCGTCGGCCTTATTGGATATAGCGCGTACTCGACGGTGGCCACGGTGCGCGAGCAGACGGCCACGGACCCGGACGTTGAATCCAGCAGCGCCTGACCCCACGGATTCTTGCGTTCCGGCATCTCATGCCAACTCCGCAATCCCAGCGAAGCTGTGCGGCTTCGTTGGGGTATGAGAGCGTGTATGTTTGCAAGTAAGTACTTGGGAAACAAGTAGATACGTTCGCCCCAATTCGGAACGAGTTCCGATTCGTCGGGACCATGTCCTCGACCCCTGTCGGTACAGGTCCCTCCACACCTTCAGCCCCGAA
>CAYOWD010000046.1:0-18514 GCA_964407535.1 uncultured Salinivenus sp. | reverse complement strand
CAGGAAGTCGATGAAGTTGCTGGCCTCTTCCGTAAAGCCGATGCGGAGAAACGCGTACAGCGTGAAGGCCGCGTCGCGGATCCAGGTGTACCGGTAGTCCCAGTTGCGCTCGCCCCCCACGTCCTCGGGCAGGCTGCAGGTGGGAGCCGCCACGATGGCCCCGGTGGGCTCATAGGTCAGCATCTTGAGCGTGAGGGCCGACCGCTCCACCATCTCGCGCCAGCGCCCGGTGTACGTGCATTGGCTGAGCCAGTCGCGCCAGTACTGCACCGTGTCGCGGAACGCCTTGTCGGCCTCCGTGGGGGATAAGGTCCGCACACAACGCCCCCCCGGCTCAATGTCGCGCAGGATGAGCGTGGTGTTCTGTCCCTCCGACAGCGTCACATTGCCGACGACCCCGCCCTGCTCGTCCTTCGACAATTCCACGGCGGCCGCTAGATTGAGCGCATGATCGTCCGACTGAAAGTAGACGCCCTCCCGAATGAGCGTCACCTCGTGGTCGTCGCGGGCATAGTTGAAGGCCGGGCGACATTCGATGTGAAAATCCACCGTGCCCCGGACCGCCCGCACCGACCGGATAATCTGCCGCTGGTTCGGGTCGTAGGCCCGCCCCGCCACCGGCATGAAATCGCGCACTTCGCCCACCCCGCTGGCCGACAAGAATCGCGTAACCAGCACGTTGGTCTCCGGCCAGTAAAACTGCTTCGTGGTCATGACCTCGCTTTGCAGCGAGATCTGGAAGGATCCCCCCTTCTCCGCATCCAACAGCGAGGCAAACACGCTCGGCCCGTCGAACCGCGGGAAACAGCACCAATCAATAGAGCCGTCCTTGCTGACGAGCGCGACGGTGTGCATGTCCCCAATGAGACCATAATCCTCGATCGGTCGGTAGTCCGTATCAATCGCGAGCTTGGCTTCGGGCGGAACGGACATGGGGGAACGAAAAATTCAAAGAGATAGCAAATGAGTACACATTTTTACTCCGACGGACACGCCCCGACGTGCGTTCGTCTCCTGGCGGCGTGTAACCCCTTCATTCCACACAATCTTTGACTCAACGGCGGTTTGGTTCTGCTCGCCACGGCAATCGCATCAACTACAAAACATTCTACGTCGTCGCTCTGAGCTTGACTCAGAGCCCATCTGACGATGTTTGAGGTCTCCTCAGTTGGTTGGATGGGCTCCAGAGCAAGTCTGGAGCGACGAAGGAAGTGTTTTCATGTCTGAAAAGTCGAATTTGAGCAATACTTCTGAGGCAAATCCATTGATGCGATTGCCGTGTTCTGCTCGCCCGGACCGGAACTGCCTCTGCAACTGGGGGAGGAGAGAGGGCAAAAACTATTCCCGGTTGCCTCGGAGAGCTGGAGATCGGGAATCATATCTACCTCCCGAGCCGGGCCATAACGACTCGTCTGCCCGTATTCTCCCGACTGAGGCCGGAATGTGCCTGAGGAAGGCACCTGGGTCGGCCAATGCGCCTCGTCGTGGGGATCGCCCCGTCGGCCAACGCGCCTCGCGGCCTCTCTGCGTCGCGGTCCAAAATTGCCGTGAACGCAATGATGCACGCTGCGCCTCCAGATGCCCCCTCCCGAATACATTTTCCGCTCCCTAACCCACAACCCACAACGCACAACCCACAACGCTCAACGCATAACGCACAACGCTTAACGCCCAACGTTCACGCTCAACGGATTCTTTCGAAACGAGCCGATCTGCCGCCTACGACCGATACGCATCGGGATCGATGCCGAGGCGATCCATCCGGGACAATAGGGTCGTCCGCTTCATGTCGAGAAGCTGCGCCGCCCCCTCGTCGCCCCCCACCACCCCTTCCGTTCGTTCCAGCGCCGTCTCGATGTGCTGTCGCTGCACGTCCTCCAGGGTCGGAAACGAAGTGGAATGCCCGGCGCCGCGTCCGTCCGAAATGGACAAATGCTCGGCGCGGATTTCGTCGTCGTGGGTCAAAATGACGGCGCGCTCAATGATGTTGGCGAGCTCGCGGACGTTGCCCGGCCAGTCGTAGCCCTTGAGAATGGCCATTGCATTCGGCGTAATCGACGTGACCGTCGTATTGCCGCGCTGACAGTACATGTTGCAGAAGTGCCGGGCCAGAAGCGGGATGTCCTCCTTTCGGTCGCGGAGGGGCGGTAGCTCGATCGGAAAGATGTTGAGTCGGTAATAAAGGTCCGACCGAAACCGGCCCGCCTCCACCTCCGCCTCCAGGTCGCGGTTCGTGGCCGCCAGGATGCGCGTGTCGACCGTGATGGTTTCGCTCCCCCCGACCCGCTCAAATTCCTGATGCTGCAGCACCCGGAGGAGGTTGGCCTGCGTGTCGGGCGGAAGCTCCCCGATCTCGTCGAGCAGCAGCGTGCCCCCGTCCGCCAGCTCAAACCGCCCCTTCCGCTGCTCCGTAGCCCCGGTAAAGGCTCCTTTCTCGTGCCCGAATAGCTCGCTCTCAATCAGGTCGCTGGACAGGGCGGCGCAGTTGACCTTCACGAACACCTGATCGGCCCGGGCGCTGCGGTCGTGGAGGGCCCGCGCGACCAGCTCCTTCCCCGTGCCCGTCTCCCCCGTAATGAGCACCGTGGTGCCGGTGTCGGCCACCTGCTCAATGGCGTCGAACACCTCCTGCATGGGCGGCGAGGTGCCCACGATTTCGTCGAAGTTGTACTCGCTCTTGAGCTCCTCCTGGAGGTAGGTCTTTTCGGACTGGAGCTGATCGACCTCCTCCTCCGCCTCTTTTAGGTCGTTGAGGTCGCGCAGGATAATCAGATACTGATCCGCGCCCGGCAGCTGCACGGGGCAGAGCGTGGCCTCGACGGGGAAGGTGTCGCCACCGGACCGGCGCGCCTCCAATCCCTCCGGGGCCGCGAGGTACTGCCCATCGCTCGATTCGTCATCCGTCTTCATCTCCTGATGCCGTTCGACGTGATGCCGCACGAGGGCCTCGAAGGGGTCGGTGAGGAAAGGCACCAGCGACGAGCACGTGACCTCCTCCCCCGAACACTGAAAAATGTCCTTTGCCGCGCGATTGAACAGTTGGATTTCGAGGTCGGCGTCGATGCTGATGATGGCATCGATGGCGGAGTCGATGATTCGGGTAAGGCGCTCCTCGCTCTCTCGGAGGGCACGTTCCACCCGCGTACGCTCCTCAATTTCTTCCTTGAGGGCGGTATTGGCCTCCCGCAGTTCGGCCGTGCGCTCCTCCACCCGCTCCTCGAGTTGCTCGCGCTGCGTCTGCACTTCTTCCAACAACCAGCTCTGCCGGAGGGCAATGGCAAGATGGTCGGCAACCTCACGGCCGATGCGTCGCTCGCTTTCGTCGAACGATCCAGGGGCGGTCGCCCCGAAATTGACGGTGCCGACGAGTTCGTCTTCTACCCGCATCGGCACTGTAATGGCCGAGCGGATGCCGGCGTCGCGCAGCCGATCCGTAATGGCGGTGGACGGGGCCGCATCAAGGTTGGGCAATTCCTCAATGTAGCCCGCCCGCAATCGATCGGTGAGGGTAAAGGCATCGATCGGAAATTCAGTGCCGCTCTCCAGCACCGATTCCGCCGATTGCTGGGCCGTGAGCACCGTCACCCGATCGGCGTCCCAATCAAACAGGGCCACGCTTACCCGCTCGCAGGGAACGATATCCTGGGCCCGCCGGGCCGCGACGGTCGCAATTTCGCGTGGCGACTCGGCCGACAAGATGGCCCGGTCGACTTCGCGCAGGGCCTCCAGACGCTCCGTCTGCACCTGGAGCTGGTCGTTGGCCTCCCGGAGCGCTTCTGTTCGCTCGGCCACTCGGGCTTCGAGGTCCTCCTGGGCCGCGCGCAGGGCGGTCTCCATGCGCTTCCGCTCGGTAATGTCGATCATCATGACGAGCCGCTCGGCCTCTCCCTGTGGCGTGTCGACGGGCCGCATCGTGAGGCTCACCCACACCTTTTCCCCGTCGGCCCGGCAAAGCTGCAGCTCCGTATCGCGGAGGGGGCCGCCGTCGCGGAGGTGTCGGTCGAGCCGCTGCGCCACATCCTCGTCGGGATCCTCGGCCGACCGCAAGCAGAAGTGCGGCATGACACGCCCCCTCAGCTCATCCTTCGGGGCCCCGAGCAGCGTAGCGGCCCGGTCGTTGGCCATTCGGATCGTGCCGTTGGGGGCCGTCGACACGTATGCCACCGGTGCATTCTCGTACAGGGTCCGGTAGCGCGCCTCGCTCTCCTCCAGGGCCTCGGCCTTGGCCGCCCGTGCCCGATCGACCTGGATGCGACGGAGGGCCATCGATGCCTGGGCCGCCATCATCTGTAGGGAAGAGCCGTCGATGGGAGCTTGCATGCCCGGATCAGTATGACCCGCTACCACAAGTCCGAATTCGGCGTCGATGGTCCCCAGGCGCAGTACGGAAAGGCGGCGCAGCCCCTCTTCGGCCAATGCTGGGTATCGCGTGTCGTCCACCTCGATTACGTGCCGCGCCAGCCCCGCCTCCTCCGCCGACTCGTCAAGCGCCACCTCGGCCTCAATGCGCCGAAGCTCCTCGACAATCCCCTCCGGCAACGCCGCCGTGCCCACACTGCCGACTACCCGTCCCTCATCACAGAGCACCTCATTCAGCACCACGGCCTGCAGGTCCGCCAGTCCCATGGAGCGCAGGGCCCCGGTCAACAACTGGCCCACCTCGCCCGGATTCTCCAACAGGGTCAGGGCCGAACCGAAGCCCAACACCGACGAGGGATCGAGGTCCGATGCGTAGTGGGACGATTCCATGGCACAATGCAAAACAATTGGGTGGGACCGCTTTTGACGGGGTCCGCACGTACAAGTCGAGAGGCTGCGAGCCCGTCCACAGCGACCGACGGCCGAGCCGGCAAGAAGGAGGATGCGCTCGAAAAAGTGTGGCAGTGGCAACGGGCCCTGTACGACACAGGCGCTTCCCCGAGCAAGGCGCCTGTGTCAGCGGGCGATATGTGCGGCTGAACGCCGTCTCGTTACGAGATATCCCCACTCCCCGAATACGGGCTCCATTCGAACTCGTTGCGTTTCGTTCGGGTTCGCCTCCCCCAACGCGTATGCAATAATGAGTTGATGGACCCCGGTTGCATGTCTGCTGCACGCCCAACCACGCATGCCCCGGCCACCGATGCCCGCTTTGCGGTCCCGCTTCGGGGGTGCCAGGTGGATCGGCACACCCGATGTGCCCACTACGACGATCCGCAGGACGTGATTGCGATCCGGTTCGCATGCTGCGATGTCTACTACCCCTGTGCCCAGTGCCATCGAGCCACGACCGACCATTCCCCCCGCCGCCTCTCTGCCAACCAAACGAACGAGGCGGCGGTGCTGTGCGGCAGGTGCAACGGCGTCATGACCGCTGCTGCCTATCTCCGTGCCAACCATATGTGCCCGCACTGCGGCACGGCCTTCAATCCCGGCTGTGCGACGCACCACGACCGCTACTTCGCCTTTGTCTGACTCTCCGTCGACCTCAGTTCCCCATTTCGACCCCGACCCGTAACCTAACTGCGACGCCCATTGCCCCCCACAGCCCCCGGACGAACGCGGCCCCACGAACCGTCATCGTCCTGCTCGCGTGTGGACGAGCGGTCGTCGTACGGCCTCGCTGCCCTCGCGACGAATGTCGACCCTCTCAATTTCTTCTGGGATAATCCCTTGTGTTCATGACCGATTTGACCGACACCACTGCCATCGTCACCGGCGCCTCCAGCGGCATTGGGGCCGCCACCGCCCGCATGTTGGCCGACGAAGGAGCCGCCGTCGCCCTGGCCGCCCGGCGCGAAGAGCGGCTGGACGAACTCCAAACGGAGATTGCGGACGACGGCGGCACGGCCCTAGTCGTCCCTACCGACGTCACCGACCGGACGCAGGTCCAAACCCTGGTCGACGAGACGGTCGATGCGTTTGGAGGAGTGGACGTGCTCATCAACAACGCAGGCATTATGCCGCTGTCCCTCATGGAAAACCTCCACGAGGACGAGTGGGAACGGATGGTGGACGTTAACATCAAGGGCGTGCTCTACGCCATCGGCGCCGTGCTGCCCCTTATGCTAGAGCAAGAGCACGGACACGTCGTCAACCTGTCGTCCGTGGCCGGCCGTCGCGTCTTTCCGGGTGGGGCCGTCTACGCCGGCACAAAGTTCTTCGTCCGGGCCCTCTCGGAAGGCATGCGCGACGAGCTGGCCTCGGCCCACAACGTGCGGGTCACCAGCATTGAGCCGGGCGCCGTGGACACGGAGCTGCCCCACACCATTACCGACGAGGCCCTCTTAGCCGACCTGGAAGAAAGTTTCGGGGAGCTGGAGATGATGCAGTCCGAAGACATCGCCGAAGCCATCCGGTACGCGCTCACGGCCCCTCAGCGGGTGGATGTGGAGGAGCTCCTCGTGATGCCGACGGACCAGTAGCGGGCCCATTCAGCAATTCGGGGGCCGGGATGCCTCCGATGGTCATTTTTCGCACATTGTGCAATGTGTGTTTTGTCTGCTCGTAGCCCAGGAGTTTCCCTGCGGGCGGCACAGTTCTTGGGGTTATTTCAGGTGCGTTCGCAGTATGCGGGGCGAGCGCTGATGGGCTTCGTGCCCGGGATGGATTTCCGTTCCCCCGTTCTTGTGTCCCAACTTCTGCTTCGCACCATGACATCGACCCTTGCAGCCATAACGATCCACGTCGTCTCGATTCTCGCCGCAGGGGCCGCTGCGGCCGGTCTTGCTCTCCACTCCGAACTGTTTTTGGATGATCCCTCTACGCGGGACGAATAGGCCTTCCGCTAGCAGGCTGTGGCGAATAGATCCCCCTCGATGCTCGATCGTTCCGCACCTCCACCGTTGACAGGGCAGGTCTGCTCTACAGGAACATCGAAAAATTGACCGCGGGCGTGTCCCCCCGTCGGTGCCGGATTGTTAGGACTTGAGAAGGGCCTTGACGACGAACCAGACGTTCTCCTTCTTCTCACGCAGCCGGCGTGAAAAATAGGGCCACCAGTCGGTGCCGTAGGGCACGTATACCATCATGTTGTAGCCCTCCCGTACCATTTCGCGCTGGGTCTCGCGCCGCAGGCCGTAGAGCATCTGAAACTCGAAGCGATCGGGAGCAATGTCGTGTCGGTCGGCAAACGTTTTCGTGGCGCGCAGCAGCTGATCGTCGTGCGTGGCGATGCCCGAGTACGACGTGTGCTGTAGCAGCCGCTCCATGTAGTCGAGGTAGCGCTCTCGAATCTGCGGCATGTCCTGGTAGGCAAGGGCGGCGGGCTCCGCGTAGGCGCCCTTGCAGAGCCGGACGCTGGCGCCGAGTTCGCACATCCGGTCCACGTCGCGATCCGTGCGATGAAGCATGGCCTGCAAAACGGG
This sequence comes from uncultured Salinivenus sp., assembly GCA_964407535.1. Lineage (GTDB taxonomy): Bacteria > Bacteroidota > Rhodothermia > Rhodothermales > Salinibacteraceae > Salinibacter. The sequence continues at coordinate 11,168 of CAYOWD010000046.1, read as the reverse complement.
CCCCACGTGGTCGGGGAAGTCGGGATAGACGGCCTCGAAGAGGTCGAGCGTAGACGCGGTGAGGGCACTGCCTTCCATGTCGAGCCGCACGAAGATGTCGTGCTCGGCCGCCACCTCCAGCAGGCGACGCAGGTTGTCGAGACAGAAATCCTCGTCGATGAGTTGCCCCATCATCGAGAGCTTGATGGAGATGCGATTCCGATACTGATCGCCGCTCCGCCCTGCAAGTGTGCGCACGAGGTCGACGTACGTCTCCCGCGCCGCCACGGCGGCGTCGCGGTCGTGAACGTGTTCGCCCAGCTTGTCGAGGGCCACGTGCAGGCCGTCCGCATTCAGACGGTCCACGACCGGCAAGACCTCCTCGATCGTTTCCCCTGCAACGAAGCGTCGAGCCAGAAAAAACGGAAGGTTCATTCGACGAGGACAACTGCACAGACAGAATACGGGACCCGTTAAACTTCTGCGCAGTCAGGTGGTTGCCCCGGATTATTCTTGGTCGTCTGTCTCCACCTGCAGTGGGGATCGGTGCCCACGCGACGAGCTGTCGACGGCGGTCGTCTCGACGACATCGCGCTCCGAATCGACCTTCAGGTAGAGGGTGCCGCTCCCGGCGTCTCCCTCGTCTCCAAGAACGAGGTGCACAGCGGCAACGTGTGCCCGGAGATACTCAAGCAACGCATAAATGAACAATGCCACCCCGGCCATCTCTAGACTTTCCTCGACCGTTGAAACGAGCTCATACGCAAAGGTGACCTCTCCGAGGGCCTTTATGAGCGTCCCCCCAACCAGTTCAAAGCCGAGTGCTCCTCCCATGTACACGCCCCCAGACGCCGCGAACAACTTCTTCCAACGCGAGGACAGTCGAAAGAAGAACGGCATGTAGAGAAGACCAAATAATACAAATCCTCCGCCCATGACAGGCGTCCCCCATTCAACGTACGGCAATCCGTGCGTATCCGGAAACGCTCCCGTAATCAAGCCGAGGCGCTCGTGCAGGCTGGCCACCTCGTCAACCGACATCACCGCAAAGAGGAGGAAAAGCCCCAGCCAGTACAGAGCAAACTGGGGCTTCGTTTGTCGAACAACGTACGCAATTGCGCCGAGCAGAAGCGACGCTGCAAGCAGCATGATTGAGGACACGTAGGTGGGGATGTTGTTTGCTGCATTCAAATCGAACTCAGCGACAAACCCCAGTAGCCGCCCGTGCCCCAGCACGTAGCGGGAATATTGGCCCAGCACATTGCACACAGCGAGTACGAGAATCACGCTCCCCAATATTTTGAGGATGCGAAACGACGTACCGAGCCGGAACGAACGCGTGGATTCCATGGAGGAAATGGACTGGCATGACCTGTCTTGCAAATCATTTGTAGTTAAATAAGACTAATATATCGCATATCCTTCCCCGCAATCATATCACCCAAACTTCATTCAGACTGTCAGAATGTGCCGACAGGAAACATTTTCTTGTCGGCTCCCTGCGACGGATCAGTAGACGGCTCGGCGCTTTCAGCGCGTGCGTCCCGAACCGACGGACGCACTTCCTCCTCCTCGTCAGCACAACAGCCTGCTGCGGAAGGGGGACTGCCTCTTCCCATTCTCGTCCACGGGTCTCAATGACGACATGAGTACTCCTCCTTGGGTGGCCGGCATCGACGGATGTCGCGATGGCTGGGTCATGGTGCTCTGGCAGCCGGCGACAGGCACGGCGCGGTGTCGTCGCTTCGACAATCTCGACGCCGTGCTCTCTCCGCCCGACGGTCCGGTCGTACTGGGCCTTGACATGGTGATTGGGTGTCCCGACCACGCCCAACGGGGCGGACGCGCCTGCGACCGAGCGGCTCGATCGCTACTGGGACACCCGCGGAGTGCGGGCGTCTTTTCGCCGCCGGCGTATGAGGCCCTCTGGGCCGACACCTACGAGGCAGCCCAGCGCCGCAATCGAGAGAGCGGCCCCGACGCCCCCGGCCTGTCCAAACAGACGTACCATCTCTTCCCGAAAATGCGGGCGGTGGCCCGGCAGATGACGCCGGCCCGCCAATCCCGCATCCATGAGGTCCACCCGGAGCTGTCCTTCTACGCCATGAACGGCGATGCGCCCGTAGACGCCAGCAAACACACCGACGAGGGACAGACAATCCGGATCGACCTGCTCACCGCCCATGGATTCCCCGATATTGCCTCCACCGTCGCGACCCATGCCGGGGACGGCCTCGGGGCCGACGACATTATCGATGCTCATGTCGCCTGCTGGACCGCTCGCCGCATCCACGACGGAACGGCCGAGCGCTGCCCGCCCCAGGATGCCCCCCCGCCTCGAAATAGCCGCGGACTGCGGATGGAAATCTGGCGGTAACAACTTTCCCTCTCCGTTCCCCAGGCCTCCGGTTCGGAGCGCCCAGACGTTTCGCACTCGAAATAACCGGCCCGTCGCCGAAACGTCGGCCAAATCCCGACCGTTGCGGAGGCCCGTTGTCTTGTCCACCATTCCCGTGCTTCCATGTCCGAACTCGCCGACCTCCGTCGTGAGTACGCCCGGTCTGCTCTCTCTCGGGACCATGTGACCGACGACCCGATTGCGCAGTTTCAGGAGTGGTTCGACGAGGCCCGCACCGCCGAGGTGGAAGAGCCGAACGCCATGACGCTGGCCACCTCGACCGCCGACGCCATCCCCTCGGCCCGCATCGTACTGCTGAAGGGCGTAGACGAACGCGGCTTCCGCTTCTATACCAACTACGAGAGCCGAAAGGGTCGCGAGCTGGCCCAGAACCCCCACGTCGCCCTCGTCTTCTGGTGGCCCCCCCTGGAGCGACAGGTGCGGATCGACGGGGTGGCCGAGCAGCTGCCGGAGGAGGAGTCGACCGCGTACTTTCACAGCCGGCCGCGGGGCAGCCAGCTGGGCGCCTGGGCGTCGCCCCAGAGCCAGACGGTCGAAAACCGCGCCGAACTGGAAAAGCGCCTCGACGATGTCACCGCCGAGTATCAGGACGCCGAGACGATCCCGCGCCCCGACCACTGGGGCGGATATGTGGTGCGCCCCACAACCATCGAGTTTTGGCAGGGCCGCCCCAATCGCCTCCACGACCGTCTCCGCTATCAGCGTCCCGAGGACACCGCCGACCAAGACGCCACCGACCCTGACCTTTGGACCCTCGACCGCCTGGCGCCCTGACCGGGACAATCCCTGTAGGGTTATCAGGTTAACCGTAGGAGGCTATTGCCTCGGCGGATGGAAACGAAGGGGAGGTAAGAGCCCTGACAGATGCTGTCGGGATGCCTCGATTGAGGTCTGGAGTGACGGTTATACCGACTCCGGTTGAGGGATTCGGGTTTGAAAGTGTGAAGGTATGTACGTGAGCCCCAATCGCTTGCACCTATACCGATTTTTCTGTCTCCCTGAACTTTGTAGGCGGATTTGGTATTAGAGAAGACTTTTCGGTGCCCTGAGCAAACTGTCCGGTAAGTAGGGGCGGGTCCTCAGCAGGTGCGTCCCCCGCCGTGTTGAGAACGTGCATGTTGACGACGTCGGGCGTGCAATTCTGGGCCGCACAGGAAACGTCGGAAGAAGACGGACATCGCTGGGCACTAGTGATACCAACTCCGCAGCCGTACCCGTACGGCCGCCGAACTCGTTCGAGTCCAACGAGCTGGACAGTCCCACTAATGGGACAGCTCCGTTGGTGACGCACTCGTGTGTCGGGGGTAAGTTTGGAGCAACCCGACTAACCGGAACTCGTCCCGAATCGGGGTATGTGCGTGAGGCCCAAAAGCTTGCGTCCATGCCAATGTCCTGGCAACCACGAACTTTGTAAGTGGATTTGGTACAGAACGAAAGGAATCGATATGAAACACTCATTCCAAAAAAGAGTTCTTCATTCTGCTTGACTCGCTGTCTTCTGCTTTTTCCACAGATTTGCGTTCGTTTCATGAGTCACGACGTTGAGGGGCGCCAGAGCTGCAAGGCGGCCGATCCCGACCACGACATCCACGACCTTTTCGCCGAGCGCTGGAGTCCGCGGGCATTTGCTGACACTCCGGTTGAGTCCGAAAAAATCCGGCGGATGTTGGAGGCAGCCCGGTGGACGATGTCGTCCTACAACGAGCAACCCTGGCGGTACGTTGTGGCCTCGCGTCACGACGACCCGGATGCATACGAGGACCTGTTGCACTGTCTCGTCGAGGGCAACCAGGCGTGGGCCCAGAATGCCCCGGTGCTGATGATGGCATTCTACAAGACCACCTTTTCCGGCAGGGATCGGGAAAATCGATGTGCCCCGCACGATGTGGGGGCAGCCTCAGCGGCTTTGACCTTTCAGGCGACGGCCATGGACCTGTACGTGCATCAGATGGCCGGCATTCAGAAGGACGTCACCCGAGAGACGTACGATGTCCCCGCCGATTTTGAGCCGATGACGGGCCTGGCGGTCGGCTATCTCGGGTCCCCGGACATGCTCAACGAAGAGCAACGGCAGTCCGAGCGGGCGCCTCGGTCGCGGAAATCGCTCGATGCGTTTGTGTTCGGCGGCGAGTGGGATCGGGCTTCTGAACTCGTCACGGAGGAATAGACCGCACCAATTCGGGACCGTTCGCGAGACCGTTTTCGGGACGAGGCGGTCGGGGCGGTGTGGGTGCGGAACTGCAGACAGCCGGATCTATCGATTCGTGGGAAAACGTATTCCCATACCGGTATTGTGATGTTACGCTACACAACGAGGTGCTGAGGACAGGCCGTTCAGGTTTCTCTTCTCCTCGAAGCACGTACGGGCCCAAACGATCTTCAAAAAGGGAAAACAGAACGAGATCCCCACGCATGGGTCGGGGCATTCGAATTCTCGTGGGTCCGTTACGACTTTTCGCCCAACGTAATGTACCTTGTTTTTACGACTGTAGTATGAGCCTGCAATAATACGCCGTTGACGCTCGTTTATGAAGAGGACGAACCGGAGACGCACAGCCAAAGAAAGAGAAGACGCCTTCCTCGATACATTTTCCCGATCTGCTTTAGTCTCATGAATGCGACTGACTGGGTTCGACAGTTCTTTGAGCAGCAACTAGCCGGGCTGGAGGGAGAACTCCAGCGCCTTCTTCCCGGCGTGCATGCGTCCATGGAGCATCTTGTGGCGCACCTTGTGCAGCAGACCGTCCAGCGGGCAGCGGCAGACGCCGTCGCCCATGGGGGCCGGGCGGCCGAGGACGTATCCTGGGAGCGTTGCCTGATGATCGCGGCCCTTGCGGAGATGCGCTCCATTAAGTTGCTTGCACGGGATCGAATGTAGATCGGGCGTTCTCCGTTGTCCCTCCCGTCTTTGATCATTCGTGGTCACAACCTGATTTTCCCAAACAGTGTCCCGGGTTGGGCGTGCGTTGATGAGGAAGGTCTGGACGAAGGGTGACTGCGGTCACCCTCCGTCGGCCGTGTGTCGACTGTCTCTATCGCCCGTCTTCTTCTGATGCCCAACCCGACTGCTGACGACACGAGAGAGCCCGTTACGGTTGTCCTGAAACGCCTGTGGCGCGTACTGGCGCCGTACAAGGCTCGTGTATTCGGACTCGCCCTTCTCATCAGCTTTTCGGCGGCTCTGGAGTCGGTGGGGCCGCAGTTCGTACGGTATGCCTTCGACACCGTTATTCCAGAGGGCAATCCGTCGCTCTTTGTCTGGTTCGGACTCGCGTTTGCCGGATTTTACCTGTTTCGGGCCGTTGTCGAGTACGGCGGGATGTTCTGGAGCTACGCGCTCACCCAGCAGGTCGTGAGCGACGTGCGGATGGACGCGTACGACCACCTTCTGACGCTGCCCGTGTCCCGGTTCGCCGACGAGCAGTCGGGGGCACTGAGTTCACGGGTGGTGAGTGACCCCAACGCCCTGGAGGGCATGATTCAGGCGGCGGCCTCGCGGCTGTCCGGCCAACTCGTGGCCATTGTCGTGGTGGCCACAATCCTCGTGGTGATGAGCTGGAAGCTGGCGCTGGTAAATCTGGTGGTGTTGCCCCTCCTGGCCGCCATTACCCACTACTACCAGGAGCCCCTTCGCAACGCGTCGCGCGAGATTCGCGAGACGGTGGCCCGCATGTCGGCCGCGTCCACCGAGGCCATCTCCAATATTCGCGTCGTGAAGGCGTTCGTGAGCGAAGATCAGGAACGGACCCGGTTCGGCGAGCAGAACCAGGCCTACGTGGATCTCAACCTGGACCGGCGCAAGGAGAAGGGCGCCATGGAAGGCCTCATCAACATTACCGCCAACTACGGCATCGGCGCCCTGCTGGTGGTGGGGGGCTGGTTCGTTGCCAACGGAAGCCTCACGCTCGGGGAGCTCACGGCGTTCATCATGTATCAGCGCCAGCTGCAGGGGCCGGTGAAGTCCGTCATGTTCTTTAACGACAAGCTGCAGTCCGGCATGGCGGCCCTGGAACGGCTCAACAGGCTCATGGACACCGCGCCGGAAGAGAGTGGGGAGGACGAGGACGTGCCGGTGGGGCCCATTGCGCTGGAAGACGTGTGGTTTACCTATCCGGAGGCGGAGGAACCGGCGCTGCGGGGCCTCTCGCTGGAGGTGGAGGTGGGCGAAACGGCGGCGCTCGTGGGCTCGTCCGGAGCGGGGAAGAGCACGGCCGCCAGTCTCATTGCGCGCTTCTGGGATCCCCAGGACGGTCGTGTCACGATCAATGGCCGCGATCTGCGAACCTTCGACCTGCAGGCCCTGCGCGAGCATGTGGCGCTGGTCCCGCAGGACCCGACGTTGTTTACGGGCACAGTCGCCGACAATATCCGCTACGCTGACCCGGACACTGCCCCCGACGCGGTGCGCCGGGCCAGCCGGATGGCCAATGCCCACTCCTTCATTCAGGGCCTGCCGCACGGATATGATACGCAGATCGGGGAGCGCGGCGTGCGGCTGTCCGGTGGGCAGAAGCAGCGGGTGGCTATTGCCCGTGCCATCCTGAAGGAGGCGCGCGTGCTCCTCCTGGACGAGGCCACGTCGGACCTCGACAGCGAATCGGAGGCTATCATTCAGGACGCGCTCGACGGCCTCTTTGCCCGCGGCAGCGAGCTCACGTCCATCGTCATTGCCCATCGGCTCAGCACCATTGAGGACGCCGATACGATCTTTGTGCTGGAAGAGGGGCAACTGGTGGAATCGGGATCTCACGACGAGCTGCTGGCGCACGGCGGGCGCTACGCTGAACTGCGGGCCCTCCAGCACCGAAACGAAGCCGACGTGGTCTCGGAGGCCTCCGCTCAGGAAGATCCCATTCCTCCGTCGTAAATCGGGGAACTAGCGGAGCCACTCCCCCTCCCTTGTTCGGGATGCCATCGGGACATTGCACGTCCATACTCCCCCGAAGCACGCGGAGCTGGGATGATACGGAATCCAGTTGGCGAAGACGGGGCCCGATTCGAGAAACGGGATGTCGCTCCGGGCGGGGCGAATGTTGTTCCCAGTCCCCCTGACGCCATGAGCTGGACTTTGTATTGCTGGTTCGTCCACAGGGAGGTACCCCCCATGCTCCATGCGGGAGGGATCAGCCGGACTCGGGCCGGTACGATCCCGAGAATCTGAGATTGGCGGAGCCTATTCCGATGTCGGCAATTCGCTCGAAGACGGAAGTGGGCCCGGTGCGAACCCCCCGGGTATGGCAGCCGTCATGGTCTCCCTGTACAATATGTATGGCAGAATCGTCGAGGTCTTCAGGAGAGCCCACACATTCTCGCCGTCCCGGCTGCGTCCGTACGCGGTCCCTCCGTTTTGTACCTGGATTGGCAAGAAACCCTATCTCGTTACGTGATCGTCACCCTGAGTTTAATACGGAATGGGGGTCAATTTTGCTATACTGGTAATAGTGCTAGCGTAGAAAAAAGTGTTGCTCGCACAGGCAAGTCCACTTTGGCGGGTTCAGGGCGCCTCTTTTTTTTGTCTTTATTGTCGTTTTGCGGTCCCGTCGCTCCTGACTCGCCCGAACATGAACGTCGACGACGGATTCCGAGACAACAGTCTGCTCGTTATCCATCTGCCGTTGCAATGGCGTCCGACTATCAACCTGTTGCCTGTAGCTTCTACGACGAATTGGGGCTCCGCATGATGCGGGGATGCTCCTGCACGCTCGTCGTGGCGTATGGCGACGCCACCGAAACGATTGACACCGTCATTCGGGACCTCTACACCGAGGGCGATGCCGAATACGTTCAGCTTGACGACGGGCAACGAGTTCGGCTGGACCGCATTCAACAGGTTGACAACGTCGTCCGCTCAGATGCCTGCTAGCGGGCTGGGTCCACAACCCACCTTCATTCATCTCCTCATTATTTGCACCAGAGAATTGTCTAGAGGAGTGTCCGACCGTCCACGCAACGGGCTGCCAAGAGCCTGTATTCGGTCGGAGGAAGCAGGCGACAATGAGCGCTGCGGTCGCCCCTAAGGCACGTGACGCAGGCGATGCGGCGTATCGTCGATGGAGCAGAACGCCGAAGGTGGCAGGCAGGGCCGTTTGCAGCCCTTCCGGTTCTGTTTGAATACGGAGGCTGTCATACCAAATCCGCTTACAAAGTTCGGGGTTGCAGAGGTATTGGTATGGGCACAAGCTTAATGAGCCCCGGGCACATACCCACATACTCACATACCAATGGGCAGTCGCATCGTGCCTCTCGGTTGAGACTCGGCGTTCGTTTGAGAATGACCACCGTTGCTCCAGGCGGACACACCGTCCAACGCAGTCGGAACAGACAGACGAACCGCCCTCGTCCGGTCTGAAGATTCACGTGCGATCCCCCTTGTTTTTTTACAGAACGAACGGCCCTCGCCGCGTCCACGCCTCATTCTTGTTGACGAGTCAAAGAGGGAGGGCATTGTGGTCGGTCGGAACGTGTAATGGGTCATCTCCCTCCCCCGGCTTCTTCGCCACTGAACCAAAGACAGCGCGCGGGGTTGATGACAACAGTCGACACTGTCCCGCGCCCGCTCCCCCACCAATGGCTCCCGCGTCGCTTCCCGAAACCGTTCCCTGTGTCACGGCTGCGCAGATGCAGGATGTGGACCGTCTCGCAACCGAAAAGTACCGGCTGCACGTGCTTCAGCGGATGGAGAATGCCGGTCGACACTTCGCTGCGCTGGCTCGCGATGAGTTTCTGGGCGGCGACGTGCGGAATCACACCGTGCTCGTTGTGTGTGGATCGGGGGGCAACGGTGGCGGGGGCCTCGTGGCCGCGCGGCATCTGCACAACTGGGGGGCCACGGTGTGGGTCTACACGGTGAATGCCCCCGGTAACGACGGCGTACCGGCGCATCAGGTTGCGTTGCTGCGTCGGATGGAGGTGCCTGTGGAGCCGGTGGGCTCGGAGATCAATTTGCCCGGCGCCGATTTGATCCTAGATGCCCTGATGGGGTACGGCTTCGACGGAGCGTTGCGAGATCCGATGGGCGAATTTATCCACAGCGTTCTCTGGCACGGCGCCCCCGCCCTCAGCCTCGACGTGCCGTCTGGGCTCAACCCCACCACCGGCGTTCCCAGCACCAACACCGTACACGCTGAGGCCACCCTTGCCCTCGGCCTCCCCAAATGCGGATTGGAAGCGCCCGCCGCCGAGTCGGCCGTCGGCGACCTGTACCTGGCCGACATCGGCATGCCGCCGGCCCTCTACGACGATTTGGACCTGAACGACGACGTGACGGACCTGTTTGCGCAGACGGATCGCGTTCGCCTTCGCTAACTTCCTTCGCTCGTTCCACTGTTCATGATGGATGTGTCGTCCGATCGCTTTTTGGTCAAGAGGAGTCCCGTTGTCGTACTCGGGCTTCTCGGGGGCATTCTACTCCTCGGGTGTCGGGCGTCGGGCGACGGAACGGACCCGTCGGACGCTATCGTCGTGCCGGATTCGGTGGTGGAGCACAAGGTGGAGGCGGCGCGGGAGCGGCTGACGCAGAGCGAAGGCGGGAAACGCGTGCTCAAGGCCATTGAGGCACACGGGGGCCTCGCGGCCTGGTACCGGGCCCCCACCAGTTCCTACACCTGGGAGTACGCCAACGAGGGCGCCGATCTCCACTTCAAATCGTTCATGGTCGTTGACAACCGCACGCGCCGCGCCTATCACGACCTGCTGACCCTGGGCGGTTATAAGGAGCCCATCTCGGTGGAGGGCCGGTTCGCGTGGGACGGCGAACGTGCCTGGATCTCGCCCAGCGTTTTGGATCAGCCCAATCCGCGCTTCTGGGCGCTCACGGGATTCTACTTTCAGCAGATTCCGTTCGTGCTGGCCGACCCCGGCCTCAACTACGAGGTCCTCCCCGACGACACCCTCCACGGCGATCCGCACGACATGGTCGAGGTCACCTTCGACCGTGGCGTGGGCGATGCCCCCGGCGACACCTACACGCTCTATCTGAACAAGGTCTCCGGCCAGGTCAACGCCATCCGGTACACCGTGAGTTACGGCAAGGACGTGCCGCCCGGGGCCGATCTGCCGGAGACGCTGCTCGACTATCAGGACTACACGACGGTGGACGGGCTTACCGTCCCGACCCGGTTTACCGGATACGCGTACTCCGAGACCGACGGACGGGCCGACACGCCGCGCAACTGGGCGCGGGCCGACAGCATCTCGTACCGCCGCCCGTTCAAGCCCGCCAAGCTGGACCCGCCCGGCGACGCACGCTTCGTGCCCCTTCCCGGGGAAAACTGATTCGACATTTGTTTCCCGCCAAACGCAGCAGTTGCGCCGATCACAGGTTTACAGGTTGGGAAGGACCGTGAATTCGAGAACGGTCCAATCTACAGGCGCTCGTCCATGTACTCGTAGATGTGGCCGACGAAGGCGCGGATGTCGTCGAGGTCGTCGCGAAGCACGTCCTCCACCGCGTGCATGTCAACCTCGTCGCACAAGTGGACGAGCACATTTCGAAATCGGGCCATGTCGGACAATTTTTCGGCGAGGGCATTTGGGATAATGTCGTGCCGGGCGAGGCACGGAACGTATTCCGCGTCGTCGTCCGGTCGGCCCAGTCCCTCCGACGCGATAATGTGATTTGCGATGTCGAGAGACGCCTCGATGCTTTCTTGAAGCGTGTACTTGACCGCCTGCTGATCCCGGTAGGCCGACAGGTCGTGCTCCTCTTCGTTCAGGAATTGGAGCCCGTTCCGGATAACCTCCAGTTTGCCGCTGATGGTATCAGGATTCG
>CAYOWD010000045.1:0-18543 GCA_964407535.1 uncultured Salinivenus sp. | reverse complement strand
GTATTAAGCTGAAATCCTACGACCACTCCCTGATCGACAAGAGTGCGGAGAAGATTATTCGCACCGTGAAGTCGACGGGGGCAGTAGTGAGTGGGCCCGTTCCTTTGCCGACGGAGAAAAAGATTTACACCGTCCTGCGCGGACCGCATGTAGATAAGAAAAGCCGAGAGCAGTTCGAGCGGCGCCACCACAAGCGACTGATCGATATTCTCTCGTCGAGCAGTGACACGGTGGACGCTCTCATGCAGCTTGAGCTGCCTAGTGGCGTAGACGTGGAGATTAAGGTGTGACTTTGGGTTTGGGGCGATTCCCTTTATTCAGCTGCCTTCTTCTGTTTGGGGTCATCGCAGCGACGCTTGTTGGATGTGATGGCGGAAACACCAAACGAGAATTTCAGGCGCAGCAGTTCACCGGTAGGTGGAACGTAGACTGCATCCGCGCTGATAACAGCGGCTGCCGACAAGTGAGGGCGACCAGCTGGTTCAAGTTCTCGGACGGAAGCGGGCAGAAATCGTATCGCCTGTCTCGGATTGGCGAGGACGATACGACAACAGCTGAGGGGCAAATTGAAGTGGTTAATGACGGCCTGTTGAGGATGAAGGGCCCCTTTCCCGGTGTGCTCCTGTGGGAGTTCGACTTTGAGGCCGACGAGCCGGATCCGTTGCCGGGCAGCGTTCGGCTTAGGCTGATTCGGGGCACCCGAGACAACAGTGTTCAGGAGTTCCTCGACTTCTTTGACCGAAATGATGTTGGCAGGGAAGTCTGGATGGACCTCTTTGCGCGATGATCTTCTTGAGACGCATCAATGACGACAGCATACCATGAGTAGCGGATTGTTAGGAAAAAAAGTTGGGATGACGAGTGTCTTCGACGATGAAGGCAACAATATCGCCTGCACCGTAATTGAGGCGGGGCCCAACGTCGTCACGCAGGTCAAGGAAGAGAATGGCCCGGATGGCTACGACGCCGTGCAGCTTGCCTTCGACAATAAGAAGGAAAAGAATACAACGCAGGCAATGCTCGGCCACTTTCAGAACGCCGACGCTGCGCCGAAGCAGTTGGTGAAAGAGTTTCGTGACTTCGGGGGCGATGTGGAGCAGGGCGATGTGGAGCAGGGCGACGTGGTCCGCGTGGAGGACCTCTTTGAAGAGGGGGAGACGGTAGACGTCGTCGGCGTTTCAAAAGGAAAAGGCTTCCAGGGGGTCGTGAAGCGACACGGATTCAGCGGTGTGGGCATGACGACACACGGCCAGTCCGATCGGCAGCGCCACCCGGGATCGATTGGGGCATCGGCCGATCCGTCCCGCGTGTTCAAGGGAATGAAGATGGCGGGCCGCACGGGCGGTGAGCGCACAAAGATCCAAAACTTGACGGTTGTGCGCATCCTTCCGGACCATGACGCGATTCTCGTTAAGGGGTCGGTTCCGGGACCGAAGAGCGGCTACGTCGAACTCCACAAGAAGACGGCCCTAGACGCCGCGTAGAACTGAACTTCCGGACGGATGACTGGTAGATGCCGGTCGCCACTCACCGAGTGATTGTGAATCTCTGAACCGATTGGACTATGGACGTCGATATATATCAAGATGACGGGGTAGAGTCGGGTCGCACAGCGACCCTCGACCCGAGCATCTTCGACATTGAGCCCAATAATCACGTCATCTGGCTGGACGTGAAGCGGATCCAGGCGCACGAGCGTCAGGGGACGAACAAGACGAAGCAGCGTTCGGAGATTCGAGGATCGACCCGGAAGCTGTATCGTCAGAAAGGAACCGGAAATGCCCGAGTTGGGGACGCGAAGTCTCCGATCCGACGTGGTGGAGGACGTGCGCACGGCGCCACGCCGCGCGACTACGATCATGATCTGAACAAGAAAGAGAAGCGGCTTGCGCGCCGGTCGGCCCTGGCCTACAAGGCTCAGAACGACGCCGTTCGGGTCGTTGAGGACTTCTCAATGGATCACCCGAGCACCCGGGAGCTTACCGATCTGCTCGATCTCGTCGACCTGGCGGACCAGAAGGTTCTCGTGGCCACGACAGAGGTGGAGACGGAGGTTTACCAGAGTGCGAAGAATCTGTCGGACGTGAACGTGCAGGAGGTTCAGAGCATCAATACCGTTGATATCCTGGACGCCGATGCGGTTCTGTTCCAGGAGGGGGCCCTTGAGTGGATCACGGAGGTGCTTTCGACGGACACGCCCATTCCTGCGTAGATCTGCCGATCCGAAGTTCGGACCGCTTCGAAATTCCAGACTGTTTCTGAGTTATGAGCAAACGCGTTCTCATTCGCCCGTACGTAACCGAGAAGACGACCTATCAGATGGATGAGGGGAAGTACTCCTTTATCTGCGGCCTTGACGCCACGAAGCCGGAAATCCGGAGCGCCGTCGAAGAGCGCTACCCGGATGTAAAGGTGGCGAAGGTCCGTACGCAGATCGTCCCCGGCAAGCGCCGGCGACAGTTTCGGCAGGGCAACATGATTGAGGGACGGACCTCGGGCTTCAAAAAAGCGATTGTGGAGCTCGATGAGGAGGGCGAGCAGATTGACTTCTTCGAGGGCATTTAGGCTCTCGTCGCTTTGAGACGCACCGCAGTATTTTCTGAATTGGTGGCGGTTGGTTGTTTTTCCGCCCAAGACCCGTACGAACCATGGCGATTAAGAAGCGCAAGCCGACGATCAACAGTCAGCGGCAGTATTCGGTCGACGACAAGTCGGACGTGACGACGACCGAACCCGAACGGAGTCTGCTGGAGGCGATGACCAGCAGTGGGGGCCGCAACAATCAGGGCCGCATGACGATGCGGTACCGCGGCGGCGGCCATAAGCGGCGCTACCGGAAGATTGACTTCAAGCGCAACGACAAGGATGGGATTCCGGCGCGCGTCGAGACGATTGAGTACGACCCGAACCGCTCGGCTCGGATCTCGCTGCTCGTGTACGCCGACGGTGAGAAGCGATACATTATTTCCCCCGACGAGATTGAGGTCGGGCAGGAAGTCGTGAGTGGACCGCAGGCCACGGCGGAGGTGGGAAATTGCCTTCCGCTGTCGAATATCCCCCTTGGGACGCGGATTCACTGCATCGAGATGGAGCCGAATAAGGGGGCGCAGATTGCCCGGGCCGCAGGAACGCACGCCCAGCTCACGGCTCGTGAGGGGGACTATGCGACGGTGGAGTTGCCGAGCGGGGAGACGCGTCTGATTCCATCGGTTTGCCGCGCGACGGTGGGCACGACCAGCAATGTGGAGCACTTTAACATTGAGATCGGCAAGGCCGGTCGTAGTCGCTGGTTGGGTCGTCGTCCGCGCACACGAGGAGTCGCGATGAACCCGATCGACCACCCGATGGGAGGTGGAGAAGGTCGCGCTTCCGGGGGACATCCGCGTTCCCGCAAAGGCGTTCCGGCGAAGGTGTACAAGACCCGGACGCGTAACAAGGACTCCAACAAATACATCATCCGTCGCCGCACGGAGTCGAAGAACCGGAAGCAGTCCTAACGAGGGACGCTTCTGCACTGTGACGAGCACCACTTTTTGGACCGAACGATTTACCCGATATGCCGCGTTCTCTTCGCAAAGGACCGTACGTTTACTACAAGCTTCAAGAGAAGGTTGAAGCCCTGATCGAGTCCGACGAGAAGAAGGTCGTAAAGACCTGGTCCCGGCCGTCGATTATCACGCCGGATTTCGTGGGGCATACCTTTGCCGTACACAATGGGCGTCAGTTCGTCCCAGTGTACGTTTCGGAGAACATGGTAGGCCACAAGCTCGGTGAGTTTGCGCCGACTCGCACCTTTGAGGAGCACTCGAAGGCCAAGGTCGACAAGCGCGCCCGCCAGAAGCCCGGGCAGTAAGGCCTGGCCGCTTCGGATGCGCGATCCGTGACCTCTACTGTAAACCGTACGACGAGACATGCAAGCACGAGCCGTTCGAAAGCACATTCGCAGTTCGCCGCTCAAGATGCGGCGTGTCATCAATCTGGTGCGAGACCGAAACGTACCGGAAGCAGTAGCCATCCTCGACTACATGCCGCAGAAGGTCACGGGTGTAGTGGAGAAGACCATTCGGTCGGCCGTCTACAACCTGATGGACCAGTACGATGAGCGCTTCGACGAGGGGGAAATCCAGTTGAAGGAAATCCGGGCGGACGAAGGGCCGACGTTTCAGCGCTGGAATGCGCGGGCTCGGGGTCGAGCCTCTCCAATTCGGAAGCGCACCACGCACCTCACCGTTGTGATTGAGGTCGAGGGTGAGGGGTCGGCACAGGAGGCAGATGTGCCGGACGAAGAACTGACCGAGGAAATGGCCTAGAGCGCTTCGCGGGCCGAGGACTTCACGATACGCTACGTTATTGCAAAAACCCGACGAGGTACAGCCGTGGGCCAGAAATCAAACCCCATTGGAATGCGTCTCGGAGTGATTCGCGGTTGGGATTCCAACTGGTACTCCGAGGACGACTTTCAGGATAAGCTTGTAGAGGACGAGACGATCCGGCGCTATCTGCATACCCGTCTCAAACGGGCCGGTTTGAGCCGGGTCGTGATTGAGCGGACACCGAAGCGTGTCATCTTGACCCTTCACACTAGCCGTCCGGGCGTGGTCATTGGCCGCGGCGGGTCGGAGGTGGAGAAGCTTCGGGAAGAGCTGAAGACCCTCACTGGGAAGGACATCCAGATTAACATCAGTGAGATCAAGCGACCGGAGCTTGACGCTACGCTCGTCGCGAAAAACATTGCCCAACAGTTGGAGGGACGCATTTCCTTCCGACGGGCGATGAAGCAGGCCATGCAGGCAGCGATGCGAATGGGGGCAGAGGGCGTTCGGATTCGGGCCTCGGGGCGTCTCGGCGGGGCCGAGATGGGACGACGTGAGGAATACCTGGAGGGGCGCGTGCCGCTTCATACGCTTCGTGCCGACATTGACTTCGCCCAGGAGACGGCCCGTACGATCTACGGGACGATTGGCGTGAAGGTCTGGATTCACCGCGGAGAAATCCTGGGACAGCCCGACCTCAGTCCGAACGTGCAGGCCCAGCAGCGTAAGCAGATGAAAGAAACGCCCGAGGAGCGGCGTCAGCGCCGCGACGGCAATTAGGGCTACTGCGGATCCGTCGGTACCATCATTCCGTTTTTGAGTGTCGAACCACAGTACTTGCTATGCTTGAGCCGAAACGTACGAAACACCGGAAGGTCCAGCGCAACCAGGGCATTAACCGGGGCGAATACGCGCAAAAGGGGACCAAGCTCAACTTCGGCGACTTTGGACTGAAGTCCCTCGAAAAAAGCGAGGTAACGAGTCGTCAGTTAGAGGCTGCTCGCGTGGCGATTAACCGGCACCTTCAGCGTGCCGGAAAAGTCTGGATCCGAGTGTTTCCGGATAAGCCGGTGACGAAGACCCCTGCCGAGACGCGGATGGGGAAAGGAAAGGGCGAGCCGGAGTACTACGTGGCGCCCCTTCAGAAAGGGCACGTACTGTTTGAGGTCGGCGGTGGTGTTTCCGAAGAGGTTGCCCGAGAGGCACTGCGGCTTGGAAAGCACAAGCTTCCGATTAAGACGAAGTTCGTCGTGCGGCCCGGCTACCACGCCGATTAAGGAACGCCGACGATCCGACGCCCGGCATTGTTGAACTGAACCGATTTTGGACGATGGACGCCGATCAGATACGAGACCTAAGCGTCGAAGAGATTGAGACGCGGATTGAAGAGGAGGAGGAAGAACTCGAAGAGCTGAAATTTCAGCATGCCATTCGGGGGCGCCTCGAGAATCCAATCATTTTGCGGACGAAGCGTCGGCTCATTGCGCGTCTCAAGACCGTGCTGAATGAGAAGGCGCAGGCCGAAGAGGCGTAGATCCATTGCCGGTTTCGGACGTGCCACACCGTTATACTGAAGAAAGTGCAGCCAATTGAGTCATGGAGCAGACAGAGGAGCACACAGACGCTAGCGTCGAGGACCGCAATCAGCGGAAAGAGCGGATTGGAGTCGTCGAGAGCGCCAAGATGGATAAGACCATCACCGTTTCGGTTCGTCGCCAGATGAAGCATCCGATGTACGGAAAGTATCTGGAGCGCTCGTCGCAGCACATGACCCACGACGAGGAGAACGAGGCCAACGAGGGCGACACGGTTCGTATTATGGAGACCCGCCCGATTAGCAAGAACAAGCGGTGGCGGCTCGTGGAGGTCATTGAGCGGGCGAAGTAAGTCGCTTCCCTCTGTGTGCGATCGGTACCCCGAGGGCCGTATTGCGGTGCCTCTCCTTTTCAGAACTTGGAACTTGAATCCCGGAGAACGTCATGATTCAGCAAGAAACCCGACTTCAGGTTGCCGACAATAGCGGTGCCAAGGAAGTGCAGTGCATTCGTGTACTTGGGAGCAGCGGTCGCCGCTACGCCGGCATTGGGGATCAGATTGTCGTGTCGGTCAAGTCGGCCATTCCGAGTGGAAATCTCAACAAGGGCGATGTGAGCCGGGCGGTGGTGGTGCGGACGAAGAAAGAAACGCGCCGAGACGATGGGACTTACATTCGGTTCGACGAGAACGCGGCTGTGCTCATCAATGCCCAGGAGGAGCCGGTCGGCACGCGCGTCTTCGGGCCGGTGGCGCGGGAGGTGCGCCAGAAGCAGTTTACGCGCATCGTGTCGCTGGCGCCGGAAGTGCTGTAGCTCCGCTTTGCGATCGAGGTACGGTTCCGTTCGCATCCGCACACCGATCATCGAATTCTGAGATTGCCCAACGTTATGTCAACGAAGAAGCCTCATGTGAAGAAGGGGGATATGGTGATGTTGAACAAGACCATCACCTCCGCAAAGTCGGCCGGTGAAGACCGAGAAGCCGGATATATCGGTAAGGTTTTGAAGGTATTGCCCGAGGAAGATCGGGTGATTGTGGAAGGCGTCAACATGCGCATTCACCACGAGCAACCGAGTCCGCAGAACCGGGAAGGGGGCCGTGAGAAGCGCGAGGCGCCGATTCACATTTCCAACGTGAATCCGGTCGACAGCAACGGAGATCGTACGCGCATTGGGCGGAAGAAAGTGGAGGACCCGGAGACCGGGCATTCCCACTGGGTTCGCTACGCGAAAACGACCGGGGAGGAACTTGACGATTAGAACGGGAAGGCGGCATGAATCGTCTATGCATGAGGAACTCCATTGCCCCGCCCACGATTTCCAATGTCTGTGTCTCACGGCGGAAATCTGAGCCGGGGGCGCCCTATTCTTCGACTTTCGAACGACCGAGCCTAACTCATGGCCGAGAATACTCCGCGACTTCGTACCACATATGAGGAAGAGGTTCGGCCCAACCTGGTGGAGCAGTTTGGGTACGACAATTCAATGGAAGTGCCCCGCCTAGAGAAGATTGTCGTGAATAGAGGGGTGGGCGAGGCGTCCGAGAATGAGACGGCCCTAGACACGGCGGTGGAGGAACTGCGAAAGATTACAGGACAGCATCCGTCGATCAATCGGGCCAAGAAGAGCATTGCTAGCTTTGGCATTCGGGAAGGGATGCCGATTGGGGTCTCTGTGACGCTCCGCGACGCGCGGATGTACGAGTTCTTCGATCGGCTGGTTACGCTTGCCCTTCCGAACATTCGAGACTTTGAGGGTGTGCCGGACCGAAGCTTCGACGGACACGGCAACTATACGCTCGGCCTCAAAGAGCAGATCATCTTCCCGGAGATTGACGTGGATAATACGGATCGGATTGATGGTCTGGATGTGACGTTTGTTACGACGGCCGAATCCGACGAAGAAGCCTATCAGCTTCTCAAGGAGTTGGGAATGCCCTTTGTTCGTCGAGGAGACGATGAACCGGCCGCGGCGGCGTAGCAAAGCCCGGTCCCCTGAACGCGCTTGACACTCGATAGATACGAGTATCGACATGGCCAAGAAAAGCTGGATTGCGCGCGAAGAGAAGCGCGAACGACTGCACGAAAAGTATAAAGAGAAGCGGCAGAAGCTGAAAGAAGAGGGCCGCTGGACGGAGTTGCAGAAGCTTCCGCGCGACTCCAGTCCAGTGCGTCAGAATAGCCGCTGTCGCCTTTGTGGACGACAGCGCGGGTTTATGCGCAAGTTCGGCGTGTGCCGAATTTGCTTCCGCGAGCTTGCCCTTGAGGGGAAAATCCCGGGAATCCGTAAGGCAAGCTGGTAACGACTGCCGATCCTGCGACGCTGGTCTGTGTACCGGCATTTGTAGACCGTCGAATTCCGAACCGACGATTCCAGAGCAATAATGAGTGGCGTTTCCGATCCTGTTGCCCAGTACATGGCTCGCATTCGAAATGGGCAGCGGGCCGAACACAATTACGTAGATGTCCCGGCTTCGAAGTTGAAGCGAGCAGTGACCCAAATCCTGCTTGAGAAGGGATACATCAAGAACTTCGTCAATATTGACGACGGAAAGCAGGGCCGACTTCGGATTTATCTGAAGTACGACGATTACGGGGCTCCTGCCATTCGGATGATGGATCGCGTGTCGAAGCCGGGACGTCGCGAATATGCGAGTGCCGACGAGCTTCCCAGCGTGAAAAACGGCCTGGGTATTGCGATTCTCTCCACTTCGCGTGGGGTGATGAGCGATAAGGAGGCGCGTCGCTTCGGCGTTGGCGGTGAGGTGCTGGCAAAGGTCTTTTAGCCTTAGCCTCTGGTGTGCCCCCTTTTCTCTGTGTGAACGCAACTGAACGACACCCATGGCTCGAATAGGAGACAACCCTGTTCCTTTTGAGGAGGATGATGTAACGATCACTGTGGACGAGACGAACCTCGTCACGGTTGAAGGGCCGAAAGGAACGCTCACTCAGCAAATTGACCCGGATTTGACCGTAGAGGTTGGAGATGGAGAGGTCAAAGTGACGCGTCCGACGGATCAGAAGCGACACCGATCGGTCCACGGCCTCAGCCGCTCGTTGCTTCAGAACATGGTCGAAGGGGTCACGGAAGGATACAAGAAAGAGTTGAAAATAATCGGGGTTGGGTTTCGGGCCCAAATGTCGAACGGCGCGCTCGAGCTGGCCCTTGGCTACTCCCATCCCATCTTTTTCCTTCCGCCGGAAGAGATCGACATCTCGGTGGACACCGGGCGGGGGCAAGACGACATTATTGTGGTTGAGGGAATCGATAAGGAGCTGGTGGGACAGGTGGCCGCGAAAATTCGTAGCATGCGTCCACCGGAGCCGTACAAGGGCAAGGGTGTTCGCTACGTAGATGAGGACATTACACTGAAGGCCGGTAAGACAGCTGCCCGTTAGAGCAGCACCCCTCGGGCTTCTCGGTTATTGCTTTTGTGAACGAAGTCTCTTGTAGTCATGGCGAAGGGGAAAAAAGAAAAAGTCAAACGTCGCAAGCGCATTCACCGAAGCATCCGTGAGGATGTGATGGGGACGTCGGTTCGTCCTCGCCTGTCGGTGTACCGTTCCAACAAGTACATCTACGCCCAACTCATTGACGACTTTGAGGGGCACACCCTCGCTGCGGCGTCAAGCTTGGAGGAGGACATTGAGGGCGATTCGCCCACGGAGGAGAGCCGAGCGGTTGGCGAGGCGCTGGCCGAGCGGGCCCAGGAGGAGGGCATTGAGAAGGTGGTGTTTGATCGGGGAGGGTATAAGTATCACGGTCGGGTCAAGGCCTTGGCCGAAGGTGCGCGCGACGGCGGCCTCGACTTTTAGTCCCGACCGGCCCGGATCTAGACATTGAGTATTTGCATCCACGCATAGACGAACGAATTCAACATGGCGGATCGTAAAGAGCGAAAGCGGGTCAACGCCGAAAAGCGGCAGGAGAACTGGGTTGACCGACTTGTGTCGGTCAATCGGGTATCAAAGGTCGTGAAGGGCGGACGTCGATTCTCGTTCAACACGGTGGTCGTCGTCGGGAATGAGGACGGCCTTGTCGGGATGGGGCACGGAAAGGCCAATGAGGTGTCCAGTGCTATTTCGAAGGGAGCGGACGACGCAAAGAAAAATGTCTTCCGCGTTCCCATTCGGGAGGGCACAATTCCCTACAAGATTGTTGGGAAGCAAGACGCCGGGAAGGTTGTCCTGAAGCCGGCGGCACCAGGAACGGGAGTAATTGCCGGTGGTGGGGTGCGTGCCGTGCTTGAGTGTGCTGGGTACCGGAATGTGTTGACCAAGTCGATTGGGACGTCCAACCCGCACAACCAAGTAAAGGCCACCATTAATGGACTTGCCGATCTTGAGGATGCGCTTGAGGTGGCCCGTCGGCGTGATATTCCCCTCGAAAAGGTTTTCAACGGATAAGTGGAAGCGTCGCTGTTTACTTTCTGCCTGCTCACAGTGTAACGGATCGTTATGGGACAGTTGAAAGTGGAACAAGTTCGTAGCGAGAACGGAGTGAGTGAGTCTCACCGACGGACCCTTCGTGCTCTTGGATTGAAGAGAATCCGCGACGTTGTGACACATGACGATACCCCCCAGATCCGAGGCATGCTCAAGAAGGTGGATCACCTTGTTGAGGTAGAAGAAGAGTAGTGTGCGGTTGCATGTACCGCCGGCAAGAGAGAAGACGCTTTGTACGCATTGTGCCGAATTAGAAGAGACTGCGAGTTATGGACTTAAGTAATCTCAAGCCCGCTGAAGGGGCGACCCATTCGGAGCAGCGTCTCGGCCGCGGAGAAGGATCCGGACGCGGGGCCCACAGTTCCACACGCGGTACGAAGGGACAGAGCAGCCGCTCCGGAGCTGGCAACCGCCCCATCTGGTTCGAAGGAGGACAAACTCCGCTTTTTCGCCGGGTGCCGAAGCATGGGTTCAATAATCCCCTTCGTGACGAATACAGCGTAGCGAACGTGGGGCGGATCCAGATTCTTGTGGATCAGGGACGTCTCGATTCGGACGATCCTATTACGCCGGATGATTTGGAGGACGCAGGGGCCATTCGGGATGCTGAGAAGGTAAAGATTCTTGGGGATGGGATCCTCGACATCGCCCTTGAGGTTTCCGCCCACGCGTTTAGCGATTCGGCCCAAGAGAAAATTGAGGAGGCCGGAGGAACAGCTACGGTTCTCGATAAGGACGAGTAGTATACTGCATTCTTCAGCGCGGCACCTGCTTTCAAGACGTTGATTTATGGCTGGTTTTGCCGAGAGTATTCGTAATATCTGGAACGTTCAGGAGCTCCGGGAGCGCATCCTTTATACCCTGGGGCTTCTTGTCGTTTATCGTTTCGGGACGTATGTTACGCTTCCGGGGGTAGATGCGGCGGCGCTTTCTCAGATTAATGCACAGCAGGGAGGTGGAGGCCTCTTTGGGTTTCTCGACATGTTTGTCGGAGGCGCCTTCAAGCAGGCCGGGATCTTTGCGCTGGGCATTATGCCGTATATTACGGCGTCCATCATCATTCAGTTGATGGGGGCGGTCGTTCCCTACTTCCAGAAGCTGCAACGGGAAGGCGAAGAAGGAAGGCGTCGGATCACGCAGCTTACACGCTACGGAACGATCGGAATTACGGCCCTTCAGTCCATTGGGTACGCCATTCATTTGCAGTCTGGGGCTACTGGACAGGCCATCGTCATCAACTCGACACTTTTCACGGTGGCCACGGTCATTGTATTAACCAGTGGGACTGCCTTCGTGATGTGGCTCGGGGAGCGGATCAGCGAGGATGGAATCGGGAATGGCATCTCGCTGATTATCATGATTGGTATTGTTGCCTTTCTGCCGCAGGCGGTCATCAATGAGGTGAGTCTCATCGGAGACAATATCTTCATCTTCCTGATCGAGATCGGAATCTGGGTGCTGGTAACGGGGGCCGTAGTCTTGGTGTCACAGGGCATGCGTCGGATTCCAGTGCAGTACGCCAAGCGCGTTGTGGGACGAAAATCGTACGGCGGGTCGACGCAGTATCTCCCGCTGCGGGTGAATGCCGCGGGCGTGATGCCGATTATCTTTGCCCAGTCGATTATGTTCATTCCCTCGACCATCGCCTCCTTCTTTCCGGATAGCACCACGATGCAACAGGTCGGGGCGTGGTTTTCCGACATTAGTGGGATGGGCTACTCACTCCTGTTCTTTTTTGTCGTCGTCTTCTTCACGTTTTTCTACACGGCCATTACCGTCAATCCGAAGGAAATGGCCGATACCATGAAGCGACAGGGCGGCTTTATCCCGGGCATTCGACCCGGGAAGCAGACGAGTGAGTTCATCGACCGGATCCTGACGCGCATTACGCTTCCGGGATCCATTTTCCTGGGCATTGTCGCCATTCTGCCGGCCTTTGCCATGAAGGCAGGGGTCTCTCAAGGATTTGCTATGTTCTATGGAGGAACGAGTCTGCTCATTCTCGTTCAGGTCACCCTGGACACACTGCAGCAGATTGAGAGTCACCTGCTGATGCGCCACTACGATGGATTTATGAAGAGTGGAAAGATGCGAAGAGGGAAAGGCGGCGGCGGTCTGTAGCCGCCTACGTGCATCGGGGAATATAATGTGAGCGGGATCTGAGACATCGTTTGTAGGGATCGGACGGATGCAGTGACTGTAACGCAATGGTTGTCCCGTCTTTGGAATCGAGTACAAGGAGGCTTCATGGTTCACTTGAAGAGTCAACGTGAGATTGAGCGTCTGCAAGAGAGTGCGGACCTCGTTGGGCAGACCTTGGCTGAGGTGGCTCGCCACATTGAGGTTGGAGCCACGCTCGAAGAGCTGGATGCCATTGCCGAGGACTACATCCGAACACACGATGCCGAACCCGCATTCAAAGGTTATCAAGTAGGCGACAAGGTTTTTCCGAATACGTTGTGCACGTCCGTTAATGACGCTGTCGTGCACGGCATTCCGGATGACTATGCCCTGCAAGACGGCGACCTGCTCTCGATTGACTGCGGGGTCAAGCTGAACGGATACTACGGCGACTACGGCTATACCTTTGGAGTGGGGACAATTTCCGACGAGGATGCTGCCCTCTGCCGGACGACCTACGAAGCGCTTTGGAAGGGGATTGAACAGGCGGTTGAGGGAAATCGAGTCGGAGACATTAGTCACGCTGTTCAGTCCCACTGTGAGGCGCAGGGGTACGGCATTGTGCGCGAACTGGTCGGGCATGGCATCGGGCAGAGCCTCCACGAGGACCCGCAAGTGCCGAATTTTGGGTCGTCAGGGCAGGGGCGACGGTTGAAGCGGGGACTCTCGATTTGCATTGAGCCGATGATTAACCAGGGAACGGCGGAGGTCACGACCGATCCCGACGGCTGGACAATTCGCACTGCCGACGGACGCCCCGCGGCTCACTATGAGCACATGGTTGTAGTCCACGATGGAGAGACGGAAGTCATCTCCACGTTTGAACACATTGAGGATGAGATACAACCTCCCTACGACATCGACGCTTTTCAAGAGACACCAACGCGCTAATGGCAAAAGAAGAAGCCATCGAAAAAGACGGGGAGGTCATTGAGGCACTCCCCAATGCACAGTTTCGGGTTCGATTGGAAAATGGACACGAGATTCTTGGTCTGCTTTCCGGGAAGATGCGTATGAACTATATTAAAATCCTTCCCGGGGATCGAGTCAAGGTGGAGATGTCGCCGTACGATCTTTCCAAGGGGCGGATCGTGTACCGGTACAAGAACTAGTTCCGACTGCCCCAGTACCACCGTATTTAGCTTTGCTCCCGCTACTTGGCGGGGATCGAGTTCCACCCTGTTGAATTAAACTCACCTCACTGTACCCATGCCACGGATTGCAGGCGTTGACGTCCCAAATCACAAGCGCGGCGAAATTGCCCTGACGGAAATTTATGGGGTTGGTCGCTCCCGTGCACAGACCGTTCTTGAAGAGGCCGAGGTGGATAAGGACAAGCGGCCGCGGGAATGGTCCGAGAGTGAAACCAAGAAGGTGCGCCGTATTATTGAAGAAGAGTATACGGTCGAGGGACAGCTCCGTACGGAAGAGCAGATGAACATCAAGCGCCTCATGGACATCGGGTGTTATCGTGGCAAGCGGCATCGGGAAGGCCTTCCGGTCAATGGCCAACGGACTCGCACGAACGCCCGTACACGGAAGGGCAAGCGGAAGACAGTGGCGGGTCGGAGCCAGTCGACGGAGAAAAAGTAGAGTTCTGAGTTTCGTCCCGGGTATCCCTGAATATTCCTCCAGTACACGACGCACAGAGTTATGGCTAAAGGCGAAAAAGGAGAAAAGAGTGGCAAGCGGGTTCGGAAGAAGAACGTGGTTGTCGAATCAAACGGGCGAGCCTACGTAAAGGCTACCTTCAACAACGTCATCGTGACGCTCACGGATCAGTACGGAAACACCATTTCTTGGGCCAGCGCCGGGAAGATGGGCTTCAAAGGGAGCCGGAAGAACACGCCGTACGCGGCCCAGAAGGCCGGGGAGTCGGCCGCCCAGGAAGCACACGACCTTGGGTTGCGCCGAGTTGACGTATATGTGAAGGGACCGGGTTCAGGCCGAGAAGGGGCCATTCGGGCAATGTCGGAGGTTGGTCTTGAGGTGGCATCGATCCGAGACGTGACGCCGCTTCCGCACAACGGATGCCGTCCGCCGAAGCGTCGTCGCGTGTAGATGGGAGCGCAAACTCGTTCGAGGACACCTGTTCGTCCGAGGCCGCCCCACGCTTAGACTTTGAATTTGTGAGACCGCAGAACATGGCTCGATATAGAGGACCGAAGCAAAAAATCGCACGTCGTTTCAAGGAGCCCATATTCGGGCCGTCGAAAGCGCTTGAGCGTAAGCCGTATCCCCCCGGCCAGCACGGCCAGTCGCGTCACCGGCGGGAGAGTGAGTACGCGGTGCAGCTTAAGGAGAAGCAGAAGGCGAAGTACACCTACGGATTGCTGGAAAAGCAATTCAAAAATCTCTTCGACAAAGCCTCCAGTACGCAGGGGGTGACCGGTGAGAAGCTGCTCATCCTGCTGGAGGCGCGTCTCGACAACACCGTATTCCGGATGGGGTTTGCTCGGACGCGGCGTCAAGCGCGTCAGTTCGTGTCGCACCGTCACATCGAGGTGAATGGGGAAATCGTCGACATTCCGTCTTATGAGATGTCCCCGGATGACGTTGTGTCGGTGAAGTCGGGAAGTCAAGACCTGGAGGTTATTCAGGACAACGTTCAGCACCAGCAGCGCACGTTCTCCTGGGTTGAAGTTGATCAGAAGGAGATGAAGGGGAAGTTTATTGACTATCCGAACCGAGAAGAGATCCCAGAAAACATTGAGGAGCAGCTCATTGTTGAGCTGTACTCGAAGTAGGATCGTTGTCCCCTTTCCGTGAGGGGCTGTTTCCCACACGAGAGCCCCGGTGCGCGTCATGCCACCGGGATGTTTGTACTACATGCTTTTGACCAAAACTTGTTGACTACGACGTATGGATAATCACGGGCTTCAGATGCCGGAAGGCGTTCAGGTCGAGGAGGAATCCGATACGACCGGACAGTTCGTCATTGAGCCGCTTGAACGCGGCTACGGCGTCACGATTGGGAATGCTCTCCGCCGCGTGTTGCTCTCGTCGCTGCGGGGACTCGCTGTCACGGCCGTAAAGATTGACGGGGTTCAGCACGAGTTTTCTACGATTGAGGGGGTTACGGAGGACGTGTCCGACATTATCCTGAATCTGAAGGAGGTACGCTTCAAAGCGGATGAGATGCGAGAGGGACATCTCCACCTGAGCCTGGAGGGGCCGGACAACTGGACGGCAGAGGACATTGACGCGTCCACGTCCGACTACGAGGTGCTCAACCCGGATCAACACATTGCGACGCTCGATGAAAACGCCACGGTGAACGTGGACCTTCGCGTCGGATATGGCCGCGGCTACATTCCCTCGGAGGAAAACAAGCGGGAGGATGATCCCATCGGGGTAATACCGGTCGATTCGATCTTTACGCCGATTAAGAACGTGAAGTACTCGGTCAAGCCTACCCGGGTCGGTCAGAAGATCGATTACGAGAAGCTCCTTCTGGACGTCGAAACCGACGGATCGGTTACGCCGGAAGAGGCGGTCACCGAGGCGGCCTCGATCCTGCGCGACCACGTCAACTTCTTCATCCAGCTTGATGAGGAGCCGGAGCCCGTCGTGGAAGAGCAGGAGGTCGACGAGGAGGTCAAGCGCATTCGGGAGTTGCTGGCCCAGCCGGTCGACGAACTCGACCTCTCGGTCCGCTCGCACAACTGCCTCAAGGCCGCAAGCATCAAGACGATTGGGGACCTCGTGCGTCGGGAAGAAGACGAGATGCTCAAGTTCCGAAACTTTGGGCGTAAGTCCCTTCAGGAACTTGTGGAAGTTCTCGACGAGCGCGGGCTTCACTTTGGCATGGACGTGGAAGAGTACCTGGAAGAACAAGCGTCCACGAGTTAACGGTTCCCTCCGTCCTTGCGCAGTGGAGGGAGGGCGTTGATATCCCACTGCAGGCCGCTAGACGCACATTATTCTGAATCCGTTTCCGCAGAGCACATGCGACACCGAAAGAAGGGCAAAAAACTGGGTCGTACGACCCCGCATCGAAAGCGCACGCTTCAGGCGCTGTCGAATGCGCTCATTGAAAACAAGCAGATCACTACGACCGTCTCGAAAGCAAAGGCACTTCGTCCGTTCGTTGAGCCCCTGATTACCCGGGCGAAAGAGGACACGGAGCACAATCGCCGGGAGGTTTTTCGCCATCTCCAAAACAAGGAGATGGTGGGCGAACTCTTTGAGGAAGTGGCTGAACGTGTCGGGGATCGGCCGGGTGGGTATACCCGCATCGTGCAACTCGGGCAGCGCTCGGGCGACGGCGCCGAACTGGCCGTCATTGAACTCGTTGACTACAACGACGTGAAGCCGGCTGGCTCCTCAAGCGGAGGGTCTGGGGGCACACGCCGCGGCAGCGGAAAAGGACGGCGAACGTCCACCGAGGAGGACGCCTCCGAAGCGGACGCTGCTACTGACGAGGCGGATTCGAAAACGGAATAGCATCTCATTCCGGCACTTCGGAACCCGTTTGGAAAACGTTTAGAAGCGAGGCGCTCGTGTTTAGAGCGCTTCGCTTTTTCTTTTTGTGCGACTCTCGGGTACTGGGACGGAACCCGCCAGGGGGCGACACCAAAGGGGAACTGCTCTGCATTTATACCGAATCCGGTTGAGGGATTCGGGTTTGAAAGTGTGTAGGTGTGAAGGTATGTACGTGAGCCCCAATCGCTTGCGCCTATACCGATTTTTCTGTCTCTCTGAACTTTGCAGACGGATTTGGTATTAGGCTGGACGTGCACATCGAGTGTGCGCAGACGTAGACGTGTCACGCAATGGGAGTTGGAGACACGGTAGAACGATATGCCACCAAGGCGGGCGGAGAGATCGAACGTCTGCCCGTATCGACTAGTGCGGCGTCATACCAAGTCCGGGCACCCACTTCCGGTTTGGGAGACACAGATTCCTGACTGTTGGTCAGGTCAACGAAGCGAGTCAGCGACGCCGGCGGGTTCCGAGGGCACCACAAAACCATGTCCCAGACCTGAATAAAGATACCGGATTTGGTATCAGCCGTCAATATGGAAGCAACTGATACCAACTCTGCAAGCTTCGTTAGAGTCTGTGAGTATGGAAGTGTGTGCGTATGTGCTTGATTTCCAAGTGCTTGCACCCTTACTTTTGCATCTGTACCTCTGAACTTTTAAGCCGGATTTGGTATGAGAGAAAGAGCGCAAATTGCAAGAGTGCATGTGATCTCACACAATACGCATTATACCGTTTTCGCACCATAATGTCCGGTTAATCCCAGATGGGATAAGAAGGTCTCTCCTAAGTTATGCCTCCCACAACCTTCTAACTTTCAGATTGTTAATTATTGTCCTTTCAGGTAGACGACGGTTCGGTTTGATAGAAGCAGATGTCTGCCCCCGACAGCCCCGATTGGAATCCGTATTACCCAATACGAACCGTTTGTCGACCGGCAACCGAGAACGGTTTTTCTCTCCGTCTGCACAACGAATGAGTCCTGACACTGCACGGGGGCTTTCTGGAGAATGGGAAACCTCTGGAATGAAAGAATTTTAAAGTAGGGAGAGCGCTCGCGTTTTCGTCTCAAGGTCTTCAGACGGATGATTCAAGCATCTGCAGTTCCGGAAAAGGACGAGCTCGACGTTGATGAGAAGTATCGCGACCAGCTCGATGGGCTCCTAACCCAGTGCCGGGAGCATCTTCCGTCCGTAGATGAGGACATGATTCGCCGGGCGTTCCGGCTCAGCTACTGGGCTCATCGGAATGACTGGCGGGAGTCGGGGGAGCGCTACATTAGTCACCCACTATCCGTAGCCGCTATCGTGGCCCGCGACATTGGGTTGGATGATATGAGCGTGGCGGCGGCCCTGCTGCACGACGTTGTTGAAGACACCGAGCTCTCCCTGGACTTGATTCGGGAGGAGTTCGGAGAGACGATGGAAAATATTATCGACGGGCTCACCAAGATCAGCGGGGTGTTCGAAAGCCGCGAGCTTGGACAGGCAGAGAATGTGCGGAAGCTCATGTTGTCGATGGCCACGGATCTCCGGGTCATCCTGGTGAAGTTTGCGGACCGGCTCCACAACATGCGCACCATCG
>CAYOWD010000044.1:9062-19349 GCA_964407535.1 uncultured Salinivenus sp. | reverse complement strand
CGGCATGCCGGAGGACGCCCATCAGATGAAGCTGGCCCGCGGCGTCGTGGACCGGTTCAACATCGACGATCGCGGGCAGGGATTCGATCTCTACACGCACGCCGACTGTCCGCCGGGGTCGGGGCTCGGGTCGTCCTCCACAATGGTGGTGGCCCTCATCGGTGCGTTCGACAGGTGGCTGCAGCTGGGGCTCGACCCCTACGAGACGGCACGCCTTGCCTACGAGATTGAGCGGATCGACCTCGAAATTGAGGGCGGAAAACAAGATCAGTACGCCGCCACCTTCGGGGGGTTCAACTACATGGAGTTCCGCGACGACATGGCCCTCATCAATCCCCTCCGCATTCCGGAGGATGGGGTGGCCGAGCTCGAATATGCGCTCGTGATGGCGTTTACCGGCCAGAGCCGGTACTCCTCCGACATTATTGAGGATCAGATCGACAACTACGAAGAGGAGGACACCACGGCGGTTGACGCCATGGACCGGACGCGCGAACTGGCGGTGGAGATGAAGCGCGTTATCCTCAAGGGCCGCTTCTACGAATTTGGAACGCTTCTCCACAAGGCCTGGGAGGTCAAGAAGCAGATGGCCTCGAAAATCACGAACCCGGCCATTGATGAGATGTACGAGGCGGCGCGCGACGCCGGGGCCCTGGGCGGCAAGATTTCGGGCGCCGGCGGGGGTGGCTTCATGTTCTGCTTTACGGAGTTCGACCGGCAGCACGCGGTCAAGGAGGCCCTTGCCGAGCACGGGGCCGACGTCGTCGACTTTGGCTTTACGGATCGCGGCATACAGACCTGGACGCGGACGCTCCGGTGATATGGATGCCAATTGGAGAGGTCGAGATGCCGTAGAAGTCTGCTTCTGTCAAACCGGACAACCGTCTCCCGGACGGGCATGCGTTAAAACGTTGAATGTGAAAGGGTTATGGGAATGTGGCTCGCAGATGTCCTGCTAATCTCGGTTGGTGTTAACCAGTCACCGTGAGTCGAAAACGGTATGGAAGTTGGCCGATCCGTGTGAACACACGTAGACGGTTTGCTTTAGCTTGGTCAGGCAATCTCAGGTTGGGAAAAATAACGGTCGATATTCACGGACTGGTACTTTCGTTTTCCTTCTGGATAGTTGATGGGAATGATGGATCTTGACGCGTACACGTCGTGGTTGGAGGCACAGGTGGACGAGAGCGTGGCGGTCCACGAGTCCGTTCACGACCAGCTTCCGATTGTGAAGGCGGTGGCCGGCACGATCATAGAGACGTTCCGAGAGGGCGGCCGGGTGTTCTTTTTCGGGAACGGGGGAAGTGCGGCCGATGCGCAGCACTGGGCGGCGGAGCTGTCCGGACGGTTTTATCAGGACCGGGCCCCGTTGCCGGCCGTCGCCCTGACTACCAACAGCTCGGCGGTGACCGCCATTGCCAACGACGACGGGTACGACGAGGTCTTCGTCCGGCAGCTCGCCGGGCAGGCCGAGGCCGGAGACGTGGCCGTCGGCATTTCGACGAGCGGCAATTCCGCCAACGTCGTGCGGGCGCTTCGGTACGGGCACGACCATGACCTCGTGACGGTCGGGGTAACGAGCGAGGGAGACGGTGACATGGATGCTTTTTGCGACCATCAGATTGCGATCCCGTCGACCGACGTGGCTCGCATTCAGGAAGGCCATCTCCTCTGTGGCCATCTCCTTTGCGCCGTCATCGAACGCGAACTCTTTGGCACTGACGAAGCGACGACATGAGCGACGCGCGACGGCCTGCTGTCTTTCTGGATCGGGACGGGACCCTGAACGTGGAGGTCAACTACCTCCACAAGATCGAAAACTTCGAATGGGTGCCCGGCGCCCCGGCGGCCGTCCGGCGCCTCAACGAGCTGGGCGTGCCCGTTCTCGTGGTCACCAATCAGTCGGGTGTGGCCCGCGGGTACTACGACGAGGATGCCGTTCAGCGGCTCCACGCGTTTATGGAGGAGGAGCTGGAGAAGGTGGGGGCCGTGATCGACGACTTTTACTACTGCCCGTACCACCCGGAGGGAACGGTCGAGGCGTATCGCGGACAGAGCCACTGCCGAAAGCCCAACCCGGGCATGTTCGAGGAGGCCATTTCCGACTGGGCGGTCGATCCGACGCGTTCGTTTGTGGTGGGGGACAAACATTCGGATCTCATCCCGGGCAACGAACTGGGGATGACGACGGTGCTCGTCCGAACGGGGCATGGGGAGACGGAAGAGGAAGCGGTGCCCGACCACGTGGTCGCCGACGTGGGGAACGCCGTCGACCTGATTGAGCGGGAATTTGAGCGCAATGTCCTTGAGGGAACCGACGAATAATGCCGTTTCCGAATCCTGATGCCTGGGTATCGCCAACCGAAATCAACAGGATGCTCGTAAACTATATTTCTTGTAATCGTCTGGCGATCAACGGTTAAACGTGTGCGCATTTAGAGCGACGGGGTCCGGTTCGACAGAAGTCGACGGCCACGACATCCCGACATCGCCAGTTGGAATCCGTATAATACCAAATCCGCCTACAAAGTTCGGGGTTGCAGGCGTAATCGAATAGGCGCAAGCACTTGGGGCTCAATCACATACGCACACACTCCCATACTCACATACCCCAACGAAGCTTGCGGAGTTAGTATAACTTCGGTCTCGTCCAAGCGCATCGTTCTGCATCGCCTCGTCGTCGGTGCAACATGTGTGGAGTTTTGGTGAGGACTCCGCCTGGGGCCACGTCTGCCGTATCATTTTTAGCGGACGTACTTTAGAATTATTCTAAATAAGGACTTCTCCTCAACGGTTTAGCTGTACAATGCGGCGACTTCTTTTCGCTTTCTTCGGTCTGTTCCTCATCACCTCTCTTGTTGGCTGCGGGGGCGAGAGTGATGAGCTCGTCGTGTATTCCGGACGCAGCAAGGCGCTCGTTGACTCGTTGGTGTCGATGTATGAGAACCGATTCGACAAGAACGTCGAAGTGAAGTACGGCTCCGACGCCCAATTGCTGTCTGCGCTTCAGGAGGAAGGCAAGCAAAGCCCGGCGGACGTGTACTGGGCCAATACGACCGGTGCGCTCGGCAATGCCGTGGAAAACGATCTCCTGACGACGCTTCCGGATTCCATCACAAAACGGGTCCCGCGCTACGTGCCGGAAAGTCGGCGGTGGACCCCCGTCACGACCCGGTTCCGCGTCCTCGCCTACAACAGCGACAACGTCAATCCCGACGATCTACCGGACTCGGTGCTCGACCTGCCCGGGAATGATGAGTTGTCCGGACGCATCGGGTGGACGCCGACCTATTCGAGCTTTCAAGACTTCGTGACCGCCATGCGGGTGAAGGAAGGTCCCGACGCGACGCGGACGTGGCTCGAAGGGATGAAGGACCTGAATCCGAAGGCGTATACCTCCAATACGCCGATGATTCGGGCGCTGGCGGCCGGGGAGATCGACGTGGCACTCACCAATCACTACTACGTGCTTCGGCTGAAGCACGGCGGGGCGGAAGGCGAATACGAAGGGCACGAGGAGGACGAAGAACATGAAGAGGAGGAAGAAGAATCCGTTCAGGCCTCCGCGCCGGTGAAAACCTATCACTTTGCGTCCGGCAATCTTGGCAACCTAGCGCTGGTGACAGGGGCCGGGGTCTTGCAAACGAGCTCCCAGAATGAGGCGGCGGAGCAGTTTCTCAAGTTTCTGCTTTCCCGGCAGGCGCAGTCGTTTGCTGCCAATCGCGTAAATGAGTATCCGGTGCGTTCGGGCACGACGGTTCCGGAGTACATGTCGCCCGTCGACAAGGCCCTCGACCTGAGTCCGGAGTTTGAGATGGAAAAGCTGCAGAACATGGACCCGACGCTCGACCTGCTCCGCGAGGTGGGGTTGTTGTAGTGTCGATCGAGACGACGTGCTCTACCG
This sequence comes from uncultured Salinivenus sp., assembly GCA_964407535.1. Lineage (GTDB taxonomy): Bacteria > Bacteroidota > Rhodothermia > Rhodothermales > Salinibacteraceae > Salinibacter. The sequence continues at coordinate 15,445 of CAYOWD010000044.1, read as the reverse complement.
GTCTGCTGCGAGACCGCACGTGGGGCTGAGGGGACGTGGGGCTGAGGGGATCTTCGACATGTCCGGGGGACTCGTGAGAACGTACACAGTATGGACGTCGGCGTCAGGCCGAGAAGCGATGAGCGAAAGCGGAGGTGCCGATCTCAGATCGGTGGAGACGGATCCAGGAATTGGTAAGAAGGTACCGACGCCCCCGTTGCGGAGGGCAACGGGGGGTTCTCCCGCAAATTGAATGATTCGGGCATGACCGTTACGCGCGCCTTGCGTACGATGCGCACCCGATGGTACGTGACGGTGCCAGTTGGAATCATCCTCCTGGGGGTGCTCGTGCCGCTGGGATATCTGTTCGTACGGGCGGCACAGGCCGACCTGCAGACGCTCTGGGAGCTGGTGGTGCGCCCGCGGACGCTTCGGTTGCTGGGAAACACCGTTGGGCTGGCCGTGGGGGTGCTTGCCGGCACCACGCTTCTGGCCTTTCCGCTGGCATGGTTGACCACCCGTACGGATCTGCCCGGACGTCGTCTGCTCACCCTTTTGGGCGTCCTCCCGCTCGCTGTGCCGGGCTACGTCATGGCCTATGTGCTCCTGGCCACGACCGGCACGTACGGCACGCTCGCACAGACGCTCGGATTGGTCCTGCCGCGCCTCAGTGGATACAGCGGGGCCCTTATTGCGCTGACCCTCGGGACGTATCCTTATTTGTTTCTTAATCTTCGTACGGCGCTGCTAGGGGTGGATCCGTCCCTCGAAGAGTCGGCCCGCGCACTCGGCTACAGCCGGCTTCAGGTGTTTTTCCAGGTCGTGCTGCCGCAGTTGCGGCCGGGCTTTCTCGCCGGAAGCCTGCTGGTGGGCCTGCACGTACTGGGCGATTTCGGCGTGGTGTCGCTCATGCGCTTCAAAACCTTCAGCTATGCCCTGTACCTTCAGTATGCGGCCTCCTATGATCGGGTCTATGCGGCCTGCTTGGCCCTGATGCTCCTGGCCCTCACGGTTGCCGTGCTGTTCCTGGAAGCGAGTCTGCTGCGCGGGCTGCTGTTGCACCCTACCGGGAGCGGGACGACGCGACAGTCGGTGCCGTACCGGTTGGGGGCGTGGCGGTGGGCGGGGTATGCGTTCGGGGGGGGCATAGCGTTTGTTGCAGTAGGACTACCGGTAGGCACGGTGGGGTACTGGATGACCGATACGGTGGCCGGCGGACTGCCCTGGGAAAGCCTCGCGGCGTCGTTGTGGGCGTCGGTCTCGGCCTCGGCCCCGGCAGCGGTCCTCGCGGCCCTGCTGGCAACCCCCATCGCGTACCTGGGCGTGCGGCACCACTCCGGCTGGACGCAAACCGTTGAGCGGATTGCGTACCTCGGCTACGCCACGCCCCCACTGGCCTTCGCCCTTGCGCTCATCGTCTTTACCCTCGGAGCCGTGCCGTTCGCCTACCAGACCCTCGGGTTGCTAATTGCGGCCTATGCGCTCCACTTTATGGCGGAGGCCATTGGGCCCATTCGCAGTGCCCTGTATCAGGCCCCTCCCAACCTAGAAGAAGCTGCTCGGTCGTTGGGACGATCCCCGCTTGGGGCGTTTACGAGCGTCACCTTTCCCCTTATGCGGCGCGGGTTGCTCGTGAGCATCGCGTTTGTCTTTCTCTCCGCGATGAAGGAGCTGCCCATCACCCTCCTGCTCGCCCCCGTGGGCTTTGAGACGCTGGCCCTAAACACCTGGACCTACGCCGAGGAGGCAATGTTCGGCACCGCCGCTCCCTACGCCCTCACCATCATGTTCTTTTCGGCCTGCTTTGTGGGACTTCTCCTGACGCGAGAACGGTCCACATCTCCCCAATCCGCAGAGGTCGCGTGAAAGGATAGTGAGGCCTCGGCCGTACAAGACACATTTCGGAACCACCATACGTGAATGTATCACTGTGATTCCGTCCCACTCAGACGGAATGACGGTGGGCGATGAACATTCCGGACGATGAGTCCCACATCCGGGCTACACTCCGTGGTGGCTCGAAAACAATTCCTGCACGCCCACATGTCGACGCGCCATGAATTCCCCCCTTCTTTCGGTTCAGCATCTGACGAAGCAATTCGACCCGGAGGCACCGCCGGTCGTGCACGATGTCTCGTTCGATGTCGGATGCGAACAACTCCCTGAGATTTTTGCCATTCTCGGCCCCAGCGGTTGCGGCAAGACGACGACCCTCCGCTGCATTGCCGGGTTTGAGCGCGCCACCGACGGCACCGTGGTGATGCAGGGACGCACGCTGTCGGGGCCGGGCACCCACGTACCGCCCGAAGCCCGGGAGGTGGGGATTGTCTTTCAGGATTATGCCCTCTTTCCCCACCTGTCAGTGCTGGAAAACGTGGTCTTTGGCCTGCAACAAGGCACGGAGGCGGAACAGCGGGAGCGGGCGCGGGAGGCCCTGGAGATGGTCGGGCTTGGCAGTTTTGCGGACCGACGGCCCCAACGGCTGTCGGGCGGGCAGCAACAACGGGTGGCGCTCGCCCGCACGCTGGCCCCCGAGCCGGACCTCATTCTGCTTGACGAGCCGTTTTCCAACCTTGACGCCCTCCTGCGAGAAGAAACGCGCCAGGAGGTGCGGACCCTGCTCAAGGACAAGGGCATCAGTGCGGTCCTGGTGACGCACGATCAGGAGGAGGCCCTGTCGTTCGCCGATCGGTTGGCGGTGATGCGCAGCGGGCAAATCGACCAGGTGGGGACGCCCGAAGAGGTGTACTACCAGCCCCGGACGCTCTTCGTTGCCCAGTTTTTGGGGCGGACCAATCTGCTTCTGTCTCGGGCCACCGGCCGACGGGCCGACACCCCGCTGGGCCGGGTGCAGCTCAATCGGGAGGCCGAAGGCACGGTGCTTGTCTCCCTGCGGCCCGAGCACCTTGCGCTGGCCGTCCCGGAAACGAACGACGGTCCCCTGGGAACAGTCAAGGGACGGGCATTCAAGGGGCACGACATCACCTATCGGGTGGCCTGCAACGAAAACGAATACCTCGTGCACACCGACAACCGCCGGCTGTTCGAACCCGGCGATACGGTGGTGCTGTGTCCCCTGGAGCCTGCCGTCGTCTTAGAGAGCCAGTCGACCCCGGCCGACATGCCGAACGGAGCCACGATGGCGTCTGCCCACCCGGACTGACGCCCCCTCCCTGCTCAACGCCGGTCGCCACGCTTCCTATTGGCGAGCCGACCAAGCGGTTCGGGCGGCAATCCCAAGAGACGAGCCCGCGAATGGGAGATACTGATCCGTGCACAGGTAGATAAACTTTCTCTTCCGTTTGGTAGGGACCGTGGTATGCTAATAGTCGGAGTTGTCTTTAGAAACCCATTCACGGATCAGTAGAAGCGGGGGCACCGCCGTGGGGGGAATGCGGATTCTATATACGTTTGCAGTGTAGACCGACGCGTGAGTCGTACTGGGGGAGGAACAGGAGCGGTGACGACCCCTTTTCTCATGTCTCCGATCGGTCGTCACGAGGGGGCATTTTCCCCGATGGCGCCGCGGTTCCCGGATAATGACGGCGGAGACTGCACGACTTCGACCCATTCGCTCACACGCGCGGAACGTGCAAATGCTTTGTGTGCATTTGTAACGCATGGGACTCATGAGCTCGGAATTGGGGGAGGGTCGGAACTGCGGTTGTCGGGGACGGCTATCACGAATGTGTGGTGAAGTTTCAGAGACTCATTTGCGGGATGGAGGGGGAATCTGTGACCGTTCGAGCGCACATGTAGCCCTGAATGGAGGGACCGGTTTCGCTGATCAAGATTCCTTCGGCTCCGCGGTCGCCCGGAACCGCACGGACATGAGCGTCTACGGGAATTGCTGTCGCCCGGGCGGTTAGGGACCGATGCATTTTCCTCTTATCAACGCTCCCAGCTATGAAACGTCTCCTTGTCCTCGGTCTTGTACTCGGCCTCAGTGCGGGGCTGGGATCCGTCTCTGCCTTTGCCCAATCGACCGCCCTTGCGCCTACGGCAGAGGGGAAGGGATTTGGACGGGCCCTCGACATGGAAGGGGAGCGTGTCTTTGTGGGGGAGCCGCAGAGCCCGCATTCGCCCGGACGGGTGTACGTGTTTGAACAAGACGATGACAGCACCTGGACCGAAACCGATTACCTCGAAGCCGACGACGGCTCCCTTGGGGACCGTTTTGGCGTTGCCCTTGATGCCCATGCCGATCAGCTCCTGGTGGGCGCTCCCGCCGCCAATGCGGCCTATCTGCTTCAGCGCAGCGAGGAGGGGTGGACCCAGACGGCGCGACTGACCGCGCCCGACAGCACGTCCGGGTTTGGGACGAGCGTCGCTCTGACGGACAACCGTCTCTTCGTGAGCACGCAGACGACCGTTTCGGTCACGTCGTCTCCGGACACGTCGTCGGCCTCGAACGACACCACGGCCGCGGCTGCCGTGCACGTTTTTGAACGTACGCCGGAAACGGGATGGACCGAATCGACGATGCTTCGCGGCAGCCAGGTGGCGTCGGGGGCCGGCTTCGGAGAGTCCATTATTGCGTCTACAAAACATGTGCTGGTGTCCGCCCCGAAGGAGGACAACGGATCGGTCATTGCGTTTCACCGGGCCGATACGTCCTGGACGGAACAGCAAACGATCACGGTAGGCAATCTCACGAATAGTGCTCGGTTCGGGTCCTCGTTGTCGTGGGCCGGGCAAAATCGGGTCCTCATTGGAGCCCCGCGGGCCCACAATGCCTCGGGCGTTGCCTACGTGTTCTCGTTTGTGGACGAAGGGAAGGCGTGGCGCCAGGACAGTCGGCTTTTTCCCTTCGAGGGCACGTCGCGCCAGTATTTCGGGGCGGGACTGGCGTATGACAGCGCCGACGTGTGGGTGGGCGCTCCCGGTCTGAATGATCGGGCCGGGGCCCTGTATCGATTCCAGCGGGGGGACGATGGGTGGGCCGACGTGACGCGCCTTTCACACCCAACGGCGGCATCCGGAAATGGGCTCGGCCTCGCGCTTGCTGCCGGGCCCCACACCGTGGCCACCGGCCTTCCGGGCGACGATCACCAGGCGGGGACAATGGCTCTATACTCCCTCACCCTGAACGACTGGATTCACGACGAGCCCGTGGGGCCCACAACGGGCAAGGTGTTTAGCGCCCTCACCGGCGAACGGCGCTCCTGTGCCGACGGGCGCATTGGAACCTTTCCCTGTGACGGCGTCGACCTGCAGTCCTTCCTGCCGATTCGCGATATCGGAGGCGAGCGCGGCATTGAGCTCAACGACATCTGGGGCTGGACCGATCCGGAGACGGGAACGGAATACGCCCTCGTGGGACGCACCGACGGGACGGCCTTCGTGGACGTGAGCGATCCCACCAATCCGGTCTACGTCGGGGAGCTGCCCCTGACGGACGGGGCCCGCGTCAACTCCTGGCGCGACGTGAAGGTGTACGACGACCACGCGTTCGTCGTGGCCGACAACGCCGGCGAACACGGCATGCAAATCTTCGACCTTACGCAGCTGCGCGACGTCGAGGCGGCGGACATGCCGGTCACCTTTGACGCAACGGCCCGCTACGAGGAGATCAACAGTGCCCATAATGTGGTCATCAACGAACAAAGTGGGTACGCCTACATCGTAGGCAGCAGCGGCGGGGGCACCACCTGCGGCGGCGGCCTTCACATGGTCGATATTCAGGATCCGCTCAACCCCACCTTTGAGGGCTGTTTCGCCGACCGCTCAACGGGACGCTCCGGTACCGGCTACTCCCACGACGCCCAGTGTGTGATGTACGAGGGTCCGGACGCGGACTACACGGGTCGGGAGATTTGTCTCGGGGCCAACGAAACGGCCCTCAGTGTGGCGGATGTCACGAACAAAGACAGCGCGCAGGCCGTCACGACGGCCTCCTACCCCGACCACGGCTACGTCCATCAGGGCTGGTTCACGGAGGATCAGCGCTACTTCTATCAGAACGACGAACTCGACGAGATCCAGGGGAAGGCCGACCACACCCGCACGCTCGTGTGGGATATGAAGGACCTTGACAATCCTCGACTCGTCAACGAATTGCTGCTGCCGGAGAAATCGTCGGATCACAACCTCTACGTAAAGGGCGACCGGATGTACCAGACCAACTATAAGAGTGGGCTGCGCATCCTCGACATCAGTGATCCCGAACAGCCCGAAGAGGTGGCCTACTTCGATACGCAGCCGTATGGGGAAAACAGTTCCGGCTTCCAGGGGGCATGGAGCAACTACCCGTACTTCGACAGCGGCATCATCGTCGTGTCGAGCATCGGCGAGGGCATGTTCGTCCTCACGCCGTCCCGACAGGAGCTGTAGGGGATGCGTGATGCGTGAAGCGTACGGCCTACATTTCACGCATCACGTGTTCACGATTCTATTTCGGTTTC
>CAYOWD010000044.1:0-9052 GCA_964407535.1 uncultured Salinivenus sp. | reverse complement strand
TCGAGCATCGGCGAAGGGCTGTTTGTGCTCACGCCTTCGAAGAAAGAGCTGTAGGCCCGGAGGTGTGCACGCGTCGTCCTCGTTTCACCGTGAGGGCCGATTGTACCGAATCCGGCTGTACCGTTCGGGGGGGGCGGATATAACAGCACGAGTGTAAGTACCGGGACCCAGACGTACGCGTGCATCGTCCGCATCCCCCGATTCGGAACGAGGTCCGATTTCTCGGGACATGGCACGCCCCTACTCACATCCCCAACGAAGCTTGCGGAGTTGGTATTATGCGTCGATTGTGTATCTTCCTTCTTCCTCTTCTCCTGGCCGTGGGAACGGCAGCACGTGCCGCCCCCGCCCCTCGACTGTACGTGTGCAACCAGGGTGAGGCCACGATTTCAGTGATCAACATGGAGACCCAGGCCGTGGAGACGACGGTCGACCTCACCAACCGCGGCTTTTCGCCCAACGCCAAGCCCCATCACGCAGTGGCAACGCCGGACGGACGCCACTGGTACGTCACCCTCATTGGGGCAAACACCATCCTCAAATTCAACCGAAGCAACGAAATCGTCGGGCGGCTCTCCTCGTTTGCAGTGCCGGGCCTGTTGGCCCTCTCGCCCACCTCGAACCGGTTGTATGCGGGACGCTCCATGAGTGCCGTCGATCCGCCGAAAAGTGTCGGGGTCATCAATCGGAAAACAATGGCCCTCGAACGCGAAATCGACACCTTCTTCCCGCGCCCGCATCCCCTCACGATTCAGGAAAACGGAAAATACGCCTTCGTGGCGAGCCTGTCGACGAACCAGCTCATGGGGATTGACACCGACGACGAACAAACGACCCTCACGCGCCTGGGGGGCGACACCCAGACGCTCGTCCAGTTTGCGGCGACCCCGGACGGCACCACGCTCATAGCAGGCGGCCAGCGGACCGGCCAACTCCTCCTCTTCGACGCTCGCTCCGCCCCGGACCTGTCGGTCACCGACACGCTCGCGGTGGGCAAGCAGCCGTGGCATCCCGTCGTGAGTGCCGACGGCACCACGGCGTACGTGCCCAACAAGACGTCGAACAGCGTAAGCGTCGTCGACCTGGAGGCGCCGGCGGTAACGACCACCATCACGGGCAAGGGACTGGCCCAGCCCCACGGCGCCGTCCTGTCGCCGGACGGGCGCTACCTGTTCGTGTCCAACAACAATCGGAACGGCACCTACACGCCCAGCGGCGACAATCCGGACGCGGGCACCGTGACGGTCATCGACACGAAGAGCCATGACATTGTGAAGGTCATTGAGGTCGGCACCTATCCCACCGGCATTGGGGGGGCAGGCGGGGCGCGGACGATCACGTCTCAGCGATAACGCCCCTTGCCGACTGCGTCTCCGTAAGGAGGCAGGCAGTAGATGCGTATGCGCGGCCGCTCTGATTTGCTTCCCCCGCATCGATTCGCTTCGTGTCTATGCGTGCCCTTGCGCCGTTCCTCATTGTTCTCGTTCTGGGTGGGCTTGTCGTGGCCGGCTGCACCGGACCCGCCGCGTCGACCGGGGACGGGGATGCCTTCCCCGCCGACTACCAGCGCGTCGTGCGGCCCGCCGTCGAGGTGCTCGATGCGTCGGGACACCCCATTGGCAATCCGTTCTACGGCGGCTTCAACACCCCGCGGCCCCAGTTCGTCGACATCGACGGCGACGGCGACGACGATCTGTTTGTGCAGGAGCGCTCCGATCAACTCACGTTCTTCGAACACGTGACCGACGGGGACTCCTCCCGCCTCGTCTGGCGCACGGACGACTATAGCGACCTCTCCATCGGCGAGTGGTTCCGGTTCGTCGACCTGGATCAGGACGGCGTGCCGGACCTGCTGGCGGAGGAGCAGTACAGCCACATCCGGGCCTACCGCAATACCGGCACGGCCACCGACGCCGCCTTCGACCTCGTGACGGATACGCTGCGCACGCCAGACGGCGCGCCCATCTTCTCCGACCGCCAGAACATCCCCAACGTCGCCGACCTCGATTGCGATGGGCGGCTCGACCTCTTCCTGGGGCGACTCGACGGCACAATCACGCACTACGAAGCCGTCGGCTCTACGGGCATGCCCACCTTTGCCCACGTCACCGACAACTTTGCGGGCATTGAGATCGTCAACCGACAACTGGGAATTCGCCACGGGGCCAATACCCTCACGTTCGGCGACATTGACGACGACGGCGCACTGGATCTCTTCTGGGGCGATTTCTTCGAGCCCGGCCTCCTGCTCATCGAAAACACCGGCTCCTGCAGCAATCCGATTCTGAGTGGGGAGCCGGAGCCGTTTCCGCCATCCAATCCCCTGAAAACCAGCGGCTACAACGCCCCGGTGCTCACCGACTGGACGGGCAACGGCCGCCTCGACCTCTTCGTCGGCGTGCTGGGTGGGGCCAACGACGCCAACACGAGCCTCACGGACAACTTCTACTTCTACGAACACCGGCGAGACGGCTACACCCTCCGCACCAAGCAATTTACGGGGGGCCTCGACGTGGGGAGCGAAAGCAGTGTGGCGGTGGGCGACCTCGACGGGGATGGGACCGATGACCTCCTGCTGGCCAACAAGGTCGATCCGACGAACGGGGCGACCTCGCGCGTGTATCGGCTCGCCGGTACCCGCGCCGACGGGGGACGAACCTACGAACGGGACGGGGCCCTCGATTTGCCCAAGGCCTACCACTACGCGCCCGCCCTCGGCGACCTCACCGGCACCGACGCCGCCGACCTCGTGCTGGGCACCTGGAAGGGCGGAGTGAGCATCTACCGCAATACCGGCGACGGCACGTTTGCACAAACCGACGTGCACCTTGATACGGACGCCCGGCACACCACCCCCGCCCTCGGCGATTTGACCGGCAACGGGCGCCTCGATCTGGTTGTGGGCCGGGCCGACGGGGGCGTGGACTTTTACCGCAACACCGGCTCGGCTCAAGCCCCGGCCTTTGAGCACGAACAATCACTTCTTTCGTCGGGCAACGATCGGTCCCGGAGTGCGCCTGCGTTGCACGACGTCGACGACGACGGCACGCTCGATCTGCTGATCGGTACGAGGGACGGACTGTTTATCGCGAAGAATACGGGCAGTCCTTCCACCCCGGCCTTCGAGGCGACTCCCTCGCCGGTGTCGTTGTCCGGCGTTCCCCGCCTCGCCGCGCCCGCCACCGGCGACCTCGACGGCGACACCCGCATGGACCTCGTCATGGGTATCGAGCGGGGCGGTCTTGTGCTCATGCAGCCGGCCCCCGAGAATTAACGCGGGCGTTACGTTGCGGGGAGTAAGAACCTGTCTCGGGAAAAATGGGTTGTACAACCCCAACGATTTTCAAACTGGCTCCCAATCCCCACGATGGCCGACGCGCTCGTCATTGCCGCCCATGGGTCTCATCTCAATCCCGGTTCCAGCACTCCCACCTTCGATCACGCCGACCACATTCGGGACACCGGCGTCTTCTCGGAGGTGCGAGAAACGTTCTGGAAGGAAGAGCCGGCCTTCCGGGAGGTCCTGCGTACGCTCGACAGTGAGGAGGTGTACGTCGTCCCGCTCTTCATTAGCGAGGGATACTTCACCGAGCAGGTCATTCCCCGCGAGCTTCGACTCGTGGATTGGAGTCCTGACGCCTGGGCCTCCGACGGCGTAAACGCCACGGCCGCCACCTTTCGGGCAAGCGATGTCGACAAGCACGTGCACTACTGCGGCCCCATCGGCACGCACGATGCCATGAGCCGCGTCATCGCCCACCGGTCCGACACGGTTCTCGACGACCGAGCCGGCACCGACGTGGGCATGGCCGTGGTGGGGCATGGCACTGAGCGCAACGAGAATTCGGCCAAGGCCGTCCAGTACCACGCCGACCGCATCCGCGAGCACGGCGACTTTGCGCAGGTGGAGGCACTCTTCATGGACGAACCCCCCGAAGTCGACGAACTGACCACCCACATCCATACCGACGACATTGTGGTCGTGCCCCTGTTCATTGCGGACGGCTACCACACGCAGGAAGACATTCCCGAAGACATCGGCCTAACTGACGACTACCGGACCGGCTACGACGTGCCCGCCATAGTCGACGGGCGGCGGGTCTGGTACACCGGCGCCGTCGGCACGGATCCGCTCGTGGCCGACGTGGTTCTTGAACGGGCTCGGGATGCCGGCGCCGACATTCCCGCACATCTGCTTTCCGATCAACCGACCGCTGCCTCTGTCTCTTAAGTCCGTTTTGCCTTCGACGGATGTACGCCGATCCCGTTCATGGCGTTGCCCGAATGCCCCGGCGTGGGCGCGTGAGGGCATCGACGCGTGCACCTGACAGGAGCAGTTCTGTACGATTTTCCCGCCATTGCTGACTGGACGCTGTATAATGACCGCCTCCCTCTTTTCTCGTCTTCGCGACCAGGTGGCCGACGAAGACATCGACGCGGATGGCTTTTCGCTCACCCACCCCGATGACCACTACCGGCTGATCCTGGACGGGGAGGTGCATGAGGACCTCTCCGAAAATGAGCTCTGGCAACTCCTGGCCAACCACCCCGCCCACCTCCAGGAGTGGGATTTCTGGCACCACCGTGCCCCCCAGAACGAGGCTCGATGGGCCTTCCTCCGGTGGCTGGAGGGGGACGGCGACCCGTGTCCTCCGGAACGCCGGGCGGCACTGGTCGACGGGCACACCCGGGTATGGGGACAGCTGCACGTCACCGTGCGGCTCGACGACAACGACGAGCGGACCTACGACCTCCGGCATGTCGATGACGCTTCACATGACGCCGCGGCCCTCGATGCGCATTCCGATCCCCTCGACGCGCGTCGGCTTGCCAAGCACGACGACGAGGGCCGCTACCGGCCGCTATCGACCGCGCCGACGCTCCAGACGGGATGGGTATTTGAGGACCTCGACGCCGCGGCGCTCGTCCAGACGGTCGACTTTTTCTACCCCGCCACCATTGCCAACTGGCACCGCGAGCGCATCGGCGAACTCGATGTGTCCCACTGGGACGAAACGACGGAGCGACAGACCGGCATCTATGCCGTCACCCACGAGCTGGAGGGCGAAGCCGTCGACTGGGTCGCTGAGGCCTGCTGTGAGGACTCGCAGTGCCTGAAACGACGCATGTGGGACGAGCACGAGGCCCGCGAGCTGTCGGTGCCCCGCGGCGACGGCGTCTTTCCGTGCCGGGAGCCGTGCTCGCTCGTCATCGCGGCCTCCCGAAAGTGGGTGATGCTCGAACGCGAAGAGGAACAGGAATACACCCTTCACCTAACCCCCTCGGAGAAAGAGCAACTCGAAACGCTGCTGCACGCGGTGGCCGAGGGAACGGCCGGCGAGGTGCGAGAGGCCGACGTGCGGAACGGCGCCAATCGCTACCGAGCCCGATTTCTCCGCGCCAAGCGCACCAACCAACACGGCGAGTTTGAGGCGGCTTCAGACGCCGAGGACTAAATGCCGGCGGTACGCTTGTCGGACTGTCCGAAAAGTCCCTGAACGGAGGGCGTCCCGTCCGACGGATTGCGGTCAACTTCGCCCCAGTGCTACCGTCATACCGAATTCTGTTGAAGGAGTCGGGTTTGTACGTATGTAGGTGCGAAGGGATGTACCTGAGGCCCATTCGCTTGGGCCCATACCGACATTCCTGCCCCTCCCGAACGTTGTAAACGAACTTGGTATCAGTCCGCGGCGGGGGCGTTGGCAACTCGTCTGTGTGCCCTACCAGAGGCGTCGGAAAAACGAGCGTACGCGGTCGGAGAGGGAGTCGACTTCGTCGTCGGTGGACTGCGAGGAGGGAGACACGTCGTCGAACGCCTCAAGGGCCTTGTTCAGGGCCGCCAGATTGTTGCGCAGGCGGTCGGTAAGATCGCGACGCGTCGGGTCGGACAAACAGTCGTATCCCCCGTTCTGCAGCGACGACAGGGCGCGCCGATGATGCTTCCGTCGCCGGCGCAGTCCCGGCAGGTCACACTGCCTCAACTCCTTGACTGCTTTGCTGAATTCCTCGACGGGATTCTCAATCGGCAGCTGCATTGCCGCAAGGTGCTGCGGGGATCCACCGGAGGGAGACGAGTCGGAGTGGGAAGTGTCTGTCGGCGTCATGGGAGCTGGAAGCGCTTGCAAAAAAACAGCCGATGAAACGATGGTTCGGACGACGTCGCAGGGGGGAACCGATTTCGGGGCGTTGTGAAAACGTACGCGCGTCCTCCTCGGCACGGCGGAGAGCCGCTCGGTTGCGGACGAGAATAAACCTCAGGAACCTGTTCGGAATGTGAACGCGGGGAGGGGAGGTGTTCTTTTGGGAACCCGTTAAATCTCGGGGACAATCTGCAGAAGGCCAGTTGGCTCCCCGTCCGATTCTTGCAAAACGCATCGAGTCTCCATCGTCAGGCATCAGGACCCGCATGTCCGCGTGGCCTCCAGGCAGCAGAAACGGTCTGTCTGAGGGAAATGGAACGGGAAACGCTGAACTCATACGGATTCCAATTGGAGAGGCCGGCATCCCGTAGGCATCTGCTTCTGTCAAACCGGACAATCGTCTCCCCAAACGTGCACACGTTAAAACGTTGAAAATGAAAAGGGTATGGGGAATGTAATTTTTGGGCGTCCTGCTGATTGCGGGTGGCGATCCCCAGACATCATGATTCGGAAACGGTATCACAGCACCTGTTTCGGCGATGGGCAACCTCTTTCCGGGACGGGGGGGCGCTCCGCTCCATCAGAGTGTCCGTGAACGACTGTCATCGGCCCGGCTAGACCTGTTTGGAGCAGCTTGGTCCGGGAGGGGCGTTCTGTACGATGGGGGCGACAATCGAATTGCACCGAGCCGTGGAAGTGAACTGTAGAACACGTACGTGTCGATATTTCTGGGCTTATATCATAATCAATTTTTAAAGTACTGAAGGTAGTGCCCATTCTTGTCGAATGTAAATCATCAGGCGGAGAAAGTGGAACCTTTTTTGTGTTTAATTACAGTACACCAATTTTAGCCGAAATGTCTCCCTTGCATTCGCTGTTTGATTGTAAAAACGACATCATTGCTCCCGGAAAGCGCTTCGAGAGGCGCCGCACCTCCTCGGTCCGTCAAGGGCGGTACGTCCCGTAACCTCCTTGGTCCTAAAGAGCGATGAAACGGCCCGTACGAGTCCGTGCAAACGAGACCCAACCCGTAAAAATTCTCCAATGAGGTCGGGAAGATTCGTGAAGAGGAGGCCCCTGACACATTTTTTGCACATGCGTAATCAGGGGGGGTAAGAGAATCATCTTTTTTCTCTGCGGGTTCGGATTGCACACTCTTTCTACCGGACAATCCCAGTTCAATGTATTGGAAGTTCGTACTCGTACTTTTCTGTCAGGGGGCACTCATCCTGGGGACGAGTGCGTGTTCGAACGCCAAGTCGACCCGTTCGGCGCCGGACGATCGTCCGACACCGTCCGATGCCGGAATGGTTGAGCCCCCCGTTTCCGATGAGGAGCCCGCGGAAAAGGTCGGTCCCCCCGTCGACGTGGTGTCGAGGCTGATTCAGACAGCCCTCAAGTCCGATGGGAGCCTCTCCTACGAGTCGCTCATTCAGCGCCTCGGCGCGCCGCAGCGTGTCGAAACGGCCCCGGTGAGCAACCAATACGTGGAGGGGCAGATCGACACGCTCCGCACGCTTGTGTATGCGGGGGTGGAGGCGCTCCTTTACGACGTGCAAGACGCCTCGAAGACAATTTTGGTGCGCCTCTCACTGTCGAGCACGCAGTACGCAACGCCGGAAGGGCTCCGCGTAGGACTGTCGAAGGAGCGCGTGCTCGACCTCCTTGGGCCTCCGACCCGCCGCGACGCCGCAACGGGGAAGCTCGTCTATCGGGAAACCGCGCCCAATCCAACATCGATGGTGATTCAATTGCAGGACAATCGAGTGGTGCGCATCGACTGGGAGTTTCCGTTCTCATGAGGTGAGGACGAACGGTTCGAGGTAGAGGGGCGTGTGGCGAGCAGCGTGGATGGTGACGGGTCGTCTCGGACCCGAGTTCGGACACGGGTGCCCGCCCGCAACCCACCGGGCCGAGAGCTGTTTCTGGTCGTGATGCTCGTGTGTCTCTCCCCACCAACAGCGGGTTTCTCATGGAACTGAACGACGTTCCGGATACGCCCTCCGACGCGCCTCCCCCCTCCGAGACCGGAGGTCAGTTCAACCTCACGTCCGACTTCGAGCCGATGGGCGACCAGCCCGATGCGATCAACGAGCTCGTGGAGGGCATCGAGCGTGGGGACGCGTACCAGACGCTCCTGGGAGCGACGGGGACGGGCAAGAGCCTCGGCTACGACGATCCCGTGTATCTCACTTCGCATTCGGGAGAGGAGGTAGCAACGCACGTACGGCCCATCGGGCCTTTCGTCGACCATCTCATCGACACGCACGGGTCCGTTCCCGTCGGGGATACGGACGAAGCACTCTTGCCGGAAGGAACGTACACCACGCTCGCCTTTGATGCGGAACGCGGAGAGGTTCGAGAAACTGACGTGCGAGCGGTTACGCGGCACGAGGCGCCCGACGAGATGTATCGGGTGACGACCGATTGTGGACGCTCAGCTACGATGACGGGCGATCACAACTTGTGGGTGCTTCGCGAGGGACAGCTCCAGCTTATCGAAACAGCGGAGGCGCGCCCGACGGATTCTATACCGGTGCCAACGACGATTCCCGATTCCATGTGTGAACCGGGGGGACCGTTTCGAGAGCCGTCGTCCGACGCAGAGGGACAATCAGAAGAAGGATCGGGGCGAATTGGGGCAGTTGCGTCCCGAACGGTCTCGGCGCCGTCCATGACCGGGATCGACGACGTGTACTGGGCATCTGTCGCCGCTGTCGAGCCGATCGACTACGATCCCGAGTACGTCTACGACTTGAGCGTTCCGGGACCGGAGACGTTTTTGGCCGGGGAAGGCGGCTTTTTCGTCCACAATACGTTCACCGTGGCAAATGTCATCGAGGAGGTGAACAAGCCGACCCTCGTGATGAGCCACAACAAGACGCTGGCGGCGCAGCTCTACGGCGAGCTCA
>CAYOWD010000043.1:0-19364 GCA_964407535.1 uncultured Salinivenus sp. | reverse complement strand
CCCCGTAGCTGCCGGCCTCGCGGCGCCAGCAGGGGGTGTAGCCGCAGTACTTGAGTGGCAGGTCGTCGCCGTCCAAAATCTCGTCCCGGTGGAAGTTGGTGAGCGGGACCTCGGCGGTGGGGATGGGATAGAAGTCTCCTTCCATTAGATCATTGATCATTGCTCGCACCTCCCGGCGTACCTCCGCCTCGTCGTTTGGAGATTCCTCTCGCTTCAACAACCGATCGATGATCTTGTCTTCTACGTCTTCCGGACCGGATTCCTTAATTTTGTACATGAGTCCTTCTTTGTCCGGCAGTTGGCCGGTGCCTTCGGCGCTCTCCGGATTGACGAAGAGCGGGGCCTGCATCTCCTGATAGCCGCGGTCGCGGGCGCGGTCGAGGAAAAAGTTGAGCAGGGCGCGTTGCAGTCGGGCCCCCCGACCGGTGTAAAAGGGAAAGCCGCTGCCGGTCACCTTCGCGCCGCGCTCGAAGTCCACGAGGTCGTGCTCGTCGGTGAGTTCCCAGTGGGGCTGTGGATCGAAGTCGAAGTCCGGCTGTTCGCCGACGGTTTCCTCCACCTCGTTGTCGTCTTCGGTCGCCCCCACGGGCACGCTGGGATGCGGCACGTTCGGGATCTTCAGGAGCAGCTTCCGCTGCTGGGCCTCAGCCGCGTCGACCTGCTCTTCCAGGTCCTCGATTTCCTCCTTGAGCTGATTGGTTTGTTCGATCCGCCGTTCGGCTTCCTCGTCTTTTCCCTCGCGCTTGAGCGACCCGATTTCGGCGGAGAGGTCGTTCTGGCGGGCCTGTTTTTCCTGCATCTCCGTGATGGCGGCACGGCGCTGCTCGTCGACATCCAGCAGCGTATCCACCATGTCGGGAGATCCGGTGTCCTTGGCCCGGATGGCCTCTTTGACGCGTTGGGGATCGGACCGGACATCGTCAATGTCGAGCATAGGGCAATAGGGAGTCGGCGAAAGAGAATAGGGGCGCGACCCTATAAGATAGGAAACGGGCAAGCAGGTCCCACCCGGCGACTCTGAACTCCATTCGAAGATCCGAAGAGCGCCGCGGGGCTGCCGGGTCAACGAGAAATATCGGCTACGTACACCAATGTCGCAGCCGTCGACTTCGTGTTTCCAGTTGTATGTGGGGGCATAAAGGGCCGTCACGTGAAAATGGAACGGCGTCTCTGTCCGCGAACTCGACGCGTTGTCGGAACTCGGAACGGATGCCCTCCTTCCTCAATATTTCCTACTGTGGCCTATCCGTGCTGGATAAATTATGGTTTAAAGTTGAAAAAGTTATAATATATAAGTCAAAAACGCTTTCATGCTTAAGTTTTTTGGTGACGATAACCTATCGGAGAGCCAGGCCCGGGATCTCGCGAATACCGTTGAACGGAATACCGAAATTATAAATAAGAACTATGTAGAAATCAGAAAGATATTTTTTACACTCGGGTATAAATTCGACCTGAATAAGTTCATACGAGTATCCTCTTCGATGTTTGCGATGCTCATTATAGACAACATAAAGGAGAGGGATTACTATAACGAAGAAGAGGCCCTTAAAGCTTTTGCTGAGGAAATAGACAAGGAGTACCTTTTACATGTTAACATAGATGACTCCTTCGACTCGGAGATATCGGACCGAGAGGCACTGAAATGGGAGGCTGCTACGTGGGCCGCGGAAACGTATTTCGAGGAGGAGCCGACTCAAAATCAGACCAACCTTTTTTATGAGCGTGCCGAAAAGTTCGTGGACTACATTGAAAACTCCGATGCGAAGCGTTTTGATTGATACCAACTTCGCAGTGCAACTCGTTGCACAGCTTCGTTGGAGACACACGAGTGTGTCAGATGTGGGTGTGGGAGTGTGTGGGTATGTGTGTGACGCACGAGTGCGTCTAGGCCCAAGTGCTTGCGGTCATTTTACTGTCTCTGTACCCCCGAACTTTTCAGCCAATGTGGCATGAAAAGCGTCGGAACAGAGAGGTCCGACTTCTTGCGGGCAGTCGTCCGGTCGGGAGGCGATCTGACACCGTTTCCGAATCATGATGTCTGGTTGTCGCCAAACCAGATCAGCAGGACCCTCCAAATTGTATTTTCCATAACCTTCTAACGTTCAACGTTTTAACGTTTACTCGTTTGGGAGGAAGATTGTCCGGGGTGACAGAAGCAGATATCTGCGGCATCCCGACATCTCCAGTTGGTATCCGTATGAGAAGCGAATGAACGCGTTGGTGGCTTGCCGCGCCTGACAGGGAGAAACTCGTCCCCAATCGCCCCAATCTACGGTCCGTCGCATCCCTCAGACAGCGTTCGCCCTCGTCCCGTTTGTGCGCAGTTCGTCCGATGCGGATCAGGAGGCCGGCTCCACGCCCAATTTGCGTCCGACGGATCGGAGGCCCGTTTTCAGGGAGTGCGGATCGTAGCCGAGCTCCGATTCGGCCTTGAGGATGATGAATCCAGTCTTGGGTGGGCGTTCGACGGCGTCGTCGAAGTACGAGCTGGGGACGGGATCGATGAGTGTGGAATCGAAGCCGAAAATGTCGGCGATCCGTTCGGCCAGCTCGTGGATCGTGACCATCTCGCGTCCGGAGAGGTGGTAGATCCCGTCGGCGTCGCGGTCGAGAATCCGGATAATGCCGTCGGCGAGGTCGGGGACGTAGGTGGGCGTACGCCACTGGTCGGTCACGACGTGGATTTCCTCCCCGGCCGCCAGGGAGTTGATCATCCAGCGCACCACGTTGCCGCGCGAGAGGGTGCGGCCCGTGCCGTACAGAAGGACGGTGCGGACGAGCGTCCAGTCCGAGAGCCCCACTTCGCGCAGCGCATTCTCCCCGGCGAGTTTGGTGCGCCCGTAGTAGTTGACGGGAGCGGGTCGGTCGGTTTCGTCGTAGGGGCCGTCTTCGCCGTCAAAGACGAAGTCGGAGGAGATCTGCACCAGCCGGGCGCGCACCTCGTCGCAGTGCTTGGCGAGGCGCTTCACGGCGCGGGCGTTGGTGGCCCAGGCCTTGTTGCGGTGCTCGTCGCACGTGGTGACGTCGGACAGGGCGGCGCAGTTGACGACAATATCGGGCTCGAAAGTCTCGAAGGTATCGGTGACGGCATCGGGATCCGTGACGTCCATCGTTGCATACTCGCAGTCGGCCACGAAGCGGGGGGCGTCGTCGCGAGCGGTCGCGAGCACGTCGTAGTCCGATGCGTCGTCGAGCCGTTCGGTGAGCGTCTGGCCGAGCAGGCCGTTGGCGCCGGTAATCAAGACGCGGTCCGGAATGGGATCGGAGGAGAAGGGGAGGTCGTTGGGAAGCTCAGGCATCGGCACCGAAGCGGATGGGTGACAAGGGCCAACGGGAGTGCGGGTCTTCTGCAAGCTACGGAAGGAGACGAGAGTGAGGCAACAGAGGTCCTGTTATTTTCATTCGGGACCCCGGAGACGGGCGCATCAGGGCTGGTGAAAATCGTAGCGAAGTCCTACGCCGCCCCCTAGTTGTGGACGGATGGAAGGCCCGAAACGAATCGTCGGGGTCACGTGCAGAAAAACCTCAAAGCGCTCGGCGTAAAAGTTGAATCCGCCCTTGCCGCTGAGGCTCACTTCCGGAAGCACGCGGCCGTCGAGGTTGCGGCCGCCGATTGCGGCGCCGGGGCCGTAGTAGACATGGAGCGGGGAGTCGGGAAGGGGACGTTCCCAGAGGCGAAAGAGCGCGAGCCGCGCAAAGTCGTCGCCGTTGGCCGTGAGCAGGGCGCTGTAGGCGTCCCGGCTGCTTTGGTAGAGTTTTGCGGTTCCCCCATTTGTCCGGCCGACCTGCAGGCCGACGGTGAGGGAACCGGGCTCACGCTGCGCATGCGCCTCGGAAACGGAGCCGAGCACACTCAGGAGGACGACAATTCCGATGCAACGTGCAGTGCGGCGAATAGCATGCGAGACAGACTCCGAACGACTCACGCGTCCACATCGGCCGTGGAGTGGAGAGCAGCGAGCATGCCTTCTTCGAGGTGGGCGGCGTCTGCTACCGCTTTCCGACCGGCAAGGACGAGCCGGATGTCGCGGCGCTTGGCCGCGGCCTCGTGGCGTTCGCGTTCGGCGTCGGTTTCGGGCGTGATGGCGGGAATGTCGACGGGCGATTCATGTTCGTCGATCGCAACGAACGTGTAGAAAGCGCGGTTGGACTTGCGGCGGGTTTCGGCCCTCGTGTCTTCGGCCCACACGTTGAGCTCCACCTCCATGGAGGAGCGAAACGCGCGGTTGACGCGGCTCTCCACGACGACAATTTCGCCTTCCTGAATGGCCGACTGGAACTCAACGTTATCGACGGCGGCGGTCACGCAGCTTTCGTTGGCGTGCCGCTGCGCGGAGATGGCGGCACACTCGTCCATGAGGTGCAGCAGACGCCCCCCCATGAGGTTGCCGAGGCCGTTGGTGTCGTTGGGCATCACGATCTCGGTCATCTCGCAGGTGGAGGCCGAGACGGGTTTTGCATTGGACGAAGAGGCCATGCGGCGGTCGGCGGAGACGATTCGACAACGATAGAGAGACGATCAACGGGGCTCTTGTACCCTCCGTTCTCCGAACAGCGTCGGAGACGGAGCGGGGGGATGCAGGATACACGCGATGGACGACCTCGTTTTAGGTTTTCTTCTTTTTCTTTTTGGCGGCGGGGAAGAGGATGTTGTTGAGGATGAGCCGGTAGCCGGGCGAGTTGGGGGAGAGCGACAAATCCGTAGGAGGATCGCCGACAAAATGCTGGTAGTCCTCAGGATCGTGTCCGGCATAGAAGGTAAAGGTGCCCTGACCGAGCGTGCCGTGTAGGTACCGGACCTGCTCGCGCTCAGGGGGCTTGGCCAAAACGACAACATCTTCCTTCACAACCTTCTTGTCGAACGCCGTCGTTTGGCCCACAAAGCCCTTCACCGTGGCCACGTGGTTTTGCGTGAGCATGCTGGGCACCGGATCCCACTTGGCACTGAAGTCGAAGAGGGTGAAGTAGTCGAGCTTAGGATCCCGAATTTCGCCGGGGGGCGGCCCCACGTCGATGTCGGAGTGAGAGTACTCCTGCGCGTTCAGGTTGGGGCGGAAGTCGGTAAACGCCAGGGTGGGGCCGTAGTCGAGCCGGTCGAGGGCATCGGGGTCGACCGGGTCGCCATCGTAGGGGGCCGGCACAATGTCGGTCTGGTGGGCGGCGAGGGCAATGTCGAAGGTTTCGGTGCCGGAGCACATTGAGAACATGAAGCCGCCTCGCGACACGTAGTCCCGGATGCGCTGGGTGACGGCCAGCTTCAGTTCGCTCACTTTTTTGTATCCGTGCTTGCGGGCCAGTTGCCGCGCATTTTTTTGCTTCTTGATGTACCACGGCTCGTTGCGGTACCGAATAAACTTACCGAACTGGCCGGTGAAGTCCTCGTGGTGAAGGTGCAGCCAGTCGTACTGGTCGAGTTCGCCGTTCAGCACCGCGTCGTCGTAGATCACGTCGTGAGGCACGTCGGCGTAGTTGAGGGCCAGCCGGACGGCGTCGTCCCACGGCACGGCCCCGCTGGGGGCGTAGACGGCAATTTCCGGGGCCTTTTCGAGGGGCACGACGGCCATGTTGCTGCCGTCGGCCTCCACCTCGGCGATGATTTCCGAGGCGGTGCTGCCCCCGACCTTCTTGTAGGAGACCCCGCGGGTGCGCAGCTCCTGGAGGGTCGATTTGGTGGCCTGGGTCAGGAAGGAGCCGCCGCGGTAGTTGAGCAGCCAGTCGACCTTCTGGCCGTCCGTCAGGGTGGCATAGATGGCCCCGTAGGCCTTGAGGTGATCCTGTTGCGAATCGTCCATGGGCACAAGAAGCTCCTGCGCCGCGCTCCTGTCGGCGGCGGAGCCCCACGCCAGAAGCAGAACGAGGCCAGTGCAAAGAACCGAACGAAGAGACATGGGACACTAGCTTTGCGTGCGACGGAGCGTGCGAAGGCGGGTGCGGGCGTCCCCGGCCAGCAACGACTGCGGGTAGTCGTCGAGGAGCCGGTCATACAGGGAAATGGCCTGCTCGGTATTGCCGCGCTCTTCCTCCAGCGTGCCGAGGCGAAAGAGGCTGCGGTCGGCATAGGGGCTGCGCGGGTGCCGGCGAGACAGCTCGCGGTAACGCTGAAGGGCGCTGCTGGTATCCCCCTCGGCGAGGAAGGCCCCCGCGCGTCGGAACTGGGCCTCATCCGCGAGGGAGTGCCGCCCGTATTCGGAGAGCAGGGAATCGAGGCGAGCGCCCGCCTGTGCGTACTGGTGACGACGGAGGTCGAGCTGAGCGCGGGCGTAGAGCTGGAGGGGCACGTTGAGGGAGTCAGGCCCTTGGTTTTCCTGAATTAAGACCTTGAGCTCAATGGCATCGTTGGCCACGTCCGAGGCGGTGTTGGCACTGGTGGCCTTGGCCTGGGTCTGGGCCGCGTCGAAGTGGCCCTGGTAAAACTGGAGGCGGGCCAGTTCGAAACGGGCCTGTTCGGCAAGCTCGCCGCTTCGAAGGCGGTCGGCAAGGCGCGAAAAGAGCAGACGGGCCCGTTCGAGATCCCCTTCCAGCAACGCAATCCGTCCGAGGTCGTACCGGGCGTTGTTTGCGGCCTCCGCGTCCGGATACGACGACACCACCTCTTTGAGGGTGTTCTGGGCGCTTTCGAGGTCGCGATACACATCGAGCTGGAGCGTCCCAAGGCGCGCAAGGACCTTTGGGACGTCCTTGTGATTGGGATACTCGTCCAGGAAGGCCCGGTAGGCCGAACGGGCGGCGTCGTATCGGGCCATAGAGTCGGCCACGGCACGCGATGTATCCGTCGTTGCCTTGGCCCACCGCCGGTAGGTATCCCCAAGGGCACGCTGGGCCGCTGGGGCAATGTCGGCCTCCGGATAGCGATCCAGAATGGCCTCGAACGCCTTGGTGGCCACGGCGAACTGATCGGCGTCCGCGGCCTTCTGGGCAAATGTGTGCAGGGTCTGCCCGTTTTTCTTCTGCAGGCGATCGAGGGCCCGGTACACGTCGTATGCGTCTTCGTAGTTGTCCGTCGACATGTAAAGCCAGGCCAGCAGCTTGCGGAACGACGGGTTCAGCGGGTGCTGCTCCACGGCGCTTTCGAGCACGTCGATGCTTGCTTCGGTGCCCTCGCCCTGGTCGACGAACGATTGGAGTCGGTTCCGCACCAGCGCAAACTGGTTGGGCGAATCCGTAAGCAGGGCGACGTACTCGCGCATGGCCTTCCGGTGTTGGCCGTCAAGGCCGTAGAGGTACGCAAGCTCAGTGCGGAACAGGGTCTCGTCCCCAAGCTGGGTCCGCGCCTGTTTCAGAATCTCGATGGCCCGGGGAAAGTGGCGCACGTCGATCAGGGTCTGATACACGGTCCGGTACGTGGTGGCCCGTTCCGGCGCCTGTTCGATGGCAACGGTCCACAGGCTGTCGGCCGCGGCTTCGTTCTCGTTGCGGTACAACAGCCGGGCCTTCTCCGCAAGCAGTTGCGGCGTGCGACGCTTGTCGAGCCGGTCGTCGACCAGCTGCATGGCATCTCCGTAGCGCTTGATGCTCTCGTAGGCGTCCTTCAACTTCCGATAGAACGACGGATTGTCCGGCGACTGGTCGTAGAGGGATTCGAGAATCGTGATTGCTTTCTCGAACTTTCCGGCGCGGAGATAGGTATCTGCCAGGCGAAAGCGCTTGATCTCTGTACTGTCGGCGTCCTGGGCGTGGAGCGGGACGGGCCCGAGGCCGACGAGAACGAAGAGGAGACCGACCAGGCCGGCAACGACAGCGGTCGCGGCACGACCCGGATCGAATGGAAGGGGGGGACACAGTTGGGTCACTGCGAAACAGCCCAATGCGAAAAGACGCGAAGCAGGCGAAACGGAGAGAATGGGGGCGGTACTGCCCTCAGAGGCGCGTACGGCGGCGTCCGTCCAACCAGTGTCCCTGGAGACAGGGGGGACCTCGTGAAAACGTTCACCCGGTTGGAAAGTAGGTACGGGGGGCGACTGGTGTGCGTTTCCGGGGACGAGAAGACGCCGCGCCGGGAAAGGGGGAGGCCCCGCAATAACGTCGTGCTTCCGGATCAAGGCTCGACCGCATCAGGAGCCCCATTCGCCGACGTCCTCACGCCCATACATACCGGCTCAATCGGGGATCACGGGCAGGCGGGCCGTCATCCGGTTCGTGATGTAGCCCGCGATTCCCTTTGAGCGGGGCGGGTGCCTACTTGTTTTGTTGAATCCACTTACGTGCCCATGTCCAACGTTTCCTCCTCTGTATCTGCCCCACGCGGCCTTGCCGTACTGGGTGCGACGGGATCGATTGGGACCCAAACCCTAGACGTTGTGCGCCTCTTCCCGGACCAATTCGACGTGCAGGCCCTCACGTGCGGCACCAACGTCGACTTATTGCACGACCAGATCCACGAGTTTCGCCCGTCGATGGTGGCTGTGGGCACGGCCGAGCACGCCCGCACGCTTGAGGCCGATCTCGGCGACGACGCGCCCGACGTGGACGTGCAGGTCGGCGAAGAGGGGCTCTGCGCCGCAGCAACCCAACCGCAGGTCGACGTCGTCATGGCGGCCGTAGTCGGGTTTGCGGGACTGGCCCCCGTGCTGGCGGCCCTGCGAGCCGAAAAGGAGGTGGCGCTTGCAAACAAGGAGACGATGGTGGTGGCCGGGGCCCTGGTGCAGGATGTCTTGGATACGCACGATGCCCGATTGCTGCCCGTCGACAGTGAGCACTCGGCCCTGTTTCAGTGCATGGCGGGCGAGGCCCGAGACAGTGTGGAGGAAGTCGTCTTGACCGCATCCGGCGGGCCGTTCCGCACGCGCCCGGCCGACACCTTCGACGCCATTACGGTGGAGGAGGCGCTCGATCATCCCAACTGGTCGATGGGGGCCAAAATCACCGTCGATTCCGGCACCATGATGAACAAGGGCCTGGAGGTCATCGAGGCCAAGTGGCTCTTTGATCTCGATCCGGACCAGATTCGCGTCCTGGTGCACCCGCAGTCCATCGTCCATTCGATGGTCGGGTTTTCCGACGGGGCCATCAAGGCGCAACTGGGCGTGCCGGACATGAAGGTGCCCATCCAGTACGCCCTGAGCTGCCCGGCCCGATGGGCGGCCCCCCACGAGCGGCTGGATTGGACCGAATTTTCGCGGCTCGATTTTGAGCAGCCGGACACCGAGAAATTTCCGTGCCTGCGCCTGGCCTACGACGCGCTGGAGAGCGGGGGCACGGCGCCAGCGGTGCTCAACGCCGCCAATGAGGCCGCCGTCGACCGGTTCCTCAACGAGCAGATTTCGTTTGTCGACATTCCCCGTCTCATCGAGGGCGCCCTGGGACGGCATACGGTCGTCTCGGCCCCCACGCTCGACGACATCGTTGCGGCCGACGGCGAGGCCCGGCGCGCCGTCGAGGAACTCGCCGCGGCACCGTCAAATTGAACAGTCCGTATCCGTTGGGGTCTTCACACTCGCCGGTCCTTCTTCTGGTGACCGTTACTGCGCAGTATGGAACTGTTGTTGAGCATCCTTACCTCCACGCTTTGGGTTCTGCTGGCAATCACCATCCTGGTGTTCATCCATGAACTCGGCCACTTTCTGACGGCCAAGTACTTCGGGATGCGGGTGGAGCGCTTCTCGATCGGGTTTCCGCCCACGTTGTTTGGGCGCCGCTACGGGGACACCGAGTATGCACTGGGGGCCACCCCCCTCGGGGGCTACGTCAAAATTAGCGGCATGATCGACGAGAGCCTCGATGCGGATCACGTGGACGAGGAGCCGGAGCCCTGGGAATTTCGGGCCAAGCCTGTCTGGCAGCGCATCGTGGTCATCAGCGCCGGCGTCATCTTCAACGTGATCCTCGCCATCTTCATCTTTGGGGGCATTCAGTGGTCGGAGGGGGAGACCTACATCCCGGCCCAGAACGTTGAACAGGTGTATGTCGAGGAAGGCTCGGTGGCGTACGAGGTGGGCCTTCGGACTGGGGATCGGATCCTGGAAGTCAACGACCAGACGTTTAAACGCTTCGATCAGATGTCGCCCTCGGCCCTCGTGGTTGCCGACACGCTGACGGTGACCGTGCGCCGCGACGGGGAAACGAAGCGGATTGTGGGGCCGCCGGACATTATCACCCGCCTCAGTCGGGCCCAGAACAATGAGAAGGGATTTGGGCTCGGATACCTCCCGCCCTTGATTGGGGGCGTCCAG
Organism: uncultured Salinivenus sp.; assembly: GCA_964407535.1. Taxonomy (GTDB): domain Bacteria; phylum Bacteroidota; class Rhodothermia; order Rhodothermales; family Salinibacteraceae; genus Salinibacter. Next base: position 9,192 of record CAYOWD010000043.1, on the reverse strand, counting down.
AAGGGCAGTCCGGCGGACTCGCTCGGCCTTCGCACCGGGGATCGCATTCTGGCCATTGGGAGCGACACCGTTCGGTTCTGGCCGGAGATGAGTTCGCTCATTCAGCGCACCGAGGGCACTCCCGTGACCTTCCGCTGGCGGCGCCCCGACTCGCTGGCCGCCAAGGCGCCGGCGTCGGGCGCGGCGCGCCTGGTGCGGCAGACCGAGAAGGGACCGGTCTTTGAGGCCAAGGGAGCGCCGCGGTACGACGAGGAGCGCGATCGGTACTTGCTCGGCGTACGGGGCGCACGGGCCAGTTCCATGACCCGTCAGATGCTGCACGCAGAACTCGGGGTGGAGAAGGTATCGTTCGGGCCGGGCGAAGCGCTGGTCGGAGGCATGAAGAGTGCATGGGAGAATACCCGCAACATCGTGGTCACGCTCCAGCGGGTCATTACCGGGCGCGATGACTTTCGAGAGAGCCTGGGCGGGCCGGTTATGATTGCAAAGGTGACGAGCGATGCCGCCGCCGCGGGGCCCGTGGTGTTCTGGCGGATCGTGGCCATTCTGTCGGTCACCCTCGCCGTCATGAATATTTTGCCGATCCCGGCGCTCGACGGCGGTCAGTTGCTGTTTCTGCTCTACGAGGCCGTGACGCGTCGTCGGCCCTCCGTGCGCGTCCGCATGGTGGCCCAGCAGGTGGGAATGATTCTTCTGCTTGGCTTCATGGCCTTTCTGATCTTTAACGATATTCTTCGTCTGTAGCGGATCGTTTTGCCGGATAAGCAGGGAACTTCCGGGCGAATTGTTACGAATCAGTCTAACGGTTATTCGGGCGTAATGCCCATTCGCGGGACATCCCGCGGCCGTTCGCACTCATTGCGGGTCCGACTCGGGAGGCAAACGCAGTTGGGCTCGCTCACGTCTCATGCTGGCCGGACTTGCTGACGTCATGGACTCTTCTCGATCCTCGAACCATTCGTTTTCCAACGGGGAGACTCGTTCCGACGAACAGCAGCAACAGGCATTGCAGGAGCGAGGAGACATCCCCACGCACCTCGCTTGTATTATGGACGGGAACGGCCGGTGGGCCCAACGGCGAGAAAAGGCACGCTTCATGGGCCATCACGAAGGGGTCACGTCCGTCCGGGAGGTAACGGAGGCCTGTGCCGAGATTGGGGTCGACTATCTCACCCTTTACACCTTCAGTACGGAAAACTGGGAGCGCCCCGAGCAGGAGGTCAATGCCCTCATGGAGCTGCTCGTTCATACGGTGCAGGAAGAGCGGGACACCCTCATCGAGAACGACATTCGCCTCCGCACCATTGGGGACCTCCGTCAACTGCCCCCGGCGTGTCAGGAGGCCCTGGAAGAGACGAAGGCCGATACGGCCGACAACGAGCGGATGTCGTTGGTCCTGGCCCTGTCCTACAGCGGACGCACGGAACTCGTGCAGTCGGTGCAGGCCCTGGCCGAGCGGGTGCAGCGCGGCGAGGTGTCGCCCGACGAGATTGACGAAGACCTGCTGGAACGCCATCTCGATACGGCCGGCATGCCGGATCCGGACCTCCTCGTTCGGACGGGCGGCGAGTATCGACTCTCCAACTTCCTGCTGTGGCAGTGCGCCTACACGGAGCTGTTCATTACGGATCAGTACTGGCCGGAATTTCGGCGAGAACAGTTGTACCGGGCCATCCGCAGCTATCAGGACCGAGACCGGCGGTACGGTCGCGTGGCGGCCACAGCGTACGAGGAAGTGGCGAACGACGTGTAGAACTGCCCAGGGCACGTTGGCGGGGGCAGGTGGAGAAACATGGGAGCCGGCTTTCACTCGGACTCGTCCCCCGGTCGGAGCGACTCACGGTCGTCGGGACATGCCCCCCTGCCCGCCCGAACACGTGCGCACGGCGCGACCTGATCGCGACGCCTCCTTTGCCCCCCCCCGAGAACGCCCCTGTCACCGAGCCACGGAGCCCCGAGGGACGCCCCGATGGCCCGTCGTTCCGATTCATTTTCGGAAATGTTCATCAATCGGGGGGCGCTTCGCCGTGGCGCTGGGAGAATAATTCTCGGGGAAGCCTCGTTAGGATTTGGAGTCATCCCGGACAGCCCGAAACCGCCTGTACCAGGGACGGTTTTAGGTGCGCATTTGTATTTTGCAGGGCGTCTGCATGCGATTCTTCACTAAGTGGTTCATTGGCATGCGCTCGATGTGCTTCTTTATTGCGGTCCTGTTCGTTTTGGGGGCAGGGGGACCGGCGAATGCCCAAATGCTGGACGGGATGGGGGGCGGCCCGCCCAGCTACGTGATTAACAACCTTCGGGTGGAGGGCGTCGACAACCAGCGGACGCAGCAGTTCGTCATTCAGTCCAGCGGGTTGTCGACCGGGCAGACCATTACCCTGCCGTCGGGGGGGACGATTGCCGAGGCGGTGCGGTCGATTTACGACACCGGCCTCTTCTCCGACGTGGCAATCCATCAAGAAAACCGGCAGGAGGGACAGGTCGACCTCGTGATTGAGGTGGCGCCGGAGCCGACGCTTGCCCGGTACCAGCTGGAGGGCATTCGCGGGCGGCACGAAGACGACCTCAAGAAAAAGATTCCACTCGTGGAGGGACGGCCCGTCCGCCCCTCCGACGTGGAGCGGACGAAGCAAGTCATCAAGGAGTTCTACGGCAACAAGGGCCATCTGCGAACGAAGGTGGAGGTCACCCGGACGGAGCCGTCCTCGGATCGCGTGGCGCTGACGTTCAACGTCGACCGAAAGAAGGAGGTGGAGGTCGAGCGCATTCGGTTCCAGGGCAACGAACGATTTGACGACGGCGACCTGCGGGGGGCAATGAAGGAGACGCGCGAAAACAAATGGTGGCGAATTTGGAAGGGAGAGAAGTTTGACCGGAATCTCTACGAGGACGATCTGCAAAAGGTCATCGATCACTACCGGAAGAATGGGTACTACGACGCCCAAATCGTGTCGGACTCGGTGTATTACGTGTCGGACGACGGCATCGGCATCGACATCACAGTTCGAGAGGGGCGTCAGTACTACGTCCGCAGCCTCGACTGGGAGGGCAATACGATCTTCCCGGACGACAAACTCACCAGCCGGCTCGGGCTGAAAGAAGGAGACGTGTACAACGCCGTGCGGATGGAAAAGAACATCCGCGGCAACAAGAAGGGGACCGACGTGCGGGGACTGTACATGGACAGAGGGTACATGCGAGCAAACATTGATCCCTCTGTGCAGGTCGTTGGGAAGGACTCGCTGGACATTACCCTCGACGTGCAGGAAGGCGAGGTCTACGAATTCGGGGATATTACAATCAGCGGCAACACGAAGACCAACGACTACGTCATTCGTCGCGAGCTTCGGACGTTGCCCGGAAACACCTTTAGCCGCAGTGCCATCCAGGAGTCGATTCGCCGGCTGAGCCAGTTGAGCTACTTCAGCAAAAAGTCGTTGCGCGGCGGGCCGGCAATCGATGTCGACGAGCAGAAAAAGACGGCCGAGTTGACTTACAATGTAAAAGAGGTCGGAAGCGACCAGCTTGAACTCTCCGGCACCTTCGGGCAGTTCGGCATTGTGCTCCAGCTGGGACTGACCTTCAACAATTTCTCGGCCCAGAACTTCTTCAATGCGAATTCCTGGCAGCCGCTCCCGGCCGGCGACGGACAGAAGCTCTCCGTCAATGTGCGCACGAACGGGCGGTTCTTCCAAAACTACTCCCTGTCCTTTACGGAGCCCTGGTTTCGGGGACATCCCATGCCTATCGGGGGATCAATTTCCTACTCTCGGTTCACCCGCGGATTCTTCCCCGACGACCGTCCGAGTGTGGAGGATGGGCGCTTTCAGAGCTTTGAGACCAACTTCTTCCTGCGGCGGCGGCTCGACTGGCCGGACGACAAGTTCCAGACGGGGACGCGCGTCGGGTATCGGCTCTACCGCAACAGGGGCTTTATCACGAACTCCGACGGTACTCGGCGCAACGTGGGGCTTTTCCGAAGCATTCCGACGGGCCGGAGTCAGTCGCTGAGCATCCGGCAGTCCCTGACGCGCAACTCGCTGGACAATCCTCGGTTTCCGCGGTCGGGGTCGAAGGTGGAGCTTTCAGCGGAGGTCGCTCCGCCCATTGCCGACTTTGAACAGTACCACAAGTGGAGGTTGACCTCTAGCTGGAACGTGCCGGTGGGCGACCAATTCTCGTTCGGGGTTGACACCGATTTTGGATACATTGGCACGCTGACGGGCGATCCGGTGCGGTTTGAGCGCTTCGAGGTCGGGGGAACGGCGTTCGACTATCAGGGGCGCAACTTCGGGACCGACCCGGTCTTCATGCGCGGATATCCGCGCGGCGTCATTGGGCCGAAGCTGCGGTCGCCGAGCGGCAGCCTGGAACCGGCGGGGGGACGGGTGCTCAACAAGTACACCGCCGAGTTCCGCTGGATGGCGTCGGAGTCGCGGCAGTTGCAGGCGCGTCCGTACCTGTTCCTCGATGCGGCGGGGGCCTGGGAAGGCTTAGATAGCTACAATCCGTCGCGCCTGTACCGCTCAGGCGGCATCGGCGTTGAGATTTTCCTGCCCATCGTGGGCCTGCTTGAGGTCAACTATGGGTACAACTTCGATCGGTTTACGCCCCTGAATAGGGGAGACGGGACCCCCAGCTGGTCGTTTCAGTTCTCCATCGGCGGACAGGGGCGATAGATCTCCTCGTTCGTTTCGGGGGAGGGCGATGCGGCACAGCGGAGATCGGGGCGGAGAGGGGGAGCGGCATCAAACAAGAGGTTTCCTCCCGAATCGGTTTATGGATTCGGGGAGGTACGTAGGGGACTGTCCCGACAACGGTCGAGGACATGATTCCCCCCTCGAAACTCGTTCCGACTTGGAGAAAGGGGGTTCCGTTCAGTCCACGTACTGACCCACAAACGTCCCCCCACATCCGACACACTAGTGCAGAGTTGGTATGAGTCGCATGCACGAGGCACGATCCACATATTGGGGACTGCGTGTGCTGGTCCTTTCCGGCTTAATGGTAGGCGTGGGCCTTCTGGGCCCCGCTCCCGCCCTTGCCCAGCAAAAAATTGGGTACGTCGATACGGAATATGTGCTCAACAAGATGCCGGAATACACGACGGTGCAGGAGCAGCTCGACGAGCTGGAGCAGAAGTGGAGAGACGAAATCCAGAACAAGCAGGAGAAGGTCGAGACGCTCAAGCAGGAGTTTGAGGCACGCGAGTTGTTATACACCGACCAGGAGCGGGAGCGCAAGCAGAAGGCCATTAAGGCGGCCCGCCGAGAGGTGGAGCAGCTGCGCCAACAGTACTTCGGGCCGGAGGGACAGCTCTACTCGCGACAACAAGAGCTCATGCGCCCGATTCAGGAGCGCGTCTTTAAGGCCACCGAGGCCGTCGCGACGGAGGCCGGATACGACTACGTCGTCGACAAGAAAGGAGACACGTTGTTTCTCTATGCGAAGAAGGAGCACAACCTGAGCGATCTGGTGCTCCGCGAACTCGGCATCAATGTTGACCAGCAGGACGGCGGAGGGTAGAATGTGACGGAGGGTACTCACACGTTTGATCTGGATTTACTGTCATCGCTTCATGTTTTCGAGACTCGTTTCTACGACCATGGTTACCCGACTTTCTTCGTTTGTCATCGGCGTGCTCCTGACGGCCCTCGTTGCGGTGCCGGCATCGCAGGCCCAAAAAATTGGGTACGCCAACCAGGAGGCGCTCATGTCCAACATGCCGGAGATGAGCGAGGTGCAGCGGAAGCTGCAGCAGGCGGCCAAAAAGCAACAGCAGGAGCTTCAGCAGGAGCGGAAGAAGCTTCAGAAGCAAATCCAGCAGTATCAGCAGCAGCAGTCGTTGCTGTCGGATTCGGCCAAGGCCCAGCGCCAGCGCGAGCTCCAGCAGAAGCAGCAGCAGTTGCAGAAGTCTTCGCAGCAGCGCCAGCAGAAGCTTCGAAAGCGCGAACGCGAGTTGATGCAGCCGCTGCTGGAAGACCTGCAGAAAGCGATTGAAACGGTCTCCAAAGAAAAAGACCTTGACTTGGTGCTCCGGACGCGGGCCCTGCTCGACGTGAAGGAGGAAAGCGAGTCGGTGGTGAACATTTCCCCGGACGTTGCGCGGCAGCTCGGCATTAAATTCCAGCAGCCGGAGGAACCGGCCCCCACGGTGGATCCGAGCAATGCACCGGCCACTCAGGGCGGCGGGCAGTAGTCGTCCATTCTGAGCGGGGCGTCGCGTTGAGGGGCGCAGGGGCGGTCCGAGGAAAAACGCGGAACACGCGGGCTGAGCTTGGAACGAGAGGTCGAGCGGTGCCTTCTCTGTGTCCCCAAGACGGGGCGTTGTTCTTGTCTTGCGTTGTCACGACTTCTTTCCGTATTCCAACCGGTTCCCGCCATGGCCTCCGATTCGTCGCGCCCGGACGTTGCCGACGTGCCTCGTGTCACGACGCAAACCATGAAGGAGATGAAGGAGGCCGACGTGCCGATTGCGGCCATAACGGCCTACGATTATACGTCGGCTCGGCTCTACGACCATGCGGGCATCGACGTGTTGCTCGTAGGAGATTCGGCCTCCAACGTCATGGCGGGCAATGAGACGACGCTTCCCATGACGCTCGACCACATGGTGTATCACGCCCAGTGTGTGGTGCGGGGCATTGACCGGTCGCTCGTGGTGGTGGATCTGCCGTTCGGGACCTATCAAGGGAATGAAAAAGAGGGCCTCAGCTCGGCCATCCGCGTGATGAAGGAGGCGGGGGCGCACGCGGTGAAGCTGGAAGGCGGGACGCCCGTGGTGCCGACCATCAAGCGCATCGTCGAGGCCGGCATTCCGGTCATGGGCCACCTGGGCCTCACGCCGCAGAGCATCTACGAGTTTGGGACCTACCAGGTGCGGGCACGGGACGAGGAGGAGGCGGAGCAGCTCCGAACGGACGCCAAGCGCCTGGAAGAGGCGGGCTGTTTTGCGATTGTGCTCGAAAAGATCCCGGCCGACCTCGCCACTGAGGTCACCGAGTCGCTGTCCATTCCGACGATTGGCATTGGGGCAGGGGCGGGGACAGATGGACAGGTGTTGGTGTCGCACGATGCCCTCGGGCTCTCCACGGACTTCAATCCGCGGTTCGTGCGTCGCTACGCCGAGCTCGAAGACACCATCACCGAGGCCATTGGGGAGTACGTGTCCGACGTGCGATCTCGGTCCTTTCCGTCGGAGGACGAAAGTTACTGAGTGGGAACCGCCTTCGATTGGATTGTCGTCGCTCGGGGAGACGGCCGTGAAACGGCAATCGGCGGGATTCAGGTACGTGGGTATGAAGGTATCTACGTGTGTTCCACGTACTTGCTTGCAAACATACACACTTCCATCCGACACCCGAGTGTGTCAGGGAACCGGTTGGAGACGGACGAGTCCGGCTGCAGAGTTGGTGTGATACCAAGTCCGGCTGCAAACTTCCGGTATAGAGAGGAGCAATACCTATTCGCAGTCAGGCGTTTTTCCTGTCCTACATCGCAGAAGAAGGTTCTCGTAGCGCCGTTGGAGTCCAACGGCGCTACAAATCTGGTTCGCAGACCGGAATGAATCTACCGGATTTGGTATGATACGTATTGCGTGAACGAGTAGCCTCGGTTGACTTGCCTTCGATGTCGTCGTTTACGATCCGTCCTCACCGGTGCCAAACCGTTTGCGGCGTTGGGGGAGAAGGAATCGTTGCCTATTCCATGTCTTGAGCTGCTACTGTCGTCATGTCCGATTCCTCCCCCGATTCCCCCCGTATTCTTCTCTGCAACGACGACGGCATCTCGGCGCCGGGCATTCAGGCGCTGGCCGAGGCGCTCGATCCCCTCGGTGATCTCGTCGTCGTAGCGCCGGAGTCGGAGCAGAGCGCCGTGGGCCACGCCATCACGGTGCGCGATCCGGTGCGGGCCCACGAGTCCGACTTTTCGACGTCGTCCGGCCCCGTGCCGGCGTGGGCCGTTGCCGGCACGCCGGCCGACGCCGTCAAGCTCGCCTGCCACGAATTGCTCGACGAGCGGCCGGATCTGGTGGTGAGCGGCATCAACCACGGCCCCAACACGGCGGTCAATGTGCTGTACTCGGGCACGGTGAGTGCGGCGACGGAGGCCTCGACGCTTGGGATCGATGCCGTGGCAATCTCCCTCTGTGACTGGTCGGCCGAGGACTTTTCGGTGGCCGGGCACTGGGCGCGTCGCATCGTGCGGCTCGTGCTCAGGACGGGATTGCCGGACGGGGTGCTCCTCAACGTCAACGTGCCGCATCGTCCGGCGGACGAGATTCGCGGCGCCGCCGTCACCCGGCAGGCGCGGTCGCGCTGGGAGGAGGGCTTCGACACGCGCACGGACCCGGCGGACCGTGAGTACTACTGGCTCGCCGGGACCTTCGTGGACCTGGACGACGGCGATCAGACGGACACCGCCGCCGTGGAGGACGGCTACGTCTCCATCACACCCATCCAGCACGACCTGACGGCGCACGACACGCTCGATGCCCTCCGCGCCTGGGACTGGAATGACGATGGCGAGTCCGACGGGTAGACGGAACTGGTGGCGCGATTCCAGAGGATACTGCTTCTTAGTAGAAAGGTTGGAAAGTTGAACGTTGGAACGTTGTGGACGAAAGAGGACAGCGGACGGAGCACGTTGGAAGTTTGGGAAACCGGCACCATGGTTCGGAAACGGTTAGGGGGCGTACCGAACGTGTGCACGTGGAGACGTTTAACGAACATGAGGTATAGTGAATACGGCTTCGTGCGCAGGGGCAGATTCTCTTTGCACCAGACGACGCTATCGGATACTGAAACGAAACGATGAGCAGCTATCAGGATCGCATTGAGCTCTCGACCTCGGGCCATGGCGACATGCACGACCTCACGGAGCCGGTGACGCGGATTGTGCGGCAGTCGGACATCGACACGGGCCTCGTGCATGTGCACAACGTGGGGAGCACTGGGGCGGTGGGGACCATCGAGTTTGAACCGGGGCTGCAGCAGGACCTCCCGGAGGTGATGGACGAGATGGCCCCGCCGGATCGCGGGTACGCCCACGAGCAGCGCTGGCACGACGGTAACGGGCACTCCCACGTCCAGGCCACCACGCTCGGCCCTTCAATTACGGTGCCGGTGGGCGACGGCGAGCCCATTCTGGGCACGTGGCAGCAGATCTTTCACCTCGAATGCGACGTGA
>CAYOWD010000042.1:0-19477 GCA_964407535.1 uncultured Salinivenus sp. | reverse complement strand
AGCACTCTTCCTCTGGGTGGAGCCCGGTGATTAATCTCAAAAGGACACAGAGATTCCCAGGCCCAATTGGGAACTACATCGAAGGTGAGCCTGAGAGCCGCGACGTTCTAGAAGGGCGAAGCGGCAAACCTGACCTAGAATGGCAGGAACCACCCTCTACCCTGCTTACGGGGTGGACTCAGGATATCCTCCAGAGCGGAGGTACAAGGGGCAAGTTGATTGGCGACACCTGCGTTGGACGAAAACCAACACGCCATTTAAAGCGGGAACCATCATGGAAGATGCCAAGGTCCCCAGATCGACCGATGCTTCTGTGGTGGGACGGAGTCTGCATGGTAGTCTGAGCGGCCTGAAATGGTCGACCGTGACGAAGGCAGGCAGCAGGACGATAACTTCCAATAACGCAGACGTAGTCGAAACCACCCAGCGGTGAATACCGATGGATGTAGACGAAATGCAAGCGAAGTTGGCGACCTGGGCTAAGGACCCAGGATTCCGTACCAACGACGTGTATAACCTGGTGTATGACATGGACTTCCTTCGCAGGGCATATGGTGAAGTAAAGTCCAATTCAGGCGCAAACACGCCTGGGGTGGATGGACAAACGATAGAAGACTTTGAGGAGGACCTAGGCGAGAACTTGGAGGACCTCCGACGAAGTCTGAAATCGGAGTCCTACGACCCTGAACCTGTGCGCCGCACGTACATCCCGAAAGGGGATGGAAGGGAACGCCCTTTGGGAATCCCGACCATCCGTGATAGGATCGTACAAGAGACGCTCAGGATGGTCCTTGAACCGATCTATGAGTCGGTCTTCAGTGACCGGTCCCTTGGGTTCAGACCTAACCGCTGCACACTGGACGCTGTGAGACTTGTGCAGGGAAAAGTGGTGCAGTCGAATATGATGTGGGTGATCGATGCGGATATCGAAGGGTTCTTCGATAACGTAGATCACCGACGCTTAATCCAGATCATGAAGGACCGGATCACGGACGAAAAGCTCTTGTCCTTGGTCTGGAAGTTCATGAAGGCAGGCGTGATGGAGGAAGGTAACCTCCAAGAGTCTGCGATAGGGACGCCACAGGGAGGGATCGTCTCCCCAGTGCTGGCGAATATCTACCTGAATGAACTGGATCAATGGGTAAAGAAGTGGACGGAGCTAACGCGCAGAGAACACGACCTGCGAAGAGCGCACGGAAAAGGCGCATGGCATTATGCCAGATACGCCGATGACTTCCTGCTTCAGACGAGCGGGACCAAGGACCGTGCGAAGAAGATGCTCGGGAGGTTGGAAGACTTCCTAAACGAAGAACTCCACCTCACCCTATCCGAGAAGAAAACGGAGATCGTCCACGCAAACGATGGCTTCCACTTCCTTGGCTTTTATCTGGAGCGAGATAAGGAGACAGGAGGAGTTAGGAAGCATGTGCCCAAGGAGGCCAAGGGAGACGTGAGGGACAAGATCAAAGCGGTAACGAAAGGAGACACGCAAGTGTCTTCAAGTGCGAAGATCATGGCCCTCAACTACGTCCTCAGAGGGTGGGCCAACTACTACAAGTATGCTGAAGACGCCACGAAGGTACTACTGGAGATACAGCACTTTGCCTGGCACAGGATAACACACTGGCTGGCGGAGAAGTACGAGTGCTCCCGGAAGTATCTTGTGGAGAACATCCTTGAGCATACCGACCCCCTGAAAGTTGAAGGGATAGAGTTGGCATACATAGCGGACATGTCCACGCGGTATACAGAGCCGCGAACGGATAAGCCACACCCTTACCTTGATGGCGAGAGATCGGACAAGGACGTTCTGCCTGATGAGGCTGAATGGTTAGCCTTACAGGAGGACAGAGACGGGTGGATGGACCAAAGGTGGAAAGCCCTGGACAGGGATGAGTGGACTTGCCAGAAATGTGGCAAGCAACTCAATAGGGAAATTGCTGAGGTTCATCACCACAGACCATACGCGGGGTACGACGACCCAGAGGAAGCTAATAGGCTGGACAATCTCGTAAGCCTGTGTGTGGACTGCCACCAGGAAGTCGAATCAAAACGGACACTCGCCGTATGACCGTCCTGTGGAGAGCCGAGGTACGGAGAAATCTGTACGCCCGGTTCGGGAAGAGGGCTGGGAGAGACGGCCTTGAGACACAAGGAAGTCCGGTGACTATGCCTTAGGACCATAGATGAACGGACCATACGCGCTCCCACCCTACTTCACAGCTCCTGCGTTGCAGTATCTTTTGGAGCGGATACTGTTGTCGGTTCGACCCATTCAGCGGTGGGGCGCTTCCCGAGTTGGACGCGGGACGTCTTCCCAACACGCCCCTGATGACGTGAGATATTCTGAGCAGCGGACGGTTTTGGGGACCCTGACTGGACTGGTTGGGGCGGATTTCGGGAGAGAACAAGGCGGTTTTCTCGATTTGTTGCAGCTTCGTTTGCAGATCGCGGGTTTCCCTCTGATCTTTTGGGGGTAGCATCCGTTACGGACGTACCCTCATTAAGGGCGCATGACGTTCGGACACGACTGAACCTGCGCGCCTTGCTGCTTCGTCGAGACCGCACAGTCCCATGAGCATCGCATCGTACCTTTCCGAAGACCTGGGGGCCTCGGTTGAGTTTGATACCTTTCGGGATGCCTTCCGGGAAACGCTCCAAAACGTCTTCTCCCGACGAGCGGATTTCAACGAGCTGAGCACGCGGCGGGGGCTCCCTCCGTTCGTGATGCGCGAAATTCAGTCGCTCACCCCGCTGTCCACCTTCATCCCGGAGGAGTACGGCGGGCGAGGGGGGCACGTCCACGAGTGCCAGGCCATCCTGGCCACGGCCTCCTACGAGTCGCTTGCCCTCTCGCTGACCCTTGGTATTAACGGCGCGCTGTTTCTGCAGCCCCTCACCAAGTACGGACACGAGGAAATCAAGGGCCCGATCTTCGAGCGCTTTATCGAAGACAAAAATATGGGCGGGCTCATGATTACGGAGCCCGATTATGGGACGGACGCCCTGAACATGAAAACCTCCTACACCAAGGAGAACGGCACCTACCACGTGGACGGCACGAAGCACTGGGCCGGCCTCACGGGCTGGGCCGACTTCTGGCTCATTACCGCGCGCCGACAGGGAGCGGATGGCGAGCTCGGGCGCGACATCGACTTCTTCGTAGCGGACATGAACAAGCGCGAACAGATGGTCGAGGTCGAGGAGTTTTACGAAAACCTCGGCCTGTACATGATTCCGTATGGCCGCAACAATGCTCGACACGCTGCACCGCAGCCGCATCGAGTTTCCCGGAATGGGCATGGGCTTCCTCCAGCGCATTCTCGACGAGGCGCTGGAGCACGCCCGCGAACGATTTGTGGGCGGCAAGCCGCTTATCGATTACGACCAGGTGCAGCGCCGCATTGCCGACATCCAGGCGGCCTTCACGGCCTGTTCCGCCATGTGTCTCCACACGAGTGAGCATGCCGGCACCGAAAATAATCTTGCCGGAGAGGCCCTCACGGCCAACTCCATCAAGACGGTGGTCACTGACCTGATGCAGGACGCCTCGCAGTCGCTGTTGCAACTGATGGGCGGGAAAGGCTACCGGCTCGATCACGTGGCCGGCCGGTCCGTCGTCGACAGCCGCCCGTTCCAGATCTTCGAGGGCTCGAACGATGTGCTCTATGAGCAGATCTCGGAGGCCATCCTCAAATCGATGCGGCAGATGAAGGAACAGAATCTCTATGCCTTCTTGTCTGAGCACGATCTCACCGCACGGGCGTCCGACTACTTCAGCGATTCGCTCGACTTTGAGGTCGACCAGTCGCTTTCGCAGCGTCGCCTCGTCGAACTCGGGCGGATCCTGGGCCGTGTCGTCACGATGGAACTGGTGATTGAGCTCGGCGACCGCGGATTCCGAAGCGACCTCATTTCAAACTGCCTCCAGGTCTTTCAGAAGAAGGTGGAGGGCCTGCTCGCCGGCTATCGTCGGGAAGAAACGGCCTCGGTCATTGAGGACTACGTAGACGGCAGTGCCTGGCTCGACTTCGTACAGGTGTAGCGCTTCTCTGCTGCGCACACCTCTATCAATCCTAATCTCACGCACCCTGCTTTCGCCCATGTCCGTTCGTTTTGGCGTCGTCGTCTTTCCTGGCTCGAACTGTGACCATGATGCCTACCATGCCGCCAAGCACGTCTGCGGCCAAGACGCTCGCTTTATCTGGCACGAGGAGGAGAGTGTGGGCGACGTGGACGTGGTGATTGTGCCCGGCGGCTTCTCGTACGGGGACTACCTGCGGTCCGGGGCCATTGCCCGGTTCTCGCCCATCATGCAGGACGTCGTTCGGTTTGCCGAGAACGGCGGGCTTGTGTTCGGCATCTGTAACGGCTTCCAGATTCTCTGTGAGGCGGGGCTCCTGCCGGGCACCCTTATGCGCAACGAGTCGCTCCGCTTCATCTCCAAGCCGACGACGCTGCGCGTGGAGAATGCCGACACGCCGTTTACGGGGGCGATGCATGAAGGACAGGTCGTCACGTTTCCCATTGCCCATGGCGAAGGCCGCTACTTTGCGGAGGACGATGTCCTGGATCGGTTGGAGGACAACGACCAGGTACTCTTTCGCTACAGCACGGCCGACGGGACCGTCACGGCGGAGGCAAACCCGAACGGATCGGAGCGAAACATTGCCGGCATTCTCAACGAGAATGGCAATGTCTGCGGCCTCATGCCGCACCCCGAGCGGTGCGTGGAGGCCCTGATCGGGGGCGAGGACGGGCGGTTCGTCTTCGATTCGCTCATCGAGCACGTCGCGGCGGTGGCGGCATAGCGACAGCGGTGCCCCCGCGATGGGGAGAGGACACTGAGTTCCCGACGCAGCGGAAGCGGGGGGCTCGCGATCGCGGAACTGTCGTACGGCGTCGCGAATCCACGCAGAATCGGCGCTCTGGCGACTGTATCGAACAACCCGGTCGACCACGCTCTCGATCTCTTGATGTCATTTCCGGACTCGACGGCCTGCATCGCCTCCTCCTCGGCGTGCTCGCCCCAGGGTCCTTTCTTCGTTTGTCCTCCGGTGTCCGGACGTGAGCCGATTCATTCCCGAACCCTTCAACCGGATTCGGTATCAAGGGTCTCAGCGCGGATCGTCTCATTCGTCAGCGCGCCGTCGAAGAGGAACCAGCGCCCGCCGAGGTAGAGCAGTACCCCGACGCCGACAATGCCGAGTCCGATGAGGGATTCGGTGGGTTTGTCAATGAACACGTAGGTTAGAATCCAGCCGTTGACGACCAGAAAAATGATCGGCGTGACGGGATAGCCCCACGTCGTGTAGGGGCGTTCCACCTCCGGCATGCGCCAGCGCAGCACAAAGACCCCGGCGACGGTCAGGATCATCGACAGGGTAAGCGTAAATCCCGTGTAGATGAGTACCTGCTCGAAGGTGGAGGTATAGATGAAGCCGAGGGCGAGGGCGGCCTGGAAGAGGATGGCGTTGATGGGGGTGTCGCGGTCGGTGGTGACGGCGAGCCAGCGGAGGGCAGGGGTGTCCTCCCCCATTGCCTGCGTGACGCGCGGGCCGAGGTACACCATGGCACTGACCGACGATACCATGAGGAGGGCGATGAACAGGGACATGATTTGTCCCCCAATCTCCCCGAAGATGACCTGTCCGGACAGGTGCCCAATTTCCACCTGGCCCGCCATCTCGGCGGCGGGGACGGTGTAGAGGAAGACGAAGTTGAGCAGCAGATACAACACCGTGACGACGCCGGTGCCCAGGACCAGGGAAAGCGGCATGTTGTGCTGTGGGTCGCGGATTTCGCCGACGATGTAGATGGCGGCGTTCCAGCCCGCGTAGGCGTAGGAGACGAACACGAGGGACACCGCAAAACCGGGACTGAGCAGCTCCGCAAACCCCTCGCTGCTCGGCAGTACCGAGACGGTGTGCGAGGGGGTGACGCGGAGGGCCATGCCGATGAACACGAGGATGAGCAGCACCTTCAGACCGGTGAACGTGTTCTGGAACCAGCTGCCCCACTTGATGCTGGTGCCGTGGATGGCGGAGCAGAGAATCACGATGCCGGCCGCGAGGTGCGGGGTGGACAGGCTGGGGAAGACGGCCGTCGTGTAGTCCCCGAAGGCGATGGCCGACAGGGCGATGGGGCCGGCAAATCCGAGGGTGGTCGTAATCCAGCCGACGATGAAGCCGAGGGACGGGTGGTACAGCTGGGAAATGAGGTGATACTCGCCGCCGGAGCGCGGGAGGGCGGCCCCGAGTTCGCCGTACACGAGGGCACCGCAGAGCGCCAGTCCGCCCCCCACCGCCCAGAGCGTGAGCAGGGCAAACGGGGAATCCAGGTACTCAATTTGAAAGCCGAGACTGGTAAAGATGCCGGTGCCCACCATGCTGGCGATGACCAGGGAGACGGCGGTCGGGAGGCCGACCTTGACGGACGTACGATCGGGGGTGGTCATGGGGCGAAAGGAAAGCACAAAAACAACGGCAGAGGCGGGCGACAAAAGGAACGCTTCGACGCCTCCGCGCTGCCCAACGGCGGCGCCTGGACGGAAGGTCCGCGCAACGGACGACGGGCGGAGCCGGATCTGGTTCGGCGAGGGCGGCTCTCCGTTCATTCCGTGCTGGGGACCCGGATCGGATGTGCATTCGGCGGGAATTGGACGTCCGACAGCCGTCGCTTTCGGACTCGTAGCGGACCCCCGACCGAAGGCTACGCTCGACTGGCCTCCGTGTACCCCTTTAGAAAGGCGTAGGCCACGTCGGGATCATCGTAGAGGTCTTCAACGGGACCGATATCTTCGTCGGTGTGGGCCGCCGCTGCGCCCTCGGTCCAGGCGGTATGGAGCTCGGGTTCGTCGTCCTCATCGTACGGATTCTCCGGGGGCGCGTCGGGCATGGGGGCGCGTCCTACTGATACGTGAATGGGTTCCTAAAGATGATTCCGACTATTAGCATACCACGGTCTAGGAGATCTTTGTAAGGTTATGAGATTAACCGCGGGACGCTGGTTCTCTCTTTGTGAGTTCCTTCTCCCTTCGGGAGTAGGTGTGCGTTTTTGGCTGGATCCAAAAACGCACAAAAAGATCACGGCAGGCGAAGAAACGACCTGAACATTCCCTACACTCCATTGAAATTTCTCAAACTCACTGGCGTTCAGACATGAGAAATTTCGGACATTTCGCTTCGGGAATGCTCCGGGCGGTCGTTTCTTCGAGGCCGGGGGCTTTCTGCCATTCCTTCGAAGCATCTCTCGTATAGCTGGTGTCCAGTGATTAATCTCAAAAAGGCACATAGATCTCCACAAACGAAAGCGAAAGTTTACCTACCTGTGCACGGATCAGTAAGAGCGATTCAGCAGGAAGAAGAGGGGCCTTCTGTATTTGGGACGGGGGCACTGGGCCGTCTGATTCGGAACTGTCCGGTGACCTCGAAGCACGGCGAGGCAGGAACTCCTACGTCGAATGCAGAATGACGATCCGTCCGAGGCGGTGCACATTGCCGATGCAGTGGCGTTGTGTTGGGAAGAGAGGGTCTTGTCCGGCATGGCGGCGCAGATTGCTGGACTGTCGACGTCGGAATGTGTCGATGAGTTGGGTACGTGCGAGATTCCCTCTTTTATCCAGGCGTCGGGGGCAGTGAATGCGACGGCAGCTCGGGGACCCAAAGAAAGATCGTGTTCGCAACCTCTCTCGGGCTGTGCTCGGAAAGGTCAAGAGGATACTTCAATCGTGCCTCCGGGATAACGAATAGTCACATCGTCACAGGTGAAGGACCTGCCCGATCTGAAGCACCTCATGCCCGATCCGGAGCGCGTGCCGGAGGAATCCACTATAGAATAGGACATCGAAAGTAGGACGAGGCGGGAATCATTCCGAGGTCCTTCGGGCGGGTCATTCGTTTGAGACGGTCACGACCGATTTCTATCCGGACCTCGACGAGGCAGACGTGCAGGCGGCAACACGCCCCCGGCGCAGATTCGTCTCCCTCCGGTCATCGTTGATTCCGCATTTCCTCACGCAGATATGGAACGGATATCGGTTGCACTGGAATTGCCCCGGCCCCTGCCCGATCGTCTCCAGGGGCCGACGGACGAGCGGGCATCCACATGTCGACTGCTCATTGCCCTGGAGCTGTTTCAAGAAGAGACGGTGTCCTCGGGCAAGGCTGCCCAAATCGCTGGGCTGTCGAAATCAGAATTCATCGACGAGTTGGGGAAGCGCGATATTCCCTATTTTACCCGGACGCCGGAGGAACTGGAGGCAGAGGTGGAAGAGATGCGGAGGCTGCTTGACAACTCGTAAACGTCATTGGGGAACGACATGGAGATGGGCGTGATCGGCTGTCGGACTCGTCATGCCTTCGAGATTGAGTCCAACGGTAACGGTGTCAGGATCGAGGCGCTCCTCAAGCAGAGCATGAGCGCGCTTCACAAGTAGACAGCAGGCCGTCTGCTCGCGTTCGGCCAAGTCGAAGTAGTTCCCCACATGTCGCTTTGGGAAAATCAGCGTATGCCCTTGCGTCGAAGGAGTCGGGGCGGCTACAGCAACCGCCAGCGCAGATTCTGACACGAGAGCAGTGTCCGAATCGGGATTGCAGAGCCTACATTCGTCCTCCGCCGTACGTTGCGGGTAAGGCTGGTACCGGTAGATTTCGCAGAACTCTGTGCGGACGGCTGTCTCGTACGGCAGGCGGACGCTGGTCTGGTAGGTCGGGACGCCGTGCTTGTAGTGCTGGCGAAAGCCCGTCCGGCTCAGGTCGCGGCGTACTGTGTAGAAGGCCGTCCCGGCGGGACGGAGGTATTCAGACACATCCATCAGTACCTCCGTTTGCTCCCGCTGCATGAGCACGTTCAGGACGTAGTGACACAGAATGGTGTCGAAGGTCCCGTCTGGACGTTCGGGGGCATGATGTGGGTCGTATGCCTCGACCTCAAAGCCTTTGTCCCGGAGAAATTCTACGTCGGCGCCGTGTCCACAGCCGTAGTCTAGCACGCGTCCTTGAATGTGACCGAGGCCAAGGAGCTTGCGCGTTGGAAAGGAAGGGCGATCACGGTCTTTGGCCGTGAGGTGCGAGTAGGGGTTTTCGCCACCAGACACGAGAAGAGAAACGAAATGAAGAAAAGATGTGAGGTGAAATAAACCTACAGTCAGGAGGAAGTGATTTCAAACGTGATCCGCGCTCCATTCGGCGATCTGCTGATCGGTACGTAGTCGAACGCGCTGACGCCGGAGTCCGGTGAGGAGTTCGTCCAGCTTCTTCGTTTGGGAGCGAGAAAGCGGAAGAGCAGCCGAGGCTTCCTCATGAAACTGGGATGCGTATTCAGTCTGGGTATAGGCCCGATTCCACCAGTCCTGAATGCGCTCACTTGCGTCCTCCAGTTGTGCGGCGGACGGAAGTCGATCAGATTTCTTGGCGTTTAAGTGCGGACTGGTAGGGAGCAGATTCCAGAGGTGATTGTTGGGCCAGTGTTTAAAGGGGAAACAGTGGTCGATCTCATATTCATTTCCGAGACGTTTCCCGGACCACACACAGTGGACAGGTTCGTCGGAATCTCGAAGACGAGCGACGATTTGGCGAACCTCTTTCGTGGAGCGTTCGACGTTGGGCCAGGACAGAGCGTCCCGATAGGTCCCGGCGCTTTCCGTGCCGTCATAGGTACCGAGCAGCTCCACCCAGCGGCTCAAAATGGAAGGCTCAATCCAGCTTGCATGTCGGGCAAGCGACTCCCAGACGTGCCGGGGAATACGGAGAATGCCGACGGTCTGCAGAAAATCGAGATCAAGAGTGACCGTGTCTGAGGTGCGAATCTGCCCACCTTCATACTGGAACACCTCTTCGTCAGTCCCTGGGTACGTAGTGAAGTAAGCAGGTCCATCACGAATAGTGTCTCGGACAGCGCGGAAGGTTTCGATTATGTGTCGGGCTTCTGTTCCAGTGAAGCGGTGCCCGAGCCGGAATACCGATTCGGCAAGTGGGGCAAGCGCCTTGAAGTGTTCATCCACAAACGCAGGGGGACCATTCCCTTCAGGCATTTGGTGGTAGCCCCGTTCGAGGATGAGCCATCGATACATTCGGAGCCAGTAGAGGGCGACGAGCCCGAGTGGAATTCGAACGTGATCACGGGTCTTCTCAAGAACGGCTCCCTTGGCGGTATCGGCGGCGCGTAGGATGGAGCGAAGCAACGCCGGTTTATAGGTGGCAGATGTATCGTCGTTGATGAGAATGTGTCGGATGAGGGGAAGCGCTCCGGTCCCGTCGTCCGGCAGACGAAAGACGACCGAGTTCCAGGTCACCTCCGACCGTCCCAACTGGTCGTCGGAGGTGCCTTCCTGCAACAGTTCGAGGGCGAAGGAGCGGGAGAAGTCGCGCAGCTCAGCCGTGGACGTGGGATAGGCCGTACGTTCATCGTCGGGCGGGGCGGAGCGCAGGCCGAACACGAGGTGGCCGTTGGGCTTGAGGAGCGCCTGGAGCTTCCGAAAGGCCCGCTCTCGACTGGATGGAGGCAAGTGCATCCACACCCCGTTCAGCAGGATGAGGTCGAACCGGTAGTCGAGATCGTGCACGGCGTCGAGGCCCGGCAGGCGGTCGTCGAGCCACTGGATGCGGGGGGAGGGGTGGAGATCCCGGGCGCGCTGCCGGAGCGCGTCGGCGGGCTCGACGGCCACCACCTCGTGTCCCTGCTCGGCCAGCCACGCCGCATCGCGTCCGGAGCCGGCACCCACGTCGAGTACCAGCAGTTGCGTGGGGGGCAGGAGCGGCCGCCAGTCGTCGTGGATGGTCGCCGGGTCCACGCGCTCGTACCGGGACGCGAAGCGGGCGGCCTGTCGGTCGTAGACGGACACGGGACGGAGGAGGGACGTGTGAAAGACGGGAAAGCAGCGTCGAAGGGCCGTTCGTCCAGAGAGCTTACGACGACCGTTCAACCCTGCCTCGGGGATAGTGAATCGTCACGTCGTCGCAGTAGTGCTCAATGACGTCGACACAGATTTTCACGTATCGCATCTCCGATTCGTCTACGGATCGAAGGGCTTTACTGACCGCTGCCTGGCTTCGCCCCACCGCTTCGGCCAACGTTTCCTGGGAATCATCAGACGCATTCCATAGCTGGTGAGCCCGGTCCTTGATGTCCGTCGGGGTGAGGGTGTCTCCGTCAGCAAATTCGCAATCCACGTAGCCAGAGCATTTTCCAAAAGAGTGTTTTCGCCAAAATGGCAACTCGCAGACTTGACTTTTATAATCAATTGGTTTTAAAATGCGCATCACGATCATTCTGATACGAAGACGAGCACGGAATCATGACCACCTGGCCGCTCGCCCGCTATGACTTGAGACCTGCGCACGTCGAGTTGGACCTCCGGTGTGTTGTGCCCGAGGCAGACTGGGAGGAGCATCTGCTTCAGGAGATCGTCCGCACCAAGTTTCCGCAAGAGATCCCCAATCGAGGCGGACGCACGCTCGTGATCTACACCCAGTACGACACCAACGGCTGGTTTACGCTCGACCTCCACGAGCCCGACGCGTACATCCCAAATCCGACCCGCACGGGCGAATACACCGGCTTGTGCTGCGTCGCCAAGGTCGTGTCGCCCCCGTGCGTGACGGTCTACTGGCTCGTCGAAACCATCTCCGGCTGGTCGTCGGGGCTGACATCGCATTCCCGGCCCGAGCCGGAACCGGATCGGTAGCACCGAGGGGGAGTCGTCTTTCCATGCGGAGACAGTCTTGCAGTGCTGACATGATCTCCCACGTCTTAGGATCAGCACCGCGTTTGTGAAAGTAGAAAACAGATGCGCGCTCATGCGCTCAATCAATAGGGCGGTCGACCGAGCAGGCGCAGAACATTCGCCGGGACGCCAACCGTCAAGGCGCAACACAGGCCTCCGTCTCCTACGAGAAGGACCTGTCCGACCCCGCAAAATCATAGATCACACCCGGATATGACGACGCTCATGAGAACTCTGATTGATCGGCTTCGGGCGCTTCCCGAGGACGAACAGGACAAGTACGCGGCCGCGTACCTCAAGGAGCTGGAAGAGGACCAGCGATGGGAGGAGCTGTTTGATCAAACCACCGAGGAGGAGTGGGAAGCACTCGTGGACGAGGCTCGGCGGGACGTGGAGGACGAGAAGACCGTTCCACTTGACCGGTTTCTAAACGACTCGGACCCGTACGAGGAGGAGTTGTATGGCCCCCACGCGTCCGGTGACTGACGGTTTTCGCGCCCCGGATTTGTCATTGCCCGTTCCGACAGCAGAGACCGACACCACCGGGAAGCCCGGGAGCGGGCCGAGAGCCTCACGGCGTCGAGCCGGAGGGTTCGAGGGCGGGCACCTCCATCGTGAGGCCGTCGTAGGCGAGCTGTACGTCGTCAGGGAGGGCGGCGTTGGCGGCCTCGTGCCGCACGTTGTGGGTCATGTGGACGAAGTAGGTCTGCTGCGCCCCAATGCGGCGGGCGGCCTCCACGGCCTCGTCGAACGAGAAGTGCGAGGGGTGGGGCTCCGGCCGAAGGGCGTCGAGGACGAGCACGTCGACCCCGTCGAGCCCGTTAAAGCTGGCCGGCGGGATGGTACCCACATCGGTCAGGTACGCAAAGCGGCCGATTCGGTAGCCGTAGGCGGGCGTGCGGCCGTGGTGGAGGAGGATGGGATCGACCGGGACCGCCCCCGCGTCGTCGTAGCGGCTCGTCACCGTAAATGGACCGTCGGTGCTCTCCATTTCAACGTTGGCAGCACCGGGGTAGGGGTCGCTGCCGAAGATGTAGTCGTAGCCGCGCCGCATGACGGCCGCCGTGTCGGGATGGGCGTGGCACGGCATCACCGTCTCATTCTGGAAGAAGAAGGGCCGCAGGTCGTCGAGCCCCACCACGTGGTCGAAGTGGTGGTGCGTGTAGCAGACCGCGTCGATCCGGTCGATGTTTTCGCGGAAGGCCTGCTGTCGAAAATCCGGGCCGGTGTCGATGAGAATGCCGAGCCCGCCGACGCGGATGTAGCAGGCGCAGCGAGTGCGCGCATCACGCGGGTCGTCAGACGTGCAGACGTCGCACCCGCAGCCGAGCACGGGCACGCCCGTGGACGTGCCGGTGCCCAGAAGGGTCACCGTGAGCGGCGGCGTGTCGACGTGACGGTCGAGCGTAGCGCCGTCGACGACGGCGGCCGCGGTGAGGGGCCGGGACGAGGACGCATCGGACGAGTCAGCTGGCATGGGAGGCCTCCTCCGGCTCCGCGTCGAGGGCGGCCCAGGTGTCTTCCAGGGCATCCCGCACGGCCGGCTTCAGGTAGATGGTATCGAGAGGAGCGTCCCGCAGCGCTTCGGCCATGACGACGAGCTGCGTTTCGGGTTGGTGACGCGTGTTCAGCATGATGAGCTCCTCGCCGCCCACGATGCACCGTCCGCCCCGAAAGTTGCCCTTTTCGGTGCGCACCTCGACCCCGAGGCGCTCCGCGGCATCTTCAAGTTCGTCGAGAATGGTCGTCGTGTCCATACCGAGTCGTCGCGTCCGTCAGAGCTGCGATCCGAAGAACAGGCAGGCCCGCCCCCACGTCTCGGGTGGGTGCCCGCACATGCATTCTGCCGGAACCGGGGGGTTGTTCCCGGCCCCCGGCTCGGGCGCACATGTGCAGCGCACGGGCAGAGCGGTCGCCCCGTTCGGGGCCGGAGTCCCAGGCGGCTAGGCCTCCGACAGCACGTCGCCGCGGTCGTTGACCACCCGAAAGGCAAGCGGTTCGAGGTCGTCGTCGGGGTCGAGGTGCACCCGCACGAGGTGGTCCATAAACCAGCGCGTCGGGTAGGTCGGCACGGGGCGCTGCAGGAACGCCGCCGTAAAGGGGTGCACCCGGAGCGTGATGGACCGATGCTGGCTGCTGTGGTCGGCAATCCACTGCTCGACCTTGTCCACGAATGCCTCGGCCGTATCGGCGTCGGCCGTGGTGTCCACGGCGAGCTCTGGGGCCGAGGGGTCGCCGTCGCCGGACGGCGGCGACTGTTGCTCCTGCGCGGGCGGGGTCTGCCGGCGCGCCTCCTCGACCTGTTGTTCGAGCGTACGAATCTTCTCGCGCAGGCGCTCCACATCGGCCTCCGCTTCCGCGTCGGCCTCCCCGCCGTTTTCCTCCTTGAGGCGCTCCAGCTCCTCCTCACGCTTTTCCACCTCCTGTTCGAGGCTCTGAATCTTGCGCTCAGCCTCCTGCAGCTTCTTGGGGCTGCCGTCGTCCTCGTCGCGGGAGGAGGACCCGTTGGCCGACGAGAAGGTCGTCGTGATGCTCGGGCGCAGGCGCTGTCGCGTAATCTCCACGAGCCCGAAGTCGCTCATCGGGAGCACCTTCGTGATGGCCCGGTCATCGTCAAAGCCCTTCTTGAGCTCGTCGTAGACCTTCTTCTTGTCGTCCTCGTTGCGGAGGTCGATAAAGTCGACCACGATAATGCCGCCGAGGTCGCGCAGCCGGATTTGGCGGGCAATGACGCGGGCCGCCTCCAGGTTGACGCTGAGCGAATTTTCGGCCTGCGACTTCCCCTTGCCCGAGCGGCCCGAGTTGACGTCGACGACGTGCATCGCCTCCGTCTTCTCGATGAAGAGGTACCCGCCGGACGGCAGTTCGACCCGATCCTTGAAGGCCCGGTCGGCGCCCTGCTGGATGCCCGCGGCCTCGAAGACCGGCTCGCTGCCGTCGTGCAGCTCTACGCAGTCGACCGTGTCGGGCGCCACGGCCCGCACGTAGCTGCGGATGCTATGGTAGAGCGACTCGTGGTCCACGAGCAGGCGATCGTATTCCTCCGAGAACTGGTCCCGGATGATGGAGGACGCCATGTCGACGTCTTCGTGGATGAGGGCCGGCGCATCGGGCTGCTCCTGCAGCCGGTTTTCGACGCGGCGCCACCGCTCCATGAGCAGCTTCAGGTCCTTGTCCAGCGACTTCGCGTCGCGGTCCTCGGCCACCGTGCGCACGATCACGCCGAAGTTGTCGGGCACGAGGCTGCCCGCGAGCGCTTCGAGGCGGCGCCGCTCCTTGTCCTCGGTAATTTTGCGCGAGACCGCGACGTAATTCTGGAGGGGCACCAGTACGAGAAACCGACCGGCCAGCGACAAGTCCGTCGAGATTCGACTGCCCTTGTTGGAGATCGGCTCCTTCGTGATCTGGACAAGGATTTCCTGGCCTCGATTCAGGAGGTCGGAGGGCCGATTGTCCCAATCCTTGCCGCCGGGCGGCACGTTGATGGCTTCCACCTTTGGCTGATCGAGGTCGAGGTAATCGATCAGGTACGGCAGGTTATCGGCCAGATCCGAAAAGTGGAGAAAGGCATCCTGCTCCTGGCCGATGTCGACGAAGGCGGCCTGAATGCTCGGCATCACCTTCCGGATGCGGCCGAGGTAGAGATTGCCAATGGTGCGCTTGTTCTCAGCGTCTTCGATGTACAATTCGGCGAGCTTGCCATCTTCGACGATGGCAATCCGAGTTTGGGTTTCGCCGACGTTAACGACAATTTCTTTGGACATACGTTGAGGTTGGACCGTGCCTGGACGGGCACCGGAGACGGCAGAAGGGGCCGGAGGAGGGACGCCTACAAGACATAGGAACAGCACGAAAACGGCCCGCCCGATCATATCGGGAGGCCGAATGAGCAGCCCGAGTGGAATGACAACCGGACGACGGCCCCGCTGTGCGGGACCCCGGCCGTGCTTCTGGGGAGTAGCCGGCGGCGCGTACAGGCACGGATTGACTCGTGAGCATTGAGTTCGAGTGAAAAGCCGTCTCGCGAGAGACGGAGGCGGGATGCCGAACCAAGAGAACGGCCGAATGCGCGTCGAGCACCGATCAGGAGGGGCGGACCGCGCGTCTGCAGTGCAGAGCGATCGGTCCCGAGAGCCGCTGGAAAAGCCCTTCCGGCTCACCCCTGCGCCGTGCCCGCGGCTGAACGCCGGACCGTGAGGGTCCTGCGCGTCAGCAGCCGTTCGAAACGGCATCCCCACCACGCAAAAGTGGCTTGGAATGTCATGTCACATATCCCGTTGCGCCACAAATGATCCCGACGCCCGCTGTGGCGGAGAACAGTCCCGTCGTGTGCCCTTGCGTCCCGGGTACGGGACCCATCATACTGGGAAACCATTTTTTCGTGCCTGCCTTTCATTTCTCGGCAACAATTGTGGAGGGAGGGCCCATTGGGCGGAATTGGTGGGCCGAATGCAGAATGGTCAACAGAGGAAATGGGGGCGAGGCCGCGAGGGAGGCGCCCGGCATACGGGGCGGGACGCACGGGCGACCGGATTGACGAACATTCCCGCTCTTCGAGGAAACCCATGCCCGGATAAGGCTTTTGGCAAACAGAACAAAAAAGACATCCGCGGCGGCGGTTCGTCTTGGCAATGCAGCACACTCCTGCAGGACCCGTTTCTCTGTCCTTGACGTGCGGGGACCGGGGCGAGGGCGGTCGGGGGAGACCCTCTCGATCCGTGTCCCGTTTACGCTGCAGGCGCTGTTGTATATCTTGCGTGTGGGCGTGCCTGCCGGCCCGCCACGCATCTTTTCCATCCTCAGTTCCGATACCGACTGGACCCGACACTCATGGCTGACAACAACGTGAAAGAATTGACAACTGACGACGCCCCCGTAAAAGCTCGGGGACTGGAGGGGGTCGTTGCCCTCGAATCCGAGCTGTCCGACATCGACGGGGAGAAGGGCGAGCTCATCTATCGCGGCTACAACATCAACGACCTCGCCGACGGCGCTTCGTTTGAGGAGGTCGTCTACCTGCTGTGGAACGGATCCCTGCCGACGAGCGACGAGCTCGACACGCTCCGGTCCGAACTCCAGAGCGAACGATCCCTTCCGGCGACCATCCTCGACATTCTGCGGAACGCCCCCGACGACGCCCATCCGATGGCCGTCCTCCGAACGGCTGTCTCGTCGCTGGCCCTCTACGACGAGGAGGCCGACGCGATGGACCCGACCGCCAACCGACGCAAGGCGTCCCGGCTTCTGGCCCAGATCCCCACGATCATAGCGGCCTTCGATCGGCTGCGGAAGGGCCTGGATCCGATCTCGCCGCTCGATCACGGCTCGATGGCGCAGAACTTCCTCTACATGCTCAACGGGGAGGAGCCGGGCGAGGCGGCCGAGCGCGTCTTTGACGTGTGCCTCGTGCTGCATGCCGACCACGGCCTCAACGCGTCCACCTTTACCGGGCGCGTCATCGGCTCCACGCTCTCGGACCTGTACTCCGCTGTGGCCGGGGCCATCGGGGCCCTCAAGGGCCCGCTCCACGGCGGCGCCAACCGCGAGGTGATGCGCATGCTGCTGGAAATCGACGAGCAGGGCGCCGACCCGACCGAGTACATCCAGGAGAAGCTCGACGCCGGCGAGCGCGTGATGGGCTTCGGGCACCGGGTCTACCAGACCATGGACCCGCGCGCCGCCATCCTGCGCGACATGGTGAAAGAGCTCAGCGACGAGGAGGGCGAGATGAAGTGGTACGAATACAGCATGGCCATTCTGGAGAAGATGCAGGGCGACAAGGGCATCGACCCGAACGTCGACTTCTTTAGTGCGTCGACCTACTACCAGCTCGGCCTTGATCCGGACCTCTTCACGCCCATCTTTGCCCTGAGCCGTACGGCGGGCTGGACCGCTCACTTGCTGGAGCAATGGAGCGACAACCGCCTCATCCGCCCGCGGGCCCAGTACGTGGGCAATCGCGACCAGACCTTCGTCCCGATCAGCGAGCGGTAAGAACGGTCCCGTGGGTGATCAGCCCGGGCGGCCCTCGGCACAGCCCGGGCCCAACAGGGACGCCTGTCCGGGCCCAGATCTACTCGTTCCCGTTACGAGGGTGTTTGATTGTTCCCCCCCCGGGAACGGATGCCCTGTCGATTCGTGCAGAGAAGTGGCACGCGTCCATTCGAACGTCGCCGATACCGCTCCGTGAATACGCTCGCACCGATCCTCAACCGGTCAGGTTCATTTTCGCTCATAGCGGGGTACGGCCCGGGGCCTCTCAGATTCCCACGATCTTGCCGGGTGAGCCCGGCTGATCTCCAGCAATCTCGGATTCTCAGAATCTGAGATGTCCGTGCCAAGCTGACGAAATCGTTGACGTACGTTCTCACGGATTGGTACGCACGCCTCCGGTACGGGGCTGAGAACAGGGCCGGCGTGCTCGAACGGATCGTCCGGCGTGCAATCCGTCCTCCTTTTGCGCTACAAGCCTCTTTCGTCATGGCAGTTGACACTGAAGATCGTCCTGCGGCTCCCGCCACGGGGAAAGCGACCGCTGAACAGGACAGTCGCTTTCAGCGCTACCGCGTGCGTACAGGCATGTTTGCCTGGATGATGCATCGCCTCACCGGAGTGGGCCTCGTTGTCTACCTGATCATCCACATCTGGGGCCTGAAGTCGCTGAGCGACCCGGAGACGTTCAACGCGCTGATCGCCAAGTACCACAGCCCCATCTACAAGGTGGGCGAGTTTGGATTGCTTGTGGCGGTGGCCTACCACGCGATGAACGGCCTTCGCATTGTGCTCATCGACTTTCTCGGATGGAGCCCGAAACAAAAACGCCTGTTTTTGACGCTCGGGATTGTGACCGCCGTCATCATTCTGGTGGGGGGCTGGCCCTCCATCTATTCGCTGGGCGAGTGGTTCTTCGGGCCCGGATCGATGCCGTCGCTCTTCCTGTAGCGCCGGGTTGTCCGTCGTTCTCCTTCATCCCTAGGCTTTGCTTGACGACATGTCTGCCTCTCAATCGAGTGCCCTGAATTGGTTCCTGCATCGAATCACGGGGACATTCCTCATCTTCATGCTGATCACCCACTTTTGGGTGCAGCACTACGATCACCAGGTGGCCTCGGTCACCCACGAGGTGGGGACGGAGAAGGGGCAAATGCCCTCGTATCCCGACGAGGCGAGGGAAGGCGTGAAAGCGCGCTTCGGTCCGGATGCGGAGGCGACGCCCTATCAGGTGGTGATGCAGCGCCTGGCCGACCCGGTGTACGCGGTGCTGTGGAAAGGATTCAACATCCTCTTCCTCATCGTGGCCCTGCACCACGGCTTTTACGGGCTCAACAACGTCCTCACCGACTACATCCGCAATCCGATGGGCCGACTCGTGGCGCGTTCCCTGTCGTGGACGGTGGCCTTGGGGCTATTTATTATCGGGCTGTACTCGGTGATCACGGCCGGATGGTAGCCACATCGGGGCGCGACGACGCACGGCGATGGCCCCCTGTCGTTCCCATCTGAGACTACGTCGTAGCGCGTGATCGGGGAGACGTGAGCATCTCCACGTGTCCTGCGTCACGCATCACGACTCACGCATTACGCAATTACGCAACACGAGACCTATGAAATTTGAGCACGATATTGTTGTCGTTGGAGCGGGCGGGTCGGGGTTGATGGCGGCGCTGTATGCCCGCGAGGGCGGGGCGGACGTGGGCGTTGTCTCGAAGCTGCATCCCCTCCGGTCGCACACGGGGGCTGCCCAGGGCGGCA
>CAYOWD010000041.1:5947-19683 GCA_964407535.1 uncultured Salinivenus sp. | reverse complement strand
ACGAAGGAGAAGACGACGTTTTTCTCCATCACAGCGAGGTCCCGGACGAGGACCTGGAAGAGGGAGATCGGGTCGAATTTGAAATCGAAGAAACCGACAAGGGATTGAGCGCGATCGGCGTTGAACGCGTGACCGAGCGTCAGTGGTAAACTGACGATCTCGGCGGTCCCCGTCGGGTGCGTCCGGGACCGTGTTCCCAAGTTGAGGCGTCGCGAATGCCGAGTCGGACTCGCCACGACCCCGTTGGAGCTTCGGCGCACCGCTCCAAAGGATGTTCCCGGTGTTTTACACTTGGAATTGCGAGTTCGGCTCGCCGACGCCAGTTTTTTTGCGTATCAGAAGGTCGGATCGACCCCGGATGAGCCGGGAGCGATCGACTTTTTTTATTTTACGCCGGATCGAGGGAACGCGCCACCTCCCTTGGTCTTTGGTCGGTTTGCCCGTGCCTCGATCCATATCGAGCCTCCTCATACCAACTCCGCGGCCGAACTCGTTCGGCCGCCTAATACCAAATCCGCCTGTAAAGTTCGGGCGACCAGAGATATTGGGGGTGAACTCAAACGGATGGGTCTCAGGTACATACCTTCATACTCATATACTTACAACCCCGAATCCTTCAACCGGATTCGGCATCAGAATCTATCCCCGTCGTTGAATCCGACCTGAGACGAGGCCGGGCACAACAGCGAACGAGACGAGTACGCGAAAAGGATGCGAATGCAGGGCGTCCGAGCTCACTCGGGATGCAGCAGGGGAGCCTCAAGAGGGGGAAAGGGGCGGTCACAAGCAATGAATCCAAAGCCCCATGACCGGTCCAACACCCGTATACGACTATGAATAGTGTCTTCGGCCTCGGCATTTCCGGCAGTTTGCCTCAGAGGGGGACTTTCGTTGTGTTCGGTCTTCTTCTCGGCGTTGTCCTCGGGGCCCGGGGAACCGCCACTGCTCAGGAACGACCCGTCCCGAAAGGAGCCACGGTCGAACTTGTGGACAACGGCTTTCAGTTTACGGAAGGCCCTGTCTGGTATCACGGACGGCTGCTCTTTTCGGATATTCCCGCCAACACCATTTATCAGTGGACCCCTGAGAGCGGAACGAAGGTGTTTATGAAGCCCTCTGGGTACGCCAACGGGCTTGCCGTTGACCTCACCGGCCACCTCCTGCTAGCGCAACATAGTGGGCAGGTGGCACGTCGATCCGGGGATGGGACAACGACGCCGATCGTGCAGACGTATGGGGGCAAGCGATTAAACAGCCCCAACGACTTGGCCATTGCATCGGACGGCGCCATTTACTTTACCGACCCGCCCTATGGGACGAACGAGTCGGATCGGCAGCTCAGCTTTTCGGGCGTGTACCGGCTGTCGCCCACAGACAACCTGGCGCTTCTGACCAAATCCCTCGATCGTCCGAACGGCATCTCGCTTTCGCCCGACGATTCGACGCTCTACGTCAATGATTCGAAGACGAGCGTTGTGTGGGCGTTTACGCTTTCCGAACGCGGACACATTCAGGAAAAGCAGCGATTTGCTGCCCCGAAGGACGACGGAGCGAAAGGCAAGACGGACGGAATGAAAGTAGATACGAAGGGAAATCTCTATACGACTGGTCCGGGGGGCGTATGGGTCTACGGACCGGACGGTACGCAGCAGGCCCGCATTGCCGTACCTAAACCCCCTACGAATCTGACATTTGGGGGGCCCGATCGAAAAATGCTCTACATTACCGCACGCCCCCACGTTTATCGCGTCCCTGTGAATGTACCGGGCCCTCAATGAGCGCCAATCCGGCTCTCATTCTGGAAGAGATGGCCGGGACAGTTGTCCATCGTGTGAGGCCGTGTCTTCGTCCCGCGTACACGCTTCGCGACGAGGCGGAAAGCGATTATTGAGCGGTGCAGGCTGAGAACATGGAGAGACCATCAGTATGATCCGACGGGCAAGAGAAATCCGCCGTTCGGAACGAGGCCCGGCGTCCCCTCGTCGATCGATCCACAATTGGACCTCCCCTCGCCCGGCGGACCGAATGAAAAGCAGTTGCCAACGGAGCCGCGGGGCGTCTCGCACTTCGAGCAGGGGCCGGAAGGGAAATTATGCAAGATCCCGAGAAATGACCTCCCCGTTTCAACTCCATACGGAGAAGTACGTATCAGCGGGTCATTCTGTGACTGCTTCGCGAGCACCTTCGGCGTTCATGCCTCTGTCCTCCGGTTCGTCCGCGTCTGCGGATGATTCAAAATCGGCGATTCCGCACCGCGACGCTGGACTCTGGTTGCTCTTTGCCGTTACGATGGTGGCCGTGGGCAACGTATCGAGCGTGGCGCCTTCATTCCCCCAGGTCGTAGACGCGTTCGGCATTTCCCATGCACAGGTGGGATGGATCGTCACGGCCTACTCGCTCTCGGGAATTTTGAGCGCCCCGTTGGCAGGCATGCTGGCCGATCGGGTAGGGCGGAAGCGCGTACTGGTGCCAACCCTCGTCGTGTTTGGCGTCGCAGGAGGTGCCTGTGCGCTGGCCCGGTCCTTTTCCGTTTTGCTTCTCCTACGGGCCCTGCAGGGCATGGCGGCGGCGCCCCTCGTGGGACTGGCCGTGACGATGATCGGCGATCGGTACGACGGCACGACGCGGGCCGCAGCCATCGGGTACAATGCGACGGCGCTCAATGTGGGAACGGCAGCCTATCCGGTAGTGGGCGGGACACTGGCGGCCATAGCGTGGTTTTGGCCCTTCGCATTGCCGGTGCTGGCCCTGCCGGTGGCCGCGGTCGTGGCGTGGGGCTTGGAGACGCCCTCGATTGAGCGGGCCAAAGACCTGTCGACGTACCTGAGGGTGGCCCGGCATCGGCTCTCCGATCCGAAGATCCTGGGGTATCTCGGCATTAATTTCGGCGTGTACATTTTGCTCTTCGGGGCCTTCCTCACGTACGTTCCCGGTCTGCTCGACGAGCGGTTTGGCACTCCGCCCGAGATGGCGGGTGTGATTCTCGCGTTGTCGTCAATCTCCAGCGGCCTCACGGCTACCCAGCTCGGGCGACTGAGTGTAATCATCGGGCAGCATCGGCTCATTCAGGGCTCCCTGCTGATCAACGCAATTGCACTGGCCCTCATCCCCATGGCTCCGTCTCCGTGGAGCGTCGGCGCGGCTGCCCTGCTTTTCGGGGTTGCGCAGGGACTCAACCAGCCGGCCCTCCAGACGCGTCTGGCGGAGCTGACGACCGACGTCTCCCGGGGCGTAGTGCTGTCCCTCAACGGCATGGTCCTGCGGCTTGGACAGGCGGTGGGCCCCCTTGCGATGGGGGCCGCCCTCATCATAGGGGGAATGGATGCCGTCTTCTACGCGGCGGGGGGGCTTGCCGTAGGCATCGGCGGGGCGGCTGTGCTCGTGGATGGGGCACTGCCGAATGCATCCGAAGGAGCTACCTCCTAATGCCACATCCGGTCTAATACCGAATCCGGTTGAAGGATTCGGGTTTGGAAGTACGTAAGTGTGAAGGTATGTACGTGAGGCTCATTCGTTTGGGCCTACACCGACATTTCTGGAGCCCTGATTTGCAGGCGGATTTGGTATAATACCAAGTCCGTTGCTGCATTGCACCGTCTGCCCGGCCTCCGTCCGTCGCTGGCGTCTACGGGCCCGAGGCCCCCGGGGGCGAAGTCGCCTCCTCCAGCGAAACGTCCTCGGCAGCCGTCACTTGCTCCCGTACGGACCGGAGGCGCGACACAAAGTCGGGACGGTCCGGCTCGTAGGCATCGGCCTCGTTGACCGCCCACGCAGCGCCCTTCCAGGCCTCCTGGCGGGCGTACAGTTCGGCCATGAGCGCGTAGAGGGCGTAGCTCTTCTCGTTGAGCTGTTCACAGCGTTCCCGAAGCACGTCGATGGCCTCGTCGTAGCGTTCCAGTTGGCCCAGGGCCCGCGCTTTGGCAAAGTAGACCATCCAGTAGGGGGCCGACTGCAGTACCGCATCCGCTCGTTTCAGTGCCGCCTCGGACTGTTTCTGGTCCAACAACAGGCGAAGCGTGGCCACTTCGGGCACGATGTAGGTCGTATCGGCAGCGTGGGCGCGGTCAAAGTGGGTGCGGGCCGCCGCGGTATCGCCCTGCGCCTGATGCAGTCGGCCCTGCTCATAGAGAAGCGGGGCGTAGTCCGGCGCCATTCGGCGCGCTCGCTCAAGCCGGCGGCGCGCCGCCTCGGGACGATTTTCTGTACGTAGGTGCCGGGCTTCCGTCACGAGGGCTGCCCCGGAAGGGGGGTCGGCGGAGGGCGTCGTGCGGCGGGCGATGCGCCAGTGCTGGAGGGCGTTCAGCAGGGAAAGATCGGGGGTAGTCGTCTGGGCGCGCTCCCAGTGGGATTGGAAGGCGGAGGCCGTCCCGGCCGCCGCGGCATTTAGGGCCGATAGGATCTCATAGTACGGCTGGGCCGCCGATGTCCGGGCCAGGCGCAGGCTCTCAAACACCTGCTCGCCAAAGAGGCGGTCGTGCCGACGGAGGTTGTCGTTGAGGATCCTCATCACATCCTGGAAGTCTTGGCCCCATTGGTTCTTCTGGAGGGTGCGGCGCACGTCGTCGTACCGGTCCTCAGCAAGCAATGCTGTTGATAGGCTGTCGAGCTGCAGGCCGGAGGCCGCCCGCACGGGACTGGGATCCAGCAGCAGCTGCACGAGGGCATCGACAAAAAAGGCGGGCTTGGCCCGACTGTACGGCGCCTCCAAGAAGACGCGGACCGTTTGCTGTCGGTACGTTTCGTACGCGTTGTCGTACAGGGTGGCGGCAGACGTATCCAGAGCGGCAATGCGCTCCTCGACGGACGCCCCGGCGTTCGGGCGGGCGTTCAGATACGCATCGAGGGCCGTCCGGACGGTGTCCAGTTGGGTTCGGAAGCTCTCGATGCGTGCCAGCGACTCGGCATTGGGGGACGCCAGGACCTCTTCGCGGAGGGCGTCAAACGTCTTCGTTTCTCGATCCACGATGGCCGCGGCGGCGTTGTCGAGGGTTGCCTTGGCGTCCGGCACGAACGCGTAGGACGACGGGGCCTCTCCAAAGAAGACGGCGAGCGTATCGAGCGCCCGGCGCGGTTGGCCCTGCTTCAGCAGCCGACGTCCCCGATCGTAGGGCCGTCGGAGCGCTGCGTAGCCCGTCGAGTAGACCTCCGGCAGCGACAGCGCCGCCGATGTGTCGATCGGGTGCGCGAAGGTAAACGGCCGCTGCCACTCAATCTGATCGCGCGGATAGGCGGCCCGAGCTGCGATGACGGCATCGTCTTGTTGCAGGAGCGATGCCTCCGACGGCTGGATCCGCAGTCCGTCTTGTTGGATGGCAATCTGTCGAAGGGTGGCCGTCGCATCGTCCGCGAATGTCCAGTCGCCCGCCGGACGGTACAGGAAGTGAATGCGATCCGCCTGTCGGACCGCGGCGGTATCGGGGGGAACGGAGCCCTTGGCGTCGGTCAGCGTCACGGTGACCGTCTTCCGATCGCTCAACACCCCCCCGTCGTCATACAGAAGCTGGACCTTCGGGACCTGGCCCAGAAGAGGGAGAGCCGACAACGTCCATACGAGTAGAAGCACGCCCACTCTCCGAAGCAGTCGTAGATGGCTCATACCAATCCGTGAATACGTATCTGAAATTCGATGTCGCCTGCCGTGCCTCGGCTCCATTTGAGAACGTGGGGGGGACGTGCGTTCTCACGGACCGGTAAAATAGGACAATCCAATTGAAAAAATACAACGGGCGCATGAAGCCCCATACTGAACGGCGCCGTGTTCCTCCAGTCCGTGTCCGGGGGTTCGTTTTTCCCTTCGTCTATCCTTCCCTCCGTGCCTCCTCCCGCGCCTTCAAGTCCCGAGCGGCATGCGCATATCCGCCGTCCGCGCCGTCCACGAAGTGCACGTGCTCCTTTTCGTACTGAAAGACGAGGCACGTAATCATGGCGGCGTCCGACACGTCGAGTCCGTAGATGAGGTGCCCCCGTTCGTATTGAGTCTGGAGATAGGCTTCCAGTTGCTTGCGCTGTGCCTGCGTTCCGGCCAGCACCTGGCGCAGCGTGCCGTCCATTTTCCGAAAATCCGTATGGGTTTCCATGTCTTCTTTGTAGTTGCCCCACTGCGTCGCATCGGTCGTCCAGTCGGTCGCCATCAACAGTCGCCCGAGGGCGTTCTCCAGCCAGACGCCGGGACGGTACAACACACGCTGGATCCAGGTTTCGTCGTGCGTCTGTACGCGCTGCTCAGTCGGAAGCGCGCTCGGATCCAGCCTCATCTGAAGTTGCCCGTGCAGCACCGGGCGGCTGTCCTCGCCATCCCCGTAGATCGACCGCATTTCGGCAATGACGTCCTCGTAGATGCCGGCACGGTCCTGCAGGGTGGGGCCGGAGGCGTGCACCAGGAGTGCGACGATTTCCTCGCGATGACTCGGTACGTTTTCCCAGCGACACTCCAGGCCCTCGAAGTCGGCGGAGCCGTTCACATCGGGAGCCACCTCGTACGGCCCGTTCGCATCGGCCTTCACCCACTTCTCGGCCTGAACCAGGCCCCCGCCCATAAAGATGGCCTGCTCGATGGTGTCCGAGAGCCGAAATCGGCCCACCATGACGGTGTGTCCCTGTTGCACGAGATCGGCCACCGGTACGATCCCCACGTCGAGCCGCAGCCCAAACTCCTCGCGGGCCATGCGTCGCGCGCCGGCGAGGGCCTGTCGAACGGCTCCCTCATATCGCCCCCGCACGCACAGCGTCGCCCCGTCGCCCCCGAAGACGTACGGCACCGAGCGATGACCGACGGCGTTCAGGATGCCGGCAATGACCGAGGCTCCCACCACGTTGACCTGTTTGTAGCGCCCCTCCTCGATGGCCCCGGTCGAGTTGCGGACATCGCCCACGGCAACGATCCAATCCTCCGGCACGGGTCTGTAGTGCTGCGGATGGGCCACCTCCGCAAACTCGTCGACCACCGGAAGCTGATCGTAGAACGTGCCGTCGGCCATACCAGACACCGAAGCAGACAAAAAGCCGGGCGGGCTTGCACTTCCCTCCGGCTCGTATTGTTTGCCGCCGCGTTTCTGGATGCGGGCAGGCGGAATTGGGGAGCCGTACGTTCTGCTATCGTCACGTGACTTCGGGTGCGGACCGACCGCCCAGCTGAAGACATTCAGGAAGACGGAAGGTGTACCTGCGTGCCACCGAGGAGATTTTCTATCGATCACGCGCTTCCAAGGAAGTGCCGGACAGTCGGGATTGGAGCCCGATTTCCGTAACTGATTGTCTTCTACGATTCCATTCGTCCCCCGTCCCATGATGCGGCTTGCCCCGACTCGTTTTCTTGATGGCCTCCGTTTCAATCGCTTGCTCCTCGGGGGCGGCCTCGTGCTGCTCGGCGTACTGGGCCTCCTCGGTCTCACCTCGTGCCAGTTCCTCCGGTCGTCGCCCTCACTGCCGCCGCCCGACGCCGTCACGGTGCTATGGGCCGGCGGCGTCACGGACACCTCGGCCCGCGTCACGGTCCGTCTTCCGTCGGCCCCGGATCGTGTCCGCCTCGCCGTCACCAGCGCGGCCCACTGGGAGCCCCCCACCCTCTACTCGGGGACGCGCCCGGGGCCGTCCCCGGAGGTCCGCCGCTTCGCCCTTAACGACCTCTCCCCCCAAACGACCTACCGCTACGCGGTGCAGGTCGACGGCCGCCTCGACACCGCGCGCAGCGGCCGCTTCCGAACATTCGGGAGCGCCCCGTTCTCGTTTCGCGTGGCACTCGCCGCCTGCGCCGACACCGGATCCGACCACCCCGTCTTCCACGCCATTCGGCAAACCAATCCGGATCTCTTCCTCCACCTCGGGGACCTCCACTACGAAGACATCGGCACGGCACAGCCCGCCCGCTTTCGCACCGCCTTCCACCACGTGCACGGCGCCGAGCCGCAGGCCGCTCTGTTCCGCTCCACCGCCCTTGCCTACATGTGGGACGATCACGACTACGGCCCCAACAACAGTTCACGGGCCGCTCCAGGCCGCCCGGTTGCCCAGTCCGTCTACCGCGCGTACGTCCCCCACTACCCGCTCGCACGCGAGAACGAGGGCCCCGTCTACCAGGCCTTCCCCGTAGGCCGCATTCGGTTCGTGCTCACCGACCTGCGCTCGGCCCGCACCCCCAACGACGCTCCGGACTCGCTACGGACCATGATGGGACCGCAGCAGAAGGCGTGGTTCAAGCAGCAGCTCCGACAGGCTCGCGACCACGGACAGGTCGTCGCCTGGGTCAGCAGCGTCCCCTGGATTGCCGATCAGACGGACGCGGGCGACCACTGGGGCGGATTTGCCGCCGAGCGCCGCGAACTAGCCACCGTCATCGACACCATCGGCATGAACGACCAGCTCTTCATCCTGTCCGGCGACGCCCACATGGTGGCCCTCGACGACGGCACACATAATCACTACGGACGGGCCGACGGGGGCGGCTTCCCGGTCATTCACGCGGCCGCCCTCGATCGTCCCGGTTCCGTCAAGGGCGGCCCCTACACGCACGGCCCCTACCGCACCCCGTTCGGCCTCTTCACCCGACGCCCGGGCCAGTTCGTTGTGATGGACGTGGAGGACGACGGCGACGAGGTCTGCGTCTCCTGGACCGGCAAGCGCTATGCCCCGCACGCGGACCGCCTCACAACCCTGCTCGACTGGTCCACCTGCTTTTCCCCGTCCTGAGCACCGTGTCGAATGGGGAGTTCGGAGTGCAGAATGGTCATCCTTCTTCCAACGCCGCCTCCTTCCCACCTTCAACCTGCCGTCGACTACGCCAGAATCGGCTCGGCGCCTTCCTTGCGCTCCTCGTACCGGTTGCCGAGAAAGCGAATGACGACAATCCAGACCACGAGCAGCACGCCGACCGCCCCCGACAACCACCGCGGGTCGGTAATCACGAGGGCCGTCAGCCCCAGGTTGAGCCCCACCGACGCCACCTTCGCCGCCCGCTGCACAAACATGTCGATAAAGGACTTCGCCTTGTACTTCTCGTCCTGCGTGGTCGGGGTGTAGAGCGTCTCTTTGGCCGACTGATTGATCGAGTAGTTCAGCGCGTTGTCGCTCACCGACATGAAGCCGACAAGTGCCAGCGTCGGCAGCACCACGAAGCCCATCGTCCCGGCCAGAATGGCCATCGGCAGAAAGAGAAGGGCCACCTTCACACTGTACCGCTTCATGACGAAGGAAGTGAGAAACAGCTGCACCCCAATCGAGACGAGGCTGGTGGCCTGTCCGACTCCCCCGAAGAACGCGTCCCGCTCCGCATCCGCCGTGATGCGCTCCTCGACGAGCATGGCGAGCTGGAAGTCCACAATGTTCGACACCATCTCGTAGAGGCCCAACACCGCAGCAATGCCGAGCAGGTACTTCGACTGAAAAACGAGTTTCGCTCCCTCCAGAAACGCATTGTCCTCCTCAACCACCTCCTCCCCATCCGGACAGCACGGCTTGTTCGCGGCCCCGTCGGGGTCGGCGGCCGCTTCGCGCCGATGAATCCACCCGGCGAGGGCGGCAATGGCGGCAGTGGGCACCAGACAGGCATACACGAGCGGGGCACGGCCCATCTGCTGGACCAGTCCCGTGACCACGGTGGAGCCCACAAACCCGCCGACGACGCCGCCCAACCCCACAATTCCGTACAGGCGCTCGGCCTGATCGCCGGTGCTCAGGTCGTTGGCAAAGGCCCAGAACGACGCCACCATGACCGTCGTCCAGATGTCGCCGGTGACGTAGAACGACCAGACGCCTGCCTGGCCGAGCGTCTCAATGTGATTGATGACTGTTCCAAAAAAGAGGAAGAGCCCCCCGAACACCGCGCAGAAAATGGCGATGAGGTGGTGCCGCACAAACCGCCGCACGAGCCAGGTAAAAATTCCCACGACCGCAAACGCCACGAGCATGTTGAGGATTTTTCCCAGCTGTTCGGCCTGCGCCCCCGACAACACCCATCCGGCGAGATGGATCGGATGGTCGCCGAAGTAGCCGATGAGAAGCCCTCGCTTGATGGGCTTCAGCACCCAGAAAATCGCAATCACGAGGAAGAAGTACAGCGACAGGCCGAGGGCCTTCGGCCACTCGTGCGCCCGAATGTCGAAAAACGTATCTCGAAGCTGTTCAAGCATGGACGTCGTTCGGGATTAGAAGCTGAAAAGGAGGGCCGGACGGACTGCGGACGGGTGCGCTCACCGTTCCGCGTCGCAGGAGCGTGGGGCGCATCCGATCATACGATCCCCCTGGGGCGGGCCCGTGCTACTCGCCGGGCGCGGAGACGGGCGTAGAGGCAGAAGTCTCGTTGTCGGATGCGGATGAACGTTGGTCGTCGGTTCCGAGCACGCTTTCGGCAAGCCGGGGATCGTCCACCGAACGGGCGTAGCGGCGAGCAGCCGTCGGGGTTTGGATCTGTCGATCGAAGAAGCGTGCGCCGACCTCCGCGGTTTGTGCTCCGTCCGGGGCCTCAAGGGCCGGTACCAGGTACTGGCGCACACTGTAGTCGACGAGATTATCCACAAACTCCACAGCACTGTCGTGCACGTCCGAATCGGGACTGGTAAGCCCGAGGTACGCATCGTACAGGTCGCGTTGGTTGTAGCGCAGCCCAAGCAGGCGGAAGATCCGTTCCAGGGCTTCCTCCCGGAGTACATCCAGTTGCGAACGCCCAAAGAGGTCCGCCCGGCGACCGACGTTCAAAATTTGGCCCAGTACGACGTAGTGCTCCACCTCCCATTCAATGGCGGATTCCAACACCTCGGCGTCGCAGGCATAGTCCCCCTCCTTGTGGATTTTGCTCAGTGCCCGGACGACGGCGTGTCGGACGGGCACCGGGACGGTGTCGAGACTCCGCACAAGCAGAGTCAACACAAACGGGCTCGGCTGGGCCGCAAAGACCGCCGGAATTTGCCGTCGGGCCGCAAGGGGGATGTGCTCGTCGACCATGTAGTCGTACAGTGTGCCGTGCAACGGTCGCCCGAAGGCGCCGAGGGCTTGTGTGGCCACATGCGCACACTCCTCCTCTGCCAGCAACTGCACCAGTTTGTGCACGAAGGTCCGCGCGCCCGTGTCGCCGGCTGCCTTGATGGCGGCCCGCACCACCTGCGGATTCGCGTCGTCGAGTAGGTCGTGGAGAAGGTCGTTGCGGTAGGGGCGGTCGAGCGTCCCAAGGATCCTAGCGACGTGAACCCGAGCTTCCGAGCCGCGGACCCCGTCCATTGTCGCAAGCCGTTGCAGCAGCTCGTCGGGCACAAGCTGAAATTCCTCCGCCTGCCCCTCTTCGGCAATGAGGCCCACCGTTGCCGCCTGGATCTGGGGGTCGTCGTGGTGGAGGCCTTCGTGCAGGCGCTCGCGATGATGATCCGTCTGCTCACAGTACAGGTATCGGGCTGCCTCCAGCTGCACGTCGGGATCCGGGTCCCGAAGGGCTTCGGCAACACGGTCCCCCGCCTCTTCTACGCGACGAACGCGCAGGACGCGCAGGACCTCGGCCCGCACGGCCGCCGCCGGATGGTCCAGGAGGCACAGCAGGGCCTCCACGGGCACCGACACGTCCGATTCTTTGAGTTCATCGAGCGCCTGCAAGGCCTCCGTCTCTGCGTGACTGCAGAGCGAGGCCAGCAACTCCTCCAGGTCGGCGTCGGCCTCATCGGGAGAGGTCGGCTCGGCGTCCTGCTGCCGGGCCCGCAGCTTGGTGCGAAACTGATCGACGTACGAGTGCCGAACCCGGTAGGCCAGCAGGCCCCACACGCCAATCAGCCCCAATACCACCACGCCGAGCATCTTGACGCTCATGCCGGCCCAGAATGCCAGGCCCACCAGCAACACACCTGCGAGGCCCTGCGCGCCCTGATCGACGAACAGATCAATAAACACCTTGACCCGCTTCTTCTTCGCCATCGGCACCGGCACGAACAACAGCTCGCGCCCCGTCTTGTCGAGCGAGTGCTTCAGGCTTTGTCCCGCCCCCCGCAGAAAGACGCCGGCGGCAAGGCCCGGCATCACCAACATGCCCACGCTCCCGAGGGCCAACACGCCCGGCAACACCGACAGAGCACCGCCGATCCCCGCGACTCGCATAAGCCAGGGTGCCAGCACGAACTGCACGAGCAGCGCGAGAAGGCTCACCCGTCCATAGAACTGACCCATAAAGCTGGTGAGGCCGTCCTCGGTCGGAAAGGCCCGGGTTGCCACCGCTTTGAACTGATAGTCGACCAGCGTCGACACGACGACCATCAGCGTCAGCGTCCCGACGATGAGCTGGACGTGGCGCGAGTCTCGGATGATCGAGATCGCCCCGGCGGCCTCTTCCGGCGCCGGCGCATCGGGGGCCCCGTCCAGTCCCCCCTCGCCCTGATGGCGATGCCCGCGGATCCATCGTCCCAGCCCCGTCGATGCAAACAGTACGCCGCCCGCGCCCAGAAGAAGACTTTCGCTCTCCACCCCGAGCCCCTCGACCAGGAGTCCCGTCACCTCTCCTCCCACGATCGACCCGAGAATCGCGCCGGCACTCAGAATCGTAAAGACGCGTTTCGACTGCGAGGCCGTAAACAGCGCATTTGCCATTAGCCAAAACTGCGACGTGATCAGCAGGCCGTAGATGCTCACCCAGGCATACAGCAGGTACGCCGTCCACTCTCCCTCGCCCCCGATCAGGCCCCACAGCCCCACGAGACTGAGCACGAGGATCCCCGATACCCCATCAATGAGCGGCCCGACGTTCAATTCGCGTCCGGCGCGCGTGTGAAGATACGCCACCGGCACGACCACCGCCGTCGTAAGAATGAACACAAACGGCAATTCGGCCGGACCGCGCTCCGAGAGAAAGAGGCTGTCCCGCACCGGCTTCAGGAGATAAAGCGACACCAGCAGAAGGAAGTGATACAGGGCCATCCACACAGCCAGCGTCCGCTCTTGCCGACGCACCCCGAGAACGGACTGAAAGAACCACTCTATCATGAGAAGCGGGTTGGAGACGGTATAAAAGGAGTCCTTCGGTGCGATCACATGGGCAATCCCGGACCGCTTACTGACGACGCGCCGTCGCACCAGCGTGGGGGACGTGAGGGCGTCGGCCCAGGGGCAGCGTTACAGGGGAACCTCGATTACGATTAGATGCTGTGGCCGGGAGTGCCTCCTAAACAGATCAGGACAGGCTTTGATTGTCCCCGCGTACCGGTTTCGCCCGCCGTTTCTA
Source organism: uncultured Salinivenus sp. (assembly GCA_964407535.1). Lineage (GTDB taxonomy): Bacteria > Bacteroidota > Rhodothermia > Rhodothermales > Salinibacteraceae > Salinibacter. Next base: position 6,497 of record CAYOWD010000041.1, on the reverse strand, counting down.
CAACCGCTCCAGCCCCACGACCCGGGCCCGGCCGTCGTCCGGAAGGTGGATGTACACCTGCGTCTTTGTGCTTGCCTCGCCGTCCTGTCGGGTGCGCACATCGACGCGCACGACGCGATCGTCTGCGTTCCTCCGGGTCCGCTGATCGAGGATCGCGGCGAGCGGCGTGCCGTCGACCGTCAGCGGCAGCTGCGTCCGATCGGCCGTCTGCGTGTCGCCGAGTGGATCGTCATCCAGGAACAGGCGGTACGTATAGCGCCGCTCCGTCGCCGGTTCGAGGTTCCCGGTCACCGCAAGGTCGTCGAAGGTAAGGCGGGAAGGGCCGTCCGCGGCCGTGCCCGCAACGGCAAACCGGTCGAGGGGATTGATGCGGTCGAACCAGTAGCGGCCGACCTTGTCGCGGCGGGTCGCCAACACGTCAATCAGGTGCGCCGCCGCGTCCGGATTGCTGATTTGGGCCGATCCGACGATGGCCGCCAGATCCTCATCGGAAAAGCTCATGACCATCTTCGCGCCCCAGTACGCATCCCGCCGCGTCATCTTCTCGAAG
>CAYOWD010000041.1:0-5937 GCA_964407535.1 uncultured Salinivenus sp. | reverse complement strand
GATTCGGATAGGTGGGCACCCACTCCCCCGGCTCAAACACGTCGGCCCGGAAGTACCCCACGGCCTTGTAGGGAGCGCTCGCGTCGTAGTACCACCAGGGAAACCGGTACAGCCCGAGCGATACAAGGGCCGGCAGTATTTTCCGCTGGTCGATCAGATAGGTCTGCCCGTGTACGGGCCGGTGGATCCCGCCCGCATTGGCCCCCAGGGTGGAGCCCATGTCCAGCAGGTAGTGCTTCACGTACCGCTCGTCGGTGTAGGTCGCCATCGTATTGGCGTGGCGCCGGTCGGCGTCGTTCAGCCACGACCCAATCACGCGCAGGCCCCGCAGCTCGCGTCGCTGCTCGTGCCGCACTCGGTCATTGTCGTCGCCGTCGCGGGTGCCCCGAAAGTAGATGGGTCCCAGCAGGTCGCCCTCCACGAACTTGCTGGCCACCGCCCGGATCGTCCCATCCTCGCGCCGGTCGAACGGCGACAACATCTCCTCCAGATCGGCGCGCGTCATGGGACGCTTCTTGTTTCCCGTTCGGATTTTTGCCTCGTCCCCGATCGTCAGCTGCTCCGGCGTGAAAAAGGTCACCGTATTCTGCGGCACATGATACCCCGCCCCGTAAAAAATCTTCGTCGAGATGACCTCCGCCGCGCTCATCAGCTCCGGCCACTCGGGGCTGTCGAATTTAATGAGGTACCGGTCCCCCCGCGAATCCTTGATTTGAAACCCGCGCGAGGCGCCCTGGAACTTGCCGCTCGTCACCGTCCAGGTCCCCTCCCGGGCCGGTCCGGCCGCCGTGCCGGTCGTGTCCCGTTCGTTGGGGCCGATCGCCAGCTCGCGCGGGGTCATCTCGTCGTAGAAGTGGCGCCGCTCGTACCAGCTGGAATGGGGCGGCTCGTCCATCACGTTCACGTTGTCCGCCTCGTCGGGGGGGCCGCCGAGGGCCTGCCCCACCTTCCGGCCCGTCCAGTTCAGATTGAGCGGCTTTTCGAGCTGGTGAAAGAAGCTCATGTCGACCCGATCCCAGTACGGACTTTCTTCCGTCTCCGCGGGCCGCGGCGTTGGCCGCTTGTCCGGGTCGACCGTCTTTACGGGCCCGAGCGTGTAGGGCGTCGTACTACTGCAGCCGCCCACGCCAAGCGCCAGTCCCACGCCGAGCAGGACGGAAATGAACAATCGAAAACGAATCATGCGATCACGCATTGCTGTGGCAAACCAGTCGAAGGCGGACGAAACGAGCCGATCTATCGGGCCGAGCGCCGAAAACCCGGGCTGACCGTGAGAATCGTCCGCAGGCCCTCGGGGCTGTGGGCCAGCTCAAACCGAAATCCCAGTCCGCTTCCGGCAAGCAGATGGAGCCCTCCGCCGTAGCTCCAGTGAAACCGGTCGACGGCGACCTCGCCAAACGAATCGAAGACCTGCCCGGCGTCGACGAGAACCAGCGCATCGAGACTGTTCCAGATGGGATACCGGTACTCGACGCTTCCGGCCAATGCACCATCTGCCTGAAACCGACTCGACGGAAAGCCGCGGAGCGTACTTTGGCCCCCAAGCGTCGGTTTTTGGAAAAAGGGCACGGCCGCTCCGTCGAAGAGCGGCTCCACCTGTTCGAGGTGGCCCCTTAACACGAATCGTCGCGACTTCGGCAAGAACCCAACGGGGAGATACTGACGCACCTCCAGCGCGTACCGCCCGTACCGAAAATGGTCGGTTCTCAGGTCGTGCGTGTAATCGAGCTGCAAAATGACGTCCGTGCCAAAATACGAGCGACGATAGTTGGAGTGCTCCTCGCGGCGCGTGCGTCCGCCCCCAAGCGTCAGTCGAGTGGTCACCAGGTCCACCGTGCCCAGTCCCGGGGGATGTTCTGCGTCGAGCCGCTGCCCGTTTTCATCGTTGCCCGCGCTGGTCTCCACGTGTTCGTAGAGCACGTCGACGGCGGCATCGACGCCTGCGACCGGAGTGCCCCGTATGGTGGCCGTCACGTCCATCTGGTCCCGATTGGCCGATGCGTCGTCCGTATCCTTATTGCTGTCGTTCCCCCCTAGAAAAAATCCGCTTTCGGGATTCGAAAAGACATTGGTTTGGACTTGAAAGGCCCTGCCGATCCCGAAAAGCGACGGGCTGTTGTACGTGAGCTTCGTCTGGAATGTGTTGGGGCCGCCGTACAGGGCGCGGAGACGGGCCGAATGGGCACTGCCGAAGAGGTGATTGTGATAGGCAAGAACACCGGCCTGGAAGCCCGTTGGGCCTCCAACTTCGACCAGCGGCAACACGAAACGCGGGGGAAGGGTGCCCTCGAAGAGCTGGGAGGCGTTCTGTTCAAGGTATTTGACGCCCCAGCCGAGCGGTCGGGTCACTCCGTGGAGCACGTAGGCAGGACTTGCGAGGACGTGGTACAGGACCGTCCGATTGGGGGCATATGGTTGTTGGTTGGGAGCCACCGTGGTGTCCGTCACAAGCGAGTCGCCCACAATTTCCCGTTCCCCTGCGGAGACGTCCGCCGTGCGAGACATTCCGAACGCGCCTCCACTGCTCAGCAACAGTCCGACAAACAGGCCCGCAACGAGTCGAAACAGTAAATCCATAACCCCCATCCGAATGTGCGATTAAAGGCAACGGGCACAGCACCACAGCGTCCCCTTCTCTCATCTGCCCCCTAATCAGTAAACGGCGTGGTATCGAGTCGATCCGGTGGGACTGGAACGAAACGGACCCGTGCTCCCTGTGGGCACGCTGCTCCTTCAAGCTGACGGGGCAAATTACGTTCCGCGTCGTCTTCTCTTCCCAGCTATGGGCCAGTCGGCCAAGGCCATCGCGACTTGCCTCTGGGGCCCAGGCGGTATTTCGAAGCACGATGCGCACCCGATCCTCCCGGCCCGGCTCGGAGAGAACGGACAGACGAGCCTCCTATCCTCCCGTTCGAGTTATAAAGAACGATTCCCCAGTCATTCAGTCATTCGGTCTAGTTTTTGCTACAATAGAGCAGATGCCTCGCACCACCTTCGTCCATTATTCACACGGAGGAAGATCCGCAGCAGGGAGCCGCGGGTAGTATATCCGCAGGCACAAGGCGTTTACGGAGAATCGGGGAGTCAAGGGGGAGGATTTCTCCGTGTTGGTTCGCCCCCGGTCTCGTTTCCGCCCTCGGTTCGCCCAGAGCACCGGGGGCGCCGTACATGCATTCCTAATGGTCTTTCGATATGTCCTTTTGTCCCCAAACCGCATTCGGGATCCTGTTGACGAGTGTGCTACTTGCCATTTGTCCTGCGGGGGCGTGCGGACAAGCCGCCCCCTCTGCTCCGGGGGAGGCGCTTGTTGCGCCGTCCACGGATCCGGGGCCGTGGGTGCCGTCCCTACGGACCATCGGCCAGGATGCCGTTGACATTGTCGAAGCTCCGTTTTCCCTGTCGCGGTCCCAGCGGTGGCTGACCCTCGGCGCGGCCGGCGTCGTCGCCAGTACCGCCATGGTGCTGGACAGGCCGACCTACCACCGAGCAAGCGTGGGCGACGGAGCCGTATCCCACACCGCCCACTCTCTTGCTGTGCCCGGACGCTGGTACGATCGGATGGGGCCGGACCGGGCCATCCTCGGCACGGCCGGTCTTCTCGCCGCAAGCGGGCTGGTGTTGCAGCGGCGCGACTTCACCCGCACGTCGGTTCGCGTCGTGGAGGCGCTCGTGTACACGAAGCTGGTGACCAGTTTTGCGAAGGGGGCCGTCAGTCGCAGTCGTCCGTTTGCCCAATCGGGGGCACTTGCCGCCGAGCCGGGGGCGTTCACCAGTGAGCACGCAGCGCTTTCCATGCCGTCCGGGCATACGGCGCGTGCGTTTGCCGTTGCCTCCGTGCTCGCCCACGAGTTTGATCGGTGGTATGTCTCCGCGCCCGCCTACGGGATTGCGACGTCCGTTGCGGTTGAACGCGTGCAGAGTGGCGACCACTGGCTGACGGACGTCATGGTGGGCGGGGTCCTCGGCTACCTCATCGGGCGTTCGATCTCGCCGACTCCGTCCGAGCCAGACGAGGTGACCTATACGCCGGTCCTGAGCACCAACCGCGTCGGCCTCTCGGTGCAGTTCTAACCGCCTCGACGAGCCCGATCGGGCTCCGAATTACATCGCCGCCACTGACCCCCCATCCACCCGGTAATCGGCGCCGTTGATAAAGGACGCGTGGTTGGAGGCCAGAAAGGCGACGAGACGGCCCACTTCTTCAATGTGTCCCGGGCGGCCCACCTCGATGTGCGGACGCTGCTCGTCCAAAAACTGCTGGACGGTCGCCTCCACCGTCTGTCCCTGCTCCTCGGCCGCCGCCTCCATCATCTCGTTCACGAGCGGCGTCTCAATGAACGCGGGGCTGACGGTGTTCACCAGAATGCCGTCCTCGGCCACCTCCTTCGACAGCGCCTTCCCAAAGTTGTTGAGTGCCCCCTTCGAGGCACTGTAGGCCATCATGTCGGGGTAGGGCTGCGTGCCGTTCTCCGACGAGATGTTGATGATGCGTCCCCAGCCCTGCTCCTGCATGTAGGGCACCACCTGCCGGGTGAGCGACACCACCGCAAAGAGGTTGAGTTCGAAGAGGTCGCGCCAGTCCTGCGTGGTGTTGTCGGCCAGGCCGCCGGGCTCGCCCACCGTGCCGGCGTTGTTGACGAGAATGTCGATGGTGCCGAACGCATCGAGGGTCTTCGTCACCAAGGCCTCGATGGCGTCGTCCACCGTGAGGTCCGCCGTCACCGGCGTCACCTGCACGCCGTAGTCCCGAAGCGCCCCGGCGGCGGACTCCAGTTCGCCCCGGTGCCGGGCACAAATGCTGAGATCGCAGCCCTCGGCCGCCAGCGCTTCGGCACAGCCGTAGCCGATGCCTTTGCTGCCGCCGGTGACGAGGGCCGTCTTGTCGTTGAGAGCAAGGTCCATAGGGAGGTTGTTTCGTAGGAATTTGGATTCAGTCTCCGGTCGACGCCGTTCGGCCTGCATTCGGGGCGGATGAGGATGCCTCGCCCGAGGGCGCCCCCGCCGGCGCACCGTCGGCGTCGCCGACTATGCGAACGGGAAAGGGCTCCGTCTCCGATCCCGTGTACAGCGTGCGGTGGGGAAACGGAATCTCGATGTCGTGCTCGTCGAACGCTTCCTTGATTTCAATGGGAATGCTGTTGCGTAGGTCGAAGAAATTCTCGGTCTTCGCCCAGAGCCGCACCTCGTAGTTCATCGAGGAGTCGGCAAAGCCCGTAAAGAGTGCTAGAGGCGCGGGCTCTTCCAGACAGTACGGGTTCCGGTCGGCCACATCCATCAGCACCTCGTTCACCTTGCGGAGATCTTCCCGATACGCCACGCCGACCACAAAGTCGACCCGCCGAATCGGGAATCGCCGGATGTTGGTGACCTCCGACTTGATGAGCGTCTCGTTGGGAATGCGAACGAAGAGGTTGTCCAGCGTCCGCAGCTTTACCGACAAGAGGTCGACGGACAGTACCTCTCCCACCGTTCCGTTCACCCGAATGATGTCCCCGAGCGAAAAGGGACGCTCACCGAGCAGAAACAACCCACTGATGAGGTTGGAGGCGGAGGTCTGTGAGGCAAACCCGATGGCGACCGTCAGAATACCGGCCGCCCCCAGGAGGACCCCGAGGTCGAACCCGAGTTCCATCAGGGCCGAAGCGATAAACAGCCCCGTGATGCCGTAGAAGGTGACTCGACGGATGATCATGATCCGCTGGGCGTCGTCGCCCCCGAAGAGCCGACCGAGCCCGTTGCTCGCCATGCGCCCGAGTAGCACCCCGAGTCCGATCTTGATGACGGCCCGCAACAGATTGAGCGCCTGCGGCCCGGTAAGATAATCAACGACGAGGGTAAACCACTGCTCCAGCACAGTACGGAGAGAGACAACTTGTTGGAGGAGCCCACGGACCTCTCAAGAACGACGGTAGCCCCGGAGCTGTCAAGGTGTCTCCG
>CAYOWD010000040.1:0-19991 GCA_964407535.1 uncultured Salinivenus sp. | reverse complement strand
CGATAGAGACGTTAACGCAGCGAAGAATCTCAGTAGGGTCGGGCAGACCCGAATTTACGCACCTGGAGACCTGGGTAAACCCGACGCGTTTGAAGTCGTCGGTTCCGGTCGATGAATGGTAGAATCCCCCGGCTTTGGAGATCTCAGATCTCCTGTCCGGGGGAGAAGTCAACATTCCGGACTTCGGTGCGGGGCGCCTGCCGCGTGCATCGGTCCGTCCCTTGGCTGCAAAGTAGGCACATGTGAATCGTACAGGACGGCATGCCGATCCGATCTGCTCTCGCTACCCCGACCAGCTTCCCTCGAACGTGACAACGTTTAAACGTCGCACGTTGACACGTTATGGCGAATGTCCTCCGAGCGCCTTCCATGTCGCCGGTCCAAGAAACAGACATCCGGAATTCGAAACGATAATACGCACCAATCCCCCGATCGTATGAGCATTCTCGTTGATGACGATACACGCGTGGTCGTTCAGGGCTTTACCGGCTCCGAAGGCTCCTTCCACGCCGAGCAGATGATCGAGTACGGCACGAACGTCGTCGCCGGCGTGACGCCCGGCAAGGGCGGGCAGACGCACCTCGACCGCCCGGTGTACGACACGGTCGCCGACGCCGTGGAGCACGAAAATGCCAACACCTCCATCATCTTCGTTCCGCCGCCGTTTGCGGCCGACGCCATCCAGGAGGCGGCCGACGCCGGGGTGGAGGTCATCATCTGCATTACGGAGGGCATTCCGCAGGCGGACATGAAGCCGACCTATCACTACGTCCGCAAGCAGGGCGCACACCTCATTGGACCGAACTGTCCGGGGGCCATCACGCCGGGCGAGGCGAAGGTGGGCATTATGCCGGCCATGATCTTTGAGCCCGGCCCGATCGGACTGATCTCGCGCTCGGGGACCCTCACCTACGAGGCCGTCGACCAGCTCACCCGCGCCGGGTACGGCCAGAGCACGGCCGTCGGCATCGGGGGCGATCCGGTGATCGGCACCCGCTTCGTCGACGCCCTCTCGATGTTCGAGGACGATCCCGACACGGAGGGGGTCGTGCTAATCGGGGAAATTGGGGGCGCCGACGAGCAGGAGGCCGCCCGGTACATCAGCGACCACATGGACACGCCGGTCTTTGGGTTTATCGCCGGGCGGACCGCGCCTCCGGGACGCCGCATGGGCCACGCCGGCGCCATTGTCTCCGGCGGCTCCGGCACGGCCGAGGCGAAGTTCGACGCGCTCGAATCGGCGGGCGCGACGGTCGTCAAGAACCCGGCCCTCATCGGCGAGACGGTGAAGGCCACGCTTGGATAGGTTGGGGCGGATCCGCGATGAGCGGAGGCGACTCTCTGCCGGCATACTGGCCTGCACCACAAGTATGTGGGTATGGGCGTTTGTAAGTGTGGGCGTGCGGGCATCTTTGGATCGGGACGATTTCGCTCTTTCAGATGCGTCCATGCATCCCCGCCTCCAGACTTCTCTTCTCCGGGAGTCCTTTGGGGGAACCGACTTGTTAGAACGAAGTACCCGCGCCTCTCGCCCTCCACGCCCTTCGCCCCTGGACGCCATGCTCGACCAGGCCACCTTCGAAATCGGCGCCGCCCAGTGGGCGCAACTACCCACCGACGGACGACCCGAGATGGCCGTTGTCGGCCGGTCCAACGTGGGGAAGAGTTCGCTGCTCAATGCCCTGCTTGGGCGAAAGCAGCTGGCCTACACGAGCAAAACGCCCGGCAAGACGCAGCAGCTCAACTACTTTCTGGTTGACGAGCAGTTCTATGCCGTCGACCTCCCGGGTTACGGGTACGCCAAGGCCCCCAAAGCGGAGCGGAACGAGTGGGCCGCCCTGCAAGACCGCTATCTACAGGAACGAGTTCCCCTGCACGGCGTCGTCCAGCTTATAGACGGGCGCCACCCGCCCATGGAGAGCGACGAGGCCCTCCTGAACACCCTCGACCACATCGGCCGTCCGCATCTCCTCGTCCTCACCAAAGCCGACAAGCTGTCCGGCAACGGGCGCGCGCAGGCCGAACGCCGCGTGGACGACACCCTCTCGGCGCTCCAGTTGGATGCTCCCGTCGTCCTCACCTCCGCGAAAAGCAACTGCGGCATCGGCAACGTCCGCCGCTGGATCCAGACGCAACTCGACGGCCACTGATCGCCCGTTGGGCGGGGACTCGTCCAAACACGCGTTTCTCCCACACTCCCCGACGTTCCCCGAGCGCAATGGCCCGACGCGGCCCCGGCGCTTCTGTCGTTTTCGGGAGCAACGGCCGCAGAGTCCCCCTTCGCCTCGCCTTCCGGGAGACTTGGCCACTTTTTTACGGGGGATACCTACAATTCAGGACCGCCGACGCCTTTGTTGAGACGAACCCTGTTCTCTTCGCTTGCACGAATCCGACCTGCCTGTATATGTCGTACACCGTTCTCATCACCGATCCCATCGACCCCGCCGGTCACGACGTACTGACCGACAACGACGTGGAGATCGTCGAACTCTTTGAATACGACGACGCCACTTTAAAAGAGCACCTTGCGGAGGCGCACGGCTGGATCGTGCGAAGCGGCACCACCGTCACGGCCGACCTCATTGACGCGGCCGACAATCTGAAGGTCATTGGGCGCGCGGGCGTCGGCGTGGACAACATTGACCTGGACGCCGCTACGCGCCGGGGCGTTATTGTCTGCAACGCGCCGGACGGCAACACCATCTCCACCGCCGAGCACGCCTGCGCGATGCTCCAGTCGATGGCCCGTACCATTCCACAGGCCAACCGCTCCCTCCGCGACGGCAACTGGGACAAGAGCAAGTTTGCCGGGGCCGAGCTGTACGACAAGACCCTCGGCATCGTCGGCGTGGGGAAGGTGGGTCGATCGGTGGCCGAGCGCATGCAGGGCTACGGCATGGATCTGGTCGGGTTCGACCCCATCGTTTCCGACGAGGTAGCCAACCGGCTCGGCGTCACGCTCGTCTCGCTCGACGAGCTGCTGGAGCAAAGCGACTTCATTACCATCCACGCCCCGATGAACGAGGAGACGCGGGGCATGATCGGCACGGAGGAGCTTGAACAGTGCAAGGAAGAGGTTCGAATCGTGAACTGCGCGCGCGGGGGCATCGTCGACGAGCAGGACCTGCTCGACGCGCTCAAAAACGACGAGGTAGCCGGCGCCGCGGTGGACGTCTACTCCGAGGAGCCGCCGGAGTCCGACTTCCTGCACGAACTCATTGCCCGCGACGACGTGATCGCCACGCCGCACATCGCCGCCACCACCGGCGCAGCGCAGGCGAAGGTGGCCCAACAGATTACGCAGCAGGTCGTCAGCGGCCTGAACGATGAACCGGTCGACACGCCGGTCAACGGTATGGCCCTGAAGATGGCCGGCCAGAAGGAGGTGCAACCCTACATGCGACTCGCCGATCAACTCGGCCAGATTGTCTATCAGTTGACCGACCAGACCGTAAATAGCCTGACGGTGCGCTGTCGGGGCGAGGTGCCCAATCGCTACGCGGAAGTCCTCTCGGTGGCTGCCCTGCGCGGGGCCCTCAACCAGTGGACCGATGAGCCCGTCAACTTTGTCAATGCCCCGGTTATGGCCGACGAAATCGGCCTGCGCTTCCGCGAAGAACGGGAGGCCGAAGGAGGCAGCTACACGACGCTCATTGAGGTGGTCGCCGAAACCGACGAGGACGAGCATGTGGTTGCCGGTACCCTCTTCAGCGACGACGACCTACGTCTCGTGCGCGTGAACGAGTACGACCTGGAGGCACGTCCCGACGGCCAGATGTTGTTCTACAAGAACATCGACCGCCCCGGCATGCTAGCCACGGTGGGCGGATTGCTCTCCGACGCCGACGTCAACATCGGGGCCCTCGCCCTCGGCCGAAAGGGGCGCGGCGAGATGGCACTCACGGCCATGAACGTGGACGATGAGATTCCGCAGGACGTCCTCGGCGAGATTGCCGCCCTCGACGGCGTGGAAGGCGTTCGGGCTGTGCGTGTGCAGTAGTCCGCCGGTACCTCCCCGTTTTCGGCCCCCCTTGCCCTCAACCTGTGTCCTCCATGGGTTGGGGGCTTTGTATTTGTTGGGTATTGTAGCGTCAACGCTGATTCTGCATACGAAAGGATGAAAGACGCTTCTCTCAGTGCTGACCGATGTCCGGTTCGTACTGCGTGATATGTGTTGCGTGAACGAGTAGCATCGGTCGACTCGCCTTCGATCTCGTCGTTTACGATCCCCCCTTCCCAGTGCCGAGCCGTCAATCCATACACGAAACGAGTTGCCAACGTGTACCGACAGTGAGGCGTGATGCCAAACCCGGTAGCTGTATGCAGCTCCAGACATGGTTTTGTCCCTTGGAACCCACCGGCGTTACTGATTTGCGTCGTTGACCTGACCAACAGTCAGGAATCTGTTTCGCCCAAACCGGAAGTGTGTACCCGTGCTTGGTATGACTCGTGAGCCTACCGATCCATGTGTGCGGATCGGTTCGATCCATGTGTGCGGATCGGGAATTCGGCGTTCCGTACGCACCCCGCAATAACAATCACATCAGCAGGGACGGTGTCTCCGGATTTGTGGTATGCAGAACAAGCATTGACACTGCAGTAGATACGTTCACCCCGACTCGGAACGAGTTCTGATTCGTCGGGACCATGTCCTCGACCACTGTGATGGAGAGAAATCTTGCAGTTTCCAGGGGGGGCTGGCGTCACTTGTTCGTGTCGTCTTCTTTTTCTTCGTCGTCCTCGGGGCATTTGTACGCCTTCCCCCTTCCTTCTCGGGACTCCATTGCGGTTATGAGAACGACATTGCCCCCGACAGCGGCTGCCTTATTGGACAGCATGCCTTCGGTTGTGTTTTCGCCAATGCGGGGATTTCTGTTGACTTCGACCTCCTGTATGAACTCGCATTCCGCGACGCTCGCCTCATTGCGGCGCACCTCTCCCCCCGAGTCGTCGTCGCTGAAAGCACCGCCGACGGACGACATCGTTTCACATCCCGTGACGAGGACCAGCAGGCAGGCGGTGCTGAAGGCAAGAACGATTCGAGGGGAAGAAAGCATAGCAGCGTGTTGTTGACGAAAGCAGTTCAATAGGGGGCCGAGTCGTCGGCTCAGGGGAGGTTTTGTGCACTCGGGGAGCGGGCGTGGAGCGAGTCGTGCAGCAGCGTGCCCCAGGTGGGGTCGTACGGATGCACGGCGTGGACGGGAGAGCCGTCCCGCACCACGGTGCGGCCCTCGTTGGCCCATCGGAAAATGGATCCCTCAAGGTTGTGGACGTTCGTAAAGCCGTGCGATTGCAGGCGTGACGCAATGCGGGCAGAGCGATATCCGACCGAGCAGTACACGACGATGGGAGTGTTGCGCGCGACGGAATCCAGCGCGGACATGGCTGGGGTGTTCGGGTCGATGCGTTTCGCACTCGGCAGATGACTGACGGCGTATTCGTCCGGGGTGCGCGCGTCGAGCAGCAGTGGGCGCTGGGCGGTCGAGTCGGCGAGGCGCTGGGCCAACGAATCGGTGGCAATGCTGGATACGTCCGGAAACTGGGACGCGATCATCCGGTCCACTGCGTGCCACGTGTGTTCCTGTGAACAACCCGCCTGAAGGGCGAGCAGGCACAGGGCCGAGGCGGTGAGGCTGCGCATGACGGGCATCGGGCTGAACAACGACGCTACAGCGAGATCACATCGTCAATGCTCGACGCGTCTTTGTAGATCGCGAGCACCTCCTCGCTCGACGACATTCGGATGTGGGCCGTCACGCTCTTGTAGTTGCCCTTGCTGGATTCCCGAACCCGAACGGGATGGTCGCCGAATACTTGCTTCAGTTCTGCAACCTGGCCGGAGGGGGCAATGAACTTGAAGGTGTACTGGGTGGGCCAGTCGTTCTGGTCGTCGAGCAATTCCTTGAATCGATCCCACCATTCTTCGTCGTTTTCGGCCTCGGGCTGGTTGATGAACTGCATTGCACATCGGAGCGGATTCTGGAAAAGACGGACCGCTTCTATACGGACACCCCGGCGACTCGTTCAGGACACGCCCGTATGGCAGGGAAGACTTTTCGAAAACCGAGTTGGGGACGGTCGGGTCCGGATCCGATATCACACCGACCGTGTGTATGAATCCTCCACCGTGGAAAGAAGGCTGTCTCCGCCGTTACCAATCCGTGACGAAGGCCGTTTGTGCTCATGGTGAGCGCGGGCGAGGAGATCGAGGGGCTCTGACAACCGGGGTGTGCCTCAATCTGAGATCGCCTTACGAATCTGAGGACCCCGTGCACGTACATTCTGACGGATCGGTAGGAGGGATCGCACTTTGTTCGAATGGGATATTGCTTCATGGATCCTGTTTTGTATCGTTGGAGATTGAGCCGCATTGCATACTGGGGCGTCGTCTGGGCACTCTCACTGATGGTTCTGGTCCCGTCGGCCAACGGACAGGACCTGTTGTCCCAGTTCGAGGACAAGGTCACGACGATGACGCTGGACAATGGACTGACGGTGGTGGTCGTGGAGCGTCATGAGGCGCCGGTGGTCTCTATGCACACGTACGCAGATGTTGGATCGGTGGATGAGCCCGCCGGCCGGACCGGGCTTGCACACATGTTTGAACACATGGCGTTCAAGGGCACGACCAGCATCGGCACCACGGACATTGAGGCGGAACTGCAGGCCCTGCGCCGGCAGGAGGAGATTTATCTTCAACTGCGACGGGAACGGCTGAAAGGCCCGCGCGCCGATTCGACTCGCATCGATTCGTTGGAGCAGCAATTTGCGGCGGCGCAGGAGGAGGCAAAGTCCTACGTTGATCAGGGAGAGTTCGAGAATATCTTGAAGCGGGAGGGCGTTACGGGCATGAACGCCTACACGACGGCGGATGCCACCGGCTACATGTACAGTCTGCCGTCGAACAAGCTGGAGCTCTTCTTTGCGATGGAGGCGGATCGGTTTCGGCATCCGGTGCTCCGCGAGTTCTACACGGAGCGCGATGTGGTCATGGAGGAGCGGCGCCAGCGGACCGAGTCGAGCCCCACAGGGCGTCTCATTGAGGAATTTCTGACAACGGCCTACAAGGCGCATCCGTACGGGCAGCCCACCATTGGGCACATGTCGGACCTGCAGAACCTGTCCCGGACCGACGCGAAGCAGTTTTTCGACACGTACTACACCGCCGAGAATCTCACGATCGGCATTGCGGGCGATGTCGACCCCGCCCGCGTACGCACATTCGCCGAGAAGTACTTTGGGCCCATGGAGGGCGGCGAGGATCCCCTTCCCGTTGCTACTGAGGAACCGGAGCAGCTCGGCGAGCGGCGCGTCGTCATTCGGGAGCAGTCGAAGCCGTTCGTCATTATCGGATACCACCGGGGAAGCATGCATGAGGCGGACGATCCCGTGTACGACGTGCTGGCGTACCTGCTGAGTCGGGGCCGCACGAGCCGGCTCCACAAGCGGCTCGTGGAGACGGAAATGGCCCTCAGCGTACAGGCGACGCCCAGCTATCCCGGCGAAAAGTACGGAAGCCTGTTTGTTCTTGCCGGTGCGCCGAATCGGGGCGTTTCTCCGGACACCGTCGAGCAGGCGATTTACGACGAGCTTGCGTCCGTACGACGAGACGGGGTGACCCAGGAGGAGCTGGACCGGGCCAAGACCCGCGCCCGCGCCGATCTGATTGGAAACCTCGACTCCAATTCCGGGCTGGCCCGTCAGTTTTCCACGGTGGAGGCGCGAACCGGCGACTGGCGCACCCTCTTTCGACGGCTGGATCGGCTTCAGGCCGTGACGGGGGACGATGTCCAACGCGTGGCCCGCGAGGTGTTTGAGCGCAGCAACCGCACCGTTGCTCAGATCAAAACGACCAGCTCTTCCAGTGACACGACCACGGCCGCGAACTGACTCCGTCCTCCTCCCCACTTTCCGTTGCTGATCGACTGTTCTCTGCCTCCGATGACCCGTTTTTGGTTCTCGCTTTCCATTTGTCTTAGTGCCGTACTCCTGGGCGTATCGATCGGGAGTGTGCCGAGCCGGGCCCAGGAGACGGACCGCATTGCAACGGCGGACTACGACGTTCAGGCACTGACGTATCCAGCACTTCCGGAGTTCAAAGCGCCGACCCCGCGCCGCGTGGAGCTGGACAACGGAATGGTCGTATTCCTGCTGGAGGATCATGAGCTGCCCGAGGTGAATGCGGTGGCCCAGATCGGGGCGGGGTCGGTGTATGAGCCCGCCGACAAGCGGGGGCTGGCGTCGCTCACCGGGCAGGTTATGCGGACGGGCGGCACGGCGACGCATCCGCCCGACACCCTCAACCGGATGCTCGAAGATATTGGCGCGACGGTAGAAACCAGCATGGGAGAAACCTCCGGCTCGGCCTTCATGCGCACCCTGTCCGATCACGTCGACACGGTCCTTCCTGTATTTGCGGAGGTGCTCCGCCGGCCCGCATTTGCCGAGGAGAAACTTCAGCAGGCCAAGAAGCAGACGAAGTCCGCCATTTCGCGCCGGAACGACCACCCGCGTCAGATTGCGACGCGTGAGCTCGACAAGCTGATCTACGGCGACGACAGCCCCTACGCCCGTACCCCGGAGTACTTTACCGTTGATCGCATCGAGCGGGCCGACCTCGTCGACTTTCACGACCAGTACGTTCGTCCCAACAATGTCATTGTAAGTGTGTGGGGGGACTTCGAGGCCGACGCGATGGCCGACAAGATTCGGACGCAGTTCGGCGACTGGTCCGGCAGCGACGAAGCTCCCCCGTCGCCCCCGCAGCCCACGGCAGAGCGGGCCTCGTCGGTCAACCTGGTCCCGAAAGACGACGTTAATCAGAGCACCGTCCTCATGGGACACATCGGGCGCCTCACCCGAGACGACCCGGCGTACCCGGCCGCTACGATTATGAACGAAGTGCTGAGCGGCGGGTTGTCGGGGCGGCTGTTCCAGAATGTGCGGCGCGAGAAGGGGCTGGCCTACTCCGTCTTCGGCAACTACTCCGCGGGCTACGAGCGGCCGGGCCGGTTTTTCGCAGGCATCTTTACGAAGAGCAGCACGACCGTCAAGGGGACGGAGGCGGTCATGCATGAGGTGGAGCGGATGCGAAAGGCCCCGCCCACGGACGACGAGCTTCGGCTTGCCAAGGATGGGTATCTAAACTCCTTCGTGTTCAATTTCGACACGAAGCGCAAAATTTTGAGCCGCCTCATGACCTATGAGGCGCACGACTATCCGTCGGATTTCTTGCAGCAGATGAAGAAGAGCATCGAGACGGTTACCGCCGACGAGGTGCAGCAGGTGGCGAAAGAGCACTTGTATCCGGACGAGTCCCACATTCTCGTGGTTGGCAAGCCGGACGACTTTCGGGATTCGTTGTCCACACTTGCGGACGACGGCGTGGTCAACGAGATCGACGTGTCGATTCCGACGCGTCCCCCCGAACCGCAGGATCCGCGAATGACGGAGGGAGAGGACGGCCTCCCGGCGCTCCGGGCGGTGAAGCAGGTGCTCGGCGGCGAGGCGTTCGATGCGGTGGAGAACGTGAGCGTGGTGAGCCGGCAGACGATGCGGACGCAGGGCGAGAAACTCACGATTGATCTGGAGGCCACCTACGTGCTACCGGACAAGTACTTTGTCAAGCGTTCGACGCCTCAGGGGACCGTCCAGATTACGGTGAATGGAAACCGGGGACGCATGACGACGCCCCAGGGCACACGGGCCGTGCCCACGTCGATGCGGAACCGGCTTGAAGAGCAGCTCTGGCGTGATTTCGTGTATCTGATGAATCATCTCGACCACGAGGAGCTGACGGTCCGCGATCTGGGGACGGCCACGGTAGAGGGCACGCCGTATCGCGCCGTGAAGGTCTTCCCGCCGTCGGGGAGTGCCTTCACGCTGCATCTCGATCCGGAGTCGATGCGCCCTGCCCGTATGTCGTATGAAGCGCGGACCCGAGAGGGGACGGTGACCAGTACGTCGGTGTATAGCAAGTACAAGACGGTACAGGGCATGGACATTCCGTTCAAAACGGTGACGTATCAAGACGACGAGAAGAAGGCCACCGTTCAAATCCAGGAGATGTCCGTCAACGAAGACGTCCCGTCGGACCTGTTTACCATTGAGGAGGGCGCGGAGTAATAACTGAAGTTGTGAGTTGTGGGGTTTTGGGTTGAGCGTTTCCGCAATTGGACGCTAAAATGGGACAAACATCCGGGAGGGGGCGTGTTTTCCTGGTTTAGAGGGAGCTGAACGACGAGAATAGCAGCCCTCAACTCATACAACGCATAACATAACCCACAACCTGTATACGGACTTGTCGGAATTCCGGGGAGCGGCCCCGATCCGAACGTCCCGTCCCCGGCAACCGTTTGACGGGTCTCCGTCGTCTTGTGTGCAACACCATGTGTCCATGTCTCTTCCAAGTCGGGTCGAGCTCTGTGAGGTGGGGCCGCGGGATGGATTTCAGTTCGAGGATCAGTTCATTCCCACGGATGTGAAGCGGGACGTGATCGTGGCGCTCGCCGACGCGGGAGTGCCGCGCATTCAGGTTACGTCCTTTGTTCATCCGAAGTGGGTTCCGCAGATGCGGGACGCCGAGGCCCTGTGCGCGCAGTTGCCCGATCGGGACGACGTGACGTATGCGGGATTGGTGCTGAACCCGAAAGGCCTTGAACGGGCGCGGGACACGAGGCTGTCACAGATCGACTTGTCCATTGCCACCCACAACCAGCACAGCCGCGACAACGCCAACCGGTCGGTCGAGGAGGCGATGGGGCAGGCCGAGGAGATGGTGCAGGCCGCCCACGAGGACGGGATGGAGGTACAAATGGGGTTCCAGACCGTGTTCGGCTACGAAACGCCCGGCGATACGCCGCTCGATCAGGTTGTGGACATGAGTCGGCATTTTGCCGACATGGAGATCGAGTCGCTCTCTCTGGCCGATTCGACGGGGCTGGCGAATCCGCGCATGATCAAGGAGCGCGTTCCGGCGGTGCAAGACGCGATCGGGGACGTGCCGCTTGTGCTTCACCTCCACGATACGCGGGGCCTCGGCCTCGCCAACGTCTACGCCGCGCTCCAGTGCGGGGTGACGCGGTTCGACACCTCGCTGGCCGGCATGGGCGGGTGTCCGTTCATTTCCGGCGCCACCGGCAACATCGCCACGGAAGACACCGTATATCTGCTCGACGGAGTGGGTGTTGCGACCGGGGTCGATCGGGCCGGGGTCGCTCGGGCCTCCCGACACGTCGAGTCGGTCCTCGACAAACAATTTCCGGGCAAGCTGCATCGCCTGGAAGAGACCGGCGTCTCCGTCGCGGATTAGAAGAACGCTCCGTTGGGACAAACCCGTCCGTTTGAGGAGCGCGGGTTACTGCGGCTGGACGTCCGAGTTGAGCGAGTCGGCGGGGACGCGCTGGCCGTCGCGGCTGAAGGGAGCTTCGGTGGCGATGGCCTCTTGCACCCCGCGTCCGCTCGGGATCCAGCGGATGAGCTCCAGTCGGCCGTCGAGGTGTTCGACGAGGGCCGTGCAGCTTTCCACCCAGTCGCCGGTATTGACGTAGTGGGTGCCCTCGATGGTGCGGAGGCGCGGGTGGTGAATGTGGCCGCAGATGACGCCGTCGTATTCTTCCTCCGCAGCTTCCAGGGCCGCCGTTTCTTCGAAGTCCTCGATGTAGCTGAGCGCCTGCTTGGTGGAGTGTTTGAGGTAGCTGGAGAGTGACCAGTACGGGAGGTCGAACTGCCGACGGATGTGGTTGAAGAGGCGGTCGATCTTCAGGACGCCGACATAGGCCCAGCCGCCCAGGAATTCGAGCCACTTTGCGTGTCGGACGACGCCTTCGAACTCGTCGCCGTGGACGATGACGAAGCGACGGCCGTCGGCCGTGGTGTGGACCGCTCGTTCCTGAATGGTGATGCCCCCGAGCTGCAGTCCGGGGAAGTCGCGTGCCACCTCGTCGTGGTTGCCGGGAATGTAGGTAACCGTTGTGCTTTTGGCCTTTTTGAGGAGGCCCTGAATGACATCGTTGTGGGAGGAGGGCCAGTACCAGGAGCGCTGTAGCGCCCAGCCGTCGAAGATGTCACCGACGAGGTAGTACCGATCGGCCTCGTGACGGCGGAGAAAATCGAGCAGAAACTCCGCTTTCGCCTGGGGGGTTCCCAGGTGGATGTCTGAGATCCAAATCGTGCGGTAGTGGGTAGTCGGCTCCATATGCCGAGACGTTTAAGGAGGCAACAATTCGAGGAGACGCCGTCCCTACAGGGACGCACATTCAATATAGTACACAAGGGCGCAATCGTGTACCGTACCTTCTCCGTCTCCTTTCCGGAAAAACCGGGGATTGATGATAGCTTCACGCAGAAGAAAGGAGGGAAGAATAGTATGAGAAATGTCGAGATGGGCTGGCTGGATTAGTGGGAAAGGGCGGTCTCAGGAGGGAGAGCTGCGCTCTGAGGGGGCGTTTCGTCTGCCGTCGTGCCAGGAGATGGGGAGGCGTCCGGCGTCCAGCGGCGCAGTTCGAGCCGCCCGCTGGGATGTTCGACGAGGGCGGTGCAATTTTCAACCCAATCGCCCGTGTTGGCGTACGTAATGTTGTCGATGGGACGCAGCTCGGGGACGTGAATGTGGCCGCAGACCACTCCGTCCACCGTCCGTTGCTGGGCCCGGTTCACGACCGCCGCCTCAAAGTCGTCAATGTACTGCAAGGCCCGTTTGGTGGCCGTTTTGGCCGCCGCGGCGAGCGACCAGTAGGGCTTGCCGAGCCACCGGCGAATGCGATTGACGTGACGGTTCAGGGCGAGCAGGCTTTGATATGCCCAGCCGCCGAGCTTCGAAAGCCAGCGGGCATGACGCACCACGCCGTCGAACTCGTCTCCGTGCAGGATCAGGAGCCGGCGTCCCTCGACGGTCTCGTGGACGGCAGAGGATTGGAGGGTAATGCCGCCGAATTGGAGGCCGGCAAACTGCCGCGCCGCGGCATCGTGGTTGCCCGGAATGTAGGTCATCTCGGCCGTCTGGGCCTCGGTCAGGAGGGCCTGAAGCACGTCGTTGTGGGAGGCGGGCCAGTACCAGGAGCGCTGTAGCGCCCAGCCGTCGACGATGTCGCCGACAAGGTAGTAGTGCTCTGCTTCATGATGCGTGAGAAAGTCAAGCAGGCATTCTGCCTGGGCGGAGCGGGTGCCGAGGTGCAGGTCGGAAAGCCAGATGGTACGGTAATGGCGCGTCACGGGCAGAAGGGAATGATGGACACAGCGATGAGGCACGACCTCGCCTCTGCGGGGCCCCCGCTCAGTTGGGACTCAGTGAGGGAGACGATTCATGAGGCGAAGGGGTCGGGAGAGACTTTGGAGTCGACTTGGGGAGGAAGGAACGATGCGACGCCGTTGTGTCCGCTGAATCGTACAAAACATCGAGGACGGATTCGGAAAGGCGCCCGGTTCGTTGCAGACGGCCCCGGTATGCATACCGATAGGCAACCGCCTCGACGCGGCAGTCGACGTTCGGGGTGTGGTCCAGCTGGCGCAGGGTTTTGGGGACCGCTGGACGGGGGCACACGTCGAAGAGGGACAGCCACTGCTGGAGGGCATCGGCGGTCCAGTTCGGAAGGTGCGCCTGGTCCCAGAAGTCGACGAGGTAGAGGCGCCCGTCTGGGGACAGGTGCGTGAGTGCCTCGTGGAGGGCCGCCCTCCAGGACGGAATCATCGAGAGTACGTATGAGAAGAAAATCACGTCGAAGGGGCCCTCGGTCCGGAGGTTCTGCTCGGGGTTGAGCTCTTGGGCCAGTCCGTGACCGAGGGTGATGCGCCGCGTGCAACCGGCTTTTTCCAGCTCGCTCCGAGCCGTTGCGAGCATCGACAGCGAGGCGTCGAGGCCGTACAGGGTGTGCTGCGGGGCCTGTTCGTCGAGAATGCGCAGGTTGCGGGCTGTCCCGCAACCGATCTCCAGAACGGAGCCGCCGGGCAGGTCGGCAATCTGATCGAGCATCTCGTCGCGGCCGAGCAGGTAGTAGCGCCGGGACATGTCGTAGATATGCCGGGTCCAGCGGTACATGCGGTTCATTTTCTGAACCGGGTCTTTGATAGCGGACGAGGCGTCGTGGTTGGGCATGGGACAAGGGCGGACGGCGAAGGAAGTAGGCGGGGCGTGCGTTTACGCAATATGCCTATGCGAGCTGTCTATTGAATCCGAAGTTGTACGCATTTATGCAGTGTCAACGCTCTGCATATGAAAACGATGAGGGGAGTCCTCCCCCAGTACTGATCGACGCGCCGTTTGTATTTCGTGATGGTATTGCGTGAGAGAGTTGTCTCGCTCGATTCGACTTCGATCTCGCCTTTTGTATGCCGACGGGTACCGCTGCATCAGCCTGTGAGGAGGTAGAGGTGAAACATGCCGTAGACGGCGGACCGGTCCTGAGCGTGCAGCTCTTCGGAGCGGGCCCGCTGATACGTGAAACGGGTCCGGAGGGGGGCCGGCAGGGCCGGTTCGACAACCGATTGCGGGCCTGCGGTGCGGAAAATAATACGCGCACCGGGCTCGCCGACGCGGGCGAGTTCGCGCCACAGCGACGCAATGGCGGCGGGCTCCATCCAGTCCATGGCGTCGAGCAAGACGAAGCTGTCGAAGCTGTTGTCGGGTTGCCCGGCCAGAACGTCGGTCAGCGATGCCACGTGCGTGTCGACCCGGGGGAGGTGGTACCGGAGTTGACTGAAGTGCTCGCGTTTCAGGTAGGGCGGGAGTGCTCGGCGATGCTCGGTGTCGTACCGGCGGCCGAATGCCTGCCAGGCAAAGTAGTTGTCCGCCAACGGAAAGTCGCAGACGAGCCGTTCCAGACGGTCGCGATAGAGGTCGACGATTGATGCGTCGGCGGCGTCGGAGAGACTGCGGTACTGGCTGAGCGGAATGCCGAAACTGTAGAGCGTGGCGGGCTGTCGGGCCAGTTGCCGGACGGCCGGATGGTCGAAGAAGGGGGCGACCACCTCCTCAAAGAATTGGCGTTGCTCCGCCTGGGTTGAGGCCTCCAGAAGTTCGTCCGGTGTGCGTCCCTGGACGAGATTAGCAACGAGACGCGCAAAGCCCTGAAAGCGAGAGAGGACGCCGTGTTCATAGAAGCCCTCCTCAAACGCGTGGATTCGGGGCCGACGCAGGCCGCCCCATGGTCGCGTGTCCCAGAACTGACGCGTTTGTTGATCGAGGTGGGGGCGAACGTGATCGTTGTATGCTTCCACGTTTTCGGGGCCGGTTCCCACGCCGAAGAACTGAAAGAAGTGATCGTGACTGGGAAGGCGACGGAGCGCGGCCATCTTGAGCCGCGTGAGTGCCATGTGGGCGGTGTTGAGATCGACCGCCACGATGCGCTCCGGCTGATGGATGAGGTAATTGAGTACGTTGCAGCCGGCGGAGGAAATGGTGAGAATGCGGCTGGTGTCGTCGAGCTGCAGGGCCTGGGCATCGACGCGCGGGTCCTCCCAGATTTGTGTGTAGACGAGGCCCTGAAACCACAGGGTGAAGAGGCGTTCGAGCGCACCCTGTCGGGTAAACGGCTGGTTCTGATGAACGGCGCGCTTGAGACGGGTGACCGTCGAGTCCGACATGAGGACATCGGGGCGTGTGGAAAGCAGACCGAGCGGTGTCCACTGATGCTGTCCTCAACGTATCGGTGCGCCGTTATCTGACGATTACGCCTGGATTACGGATGGATCACGTCTGACGCGTTGGAAGCTCGAATATCGGCACATTGAACATGTGGGGATGCAATCTTGAGGGTCGGGAGACCGGCAGCTGTACGTTCAATCTCGGAACGAACGATCCCGACTTATCGTCCCGAGTTGCTCCCGACATCAACTCCCGCAGCAGTTCGAGCGTCCAGCGGCTTGTGGCCAAGAGCCCGAGGCGAACGGCTTGTAAGTTCCTTCAGCTTCTCGTGCATCTGTTCTTCATCGATCGGGGGAAAAAGCATCCACGACAGGTTCCGACGGATGAAAAGCTCCCCCGAGGTTCATTATCTTCGTCGTTGTCGCTGCCTTTCGTGCAATGCCGTTCTTGCGAATGACCCCGTCCGAGCGCTGGCCCGCCATTCTTCTCCAACTGGATCCCGACGTCTGGAAGCGAGCCGAGGACCTGGCTCGCACCCTCGGGGTGAGCGAGCGTACCGTGTACCGGGACGTGCAGGCCATGGTGGAGGCCGGGGTGCCGCTCCAGGGCGTTCCGGGCAAAGGCTACCGGGTCCCCGACGACTATCTGCTGTCCCCCGTTACGCTTACGACCGACGAGGCTGTTATGCTCATCCTGGGGAGTGCCTACGCGGCCCAGAATTTTGACGGACGCTATCAGGCCGCAGCCCGCTCGGCCCAACGCAAGCTGGACGGCGTCCTGCCCGCCCATGCCCGCGAGCGGGCCTTCGCGCTCCAGGGCAGCGTCCATCTCGTGCCGCCCAATGCATTTGGCACGTCCACCGAAGATGAGCACCTGCAGCGCGTACGGCAGGCCCTCGTGGAGGAGCGAACGATTGAGGCCACCGTCGAGGCGAATACGAACCGGGAGGCTCTCCGGGCAATCAATCCCTACGGACTCGTCCAGAAGGGAGCGGCGTGGTACATCGTCGGGTACGACCAGGATCGTGCTCGCGTGGTACACCTGCGCCTGCAGGAGGTCGACGAACTCACGCTCACGGATCGCACGTTCGACCGTCCGGACAGCTACCACACCCCGCCCGACGGCCCGGACACGACTCCCTCGCAAACCGTCCGCGTGCTCTTCGCCGCCGACGTGGCCGCCGACGTTCAGGTGGCTCCCTCGCTGCAGATCACCGAGCGCGAATCGCTCAGCGACGACCGCCTGCTCCTCACTCTGACGGTCGATCATGAGCTGGAGGTGCTCCCGTGGCTGCTGAGCTGGGGCCGACACGTCCGGGTGCTTGAGCCGCGTGCGCTACGACGGCGGCTCGCCACGGAGGCCCGAGCAGTGGCCGAGCAGTACCGAGACGTTCCAACCCTCTTGGGGTAATTTCCTGTGCAGGTAGATATCTGTCTCTGCACCCCCCCGATCCATTGCATTCCCCGTTCCGAAACCGGTCGCTCAGGATGGACACCCAGGCGTTTCGCACTCCAACGGGGACGATGACGTACACGGACGTCGGCACCGGGCCGCCGGTCGTGCTTCTCCACGGCAACCCCACCAGTGCTCGCCTCTACCGCCATCTCATTACGGCACTCGCGCCGACCTACCGATGTATCGCCCCGGACCATCTGGGCTTTGGACGGTCGGATGCCCCCTCCACAGCCTCGTACCGACCTCCGGCCCACGCTACTCGGGTCGAGGCGCTGCTTCACGCGCTCGACCTCCGTAGCGCAACGCTTGTCTGTCACGACTGGGGCGGCCCCATTGGACTGTCCTACGCCCTCCGCCATCCGACCCGTGTGGACCGTCTCGTGCTCACCAATACGTGGATGTGGCCCCTCACCCACCGTCCGCTCGTACAGGCCTTGAGTCGCCTTGCAGGATCCGCCGCGGGACAGTGGGCGTTCGACACGCTGAACGCCTTCCCTCACCTCGTAATGCCGGCCACCCTCGGCCCCGAATCCGACATCTATCCCGAATGGATTCGTCCCTACGCCGCGATCCTGGACACCCCCGTCCGCCGCCGGGCCTGTCGCCTCCTGGCTCAGAGCCTGCTCGGCGAGACGCACTGGCTGCGCGCCCTCTGGACCCGCCGCGTCCGGCTGCGCGACTGCACGGTGCTGCTCTGCTGGGGGATGGCCGACCCTGCGTTCGGCGCGGAGACAACGCTCCGGCGCTGGACGGCGCTCTTTCCGGACGCCCGCGTATGCCGCCTGCCGGGAACCGGTCACTATGTGCCCGAGGAGCAACCAACGCAGTTTCGGTCGCTCGTGGCGTCGTTTCTCCCTTAACCTCTCAACTCGATTCCGGACGGCACTCGTGCGAGGCTCCTGTATCGGATCGTTCGTCTGCGCCACGAACAACGTCGACGCCCGGACGAACCGATGCGATCGTTCGGGTATGCCCTCCGCCCCGATTGCTTCCCACCCTCCATTTTGCTCCCATGCCGTCTCCTCCAGACGAGTCCCCTGGCGAGGGGTCCCGCGGCACCATCTTAGCCCCCTCGCCCCTCCTGACCCTGGCCGCCTTTCTCGTCGGCCTCGCCGTCGAACCGCTCTGGCCGACAACCCTCCTTCCGAGCCCGTGGTCGTGGCTGATGGGCAGCGTGCTGGTTGGACTTGGGGGACTCCTGTTTGGCAGCGCCCTCCGAACCATGCAGGCCCACGACAAGCACCCGTCCCACGCCGACGAGCCGCCGGCCGTCATCACCGACGGCCCATTCCGGTACAGTCGCAATCCCATCTATACCGGTCACAGCCTCGCCCACGCCGGCGCGGCCGTCCTGGTGGGGAGCGCGTGGGCCCTCGTTGCGCTGCTGCCCGTCCTGCTGTACCTGAACCGCGTGATCCGGCGCGAAGAGTCCCATCTCCAATCCCGCTTCGGGGCGGCCTACGACCGGTACCGACAGAACGTGCGTCGGTGGCTGTAAGACAAGGGAGAAACGGGGAATACGGACGTTCGCGCCACATGGCCGTGTGCTTCCCCTCGGCAAAACTCTGCCCTCGCCGCCCCCGTAGACCCACCGAGCGTACTTCTCGTCCAACTCCTTTTTCCATGTCCCAACGGAACGGACACAGCGACTCGAACCGCCGCAAGGTGGAAGACCAACAGTTTGTAGGCGAGCGCGTGGTGCTTGACGGCAAGCACTTCGAAGACTGCCGGTTCGAAAACTGCGACCTCGTGTACAAGGGCGGCCTGCCGCCGCACTTTATTCGGACGGATTTTGCCGCCCCGCGCTTTGTCTTCGAAGACGCGGCCCAGAACACCGTTCAGCTTATGAGCGCCATCTACAACGGCATCGACGAGCGGATCATCGAAAAGACCTTCGACGAAATCCGAAAAGGGTTTGGGTAGATCGGTGAAAACGTACGACCGGATTGGTATTCACGGGTCGAGGGGAGCGGCGCACATGGAACGACCCCTCGCGCCGTACTTTCTAGATGCCCGTCCCTCGGTCCGTGTCTCGGTCGTCTGTCCCATGCCCCTGCATCGGCCCGGGGACGGGCCGGGAGCGGCTTCGCCCAACGCTTTTCCTGGACTGTCCTACCGATCGGGATGAATGCAACGTATCGTCTTCAGCTCACGCCGGATTTCGGATTTGCCGAGGTCGAGGCACTCGTGCCGTACCTGCAACGCCTGGGGGTGAGCCATCTGTACCTTTCGCCCCTTACCGAGGCCCGGCCCGGCAGCGAACACGGATACGACGTGATCAACCACAATGCGGTACGCGAGGCCTTCGGGGGCCGGGAAGGCTTTGAGTCGCTGCGCGAGACGGCGGTGGAGGCCGGTCTCGGCCTCGTGCTCGACTTTGTCCCCAACCATGCTGGGGTGGGCCCGGCCAATGAGGGCTGGCAGGACGTGCTCGCCTACGGCCGCCACTCGGCCTACGCCCACCACTTCGACATCGACTGGGACCCGTTGAAGCCGGAGCTGAAGGATAAGATTCTGCTGCCGTTCCTGGGCACCACTTACGGGGCGGCCCTCGACGACGAGGAAATTACGCTCGCGTACGAGGACGGCCGGTTCTACGCCGCCTACTACGAGCACCGATTTGCCCTTAGTCCGCGCACCTATCCGCAGGTGCTCGATGCCTTATTGCCAGCTTTTGAGCGCACCGAGGCCTACTTCGACCTGCAGGAGATTCGCGAGGCGTTTGCCGACCTGTCTCCATCGGAACGGGAGCGCGCGCAGGCCTTGTGCCGCCGCCTCGACGCTGTGGACGCGGACTTCGACGCGGAGACGCTCGATGCCTGTCTCGACCGATCCGACCTGCATGCCCTGTTTGAGGAGCAGCACTGGCGCCTTGCGTACTGGAAGACGGCGGGGCGCGAAATCAACTACCGCCGCTTCTTTACGATCAACGACCTCGTGGGCCTGCGGATGGAGG
>CAYOWD010000039.1:15695-20173 GCA_964407535.1 uncultured Salinivenus sp. | reverse complement strand
GCAGCGCCTGCCAGGCCGCCCGGCGGGACGGCGCCTGATCATGGTTGAACCCGATCAGGACGAACGAGGCAAAGCTCGTCAGCTCGAAGAAGATGTAGAAGGTGAAGAGGTTGTCCGCCAGCACAAGCCCGAGCATGGCGGCCATAAACATCGACAGGTAACTGAAGAACCGTCCCAGGTGATGGTGGCCCTTCAGATAGCCGCCGGCATAGACGAAAATGAGGGCGCCGATGCCCGCCACCAACAGGGTAAAGAAGAGACTGAGCCCGTCCAGATAGAACGAGAGATTTACGTTGAGCCCCGGCACCCAGGCATAGGCCACCCGGATCGTCTCGCCCCCCGCCACGCGGCCCACGTACGTCGCAAGATAGGCCGTGACGGCCGCCGGGAGCAGGCTGTACACCCAGCCGGTGGCCCGTCCGGTGTAGGGCGTAAGCCAGGGCGCAACCAGCGCCAGCGCAAACCCCGAAAACACAACGGTGAGAAGACCCATGATATCGCGTTCAGTTCACCGAAAAACAAACAGGCAATAAACACGGTGTCGGCACGATCCGGTACCGCCTCCACCCCACCGTCGCACTACGACGGATCGGCGTCCTCGGGCGGACCCACCGAGGCGGGCTCCTCCACTGTGGGCTCTCGGGACTGCATCTGGTCGACGGCCGTTCCCTCCCAGAAATAAACGCCCAGCTTTTCGCCGCCGTAGTAGGAAGCCCGTCCAATCATGTGGGCGGCCACCGGCGCCGTGAGGAGCAAAAAGACCACGAGTGCCGTGGCCCGCGTCGAGATACTGATCGTCGGATAAAAGCACACCATGCCGCTCACCGAGAGAGACACTCCTAGCGTCCCCGCTTTGGTGGAGGCGTGGAGTCGCATAAAGGCATCGGGAAACCGGACCATTCCCACCCCGGCCACCACGATGAAGAGGGTGCCCATCACGAAGCATGCAATACCAATCCCCTGGAGAATCATCGGTTCTAACGAAGCATCTACGGAAAAACGTTACGGCAGGGCGTCCGAGAACGACTCATACTTAATATACAGCGCAAACGCGACCGTCCCGAGAAAGGCGATAAGCGCAAGGACCAGGGCGACTTCCAGAAAATTGGGCTGATCCGTCAGCACGCCGTAGGCCACCATAAGCGCGATGGCCTGGTACGCAATCAGGTCCAGTGCGATGATGCGGTCCGGCATACTCGGCCCCAGGAGCAACCGAAGAAAGGACAGGACAATCGACAGGGTCATGCCCGTCATGCACGCATACAGAATCCACGAAATGGGCTCAGCAAGCGCCGTCATACCAATCCGGACCCGGTTATCTGAAAAAGCCAATGCAGAAACGGAGCCACAACTCGTACGCACTCGTGGATTTCTTCGCTCCACGGCTCCCTCCTAACAGGCTGTAGCACATCGATCTACCGTCATCGCCCTCCAAACGCTTCTTCCTCAATTCTGGTCTGGCAAGGCACCCAGAACGGGAAAAGTCTAACCAACGCGGGGCTTAGTTTCAGCTTTCTCCGAAGAGCTTCCGATGAAACACCGAAGGGTGATGGACGGAGCCATCACCCTTCGATCGATCAGCGTCGAATGGCCCCTTCGACCTACGCCGCAATGTCGTTGTAGTTGTCGTTGACCGCGTCCCAGTCAATCACATTCCACCAGTTGCTCACGTAGGTGCCCCGCTCGTTCTGGTAGTTCAGGTAATAGGCGTGCTCCCACACGTCGATTCCGAGGATCGGCGTGTTGCCGTCGAGCAGCGGGTTGTTTTGGTTTTTGGTGTCGGTCACTTCGAGCTCGCCGCTCGGGTGGGCCACGAGCCAGGCCCAGCCGCTTCCGAAGCGTCCGGTGGCGGCCGCCTCAAATTCGCTCTGGAAGTCGTCGAAGGAACCGAATTGATCGTCGATGGCGTCGCTCAGGTCGCCGGTCGGCTCGCCGCCGCCGTTGGGGGACATGGTGTTCCAGAAAAGACGGTGGTTGTAAAATCCGCCCCCGTTCTGGCGGACGCCGGTCTGCACATCCGCCGGCAGATTCTCAAGCCCCGTGAGGAGCTCTTCAATGGAGTGGTCGAGCAGATCGTCGTGCCCGTCGAGCGCGTTGTTCAGCTTGCGCGTGTACCCCGCATGATGCTTGTCGTGGTGGATCCGCATCGTCTGCTCGTCGATGTGGGGCTCCAGGGCATCGTAGTCGTAGGGCAGGTCGGGAAGCTCAAAAGCCATAGGTGGTCCGAAGTTGATTCGTGAGGGTCCGTGTCGTAAATCGGTTTACTCGTTGGGCCGAACGTCCCGAATTTTGCTATTGTTTTGCGAATACAAGGATTCTCATCGGGCTTTCGGATAGGAGAAATCTCCGTCCCTTCTTGCCGACAAACCCCGACTACAACTTTGACAGGAGCACCGCACCGGCCCACAGCACGAAGACGACGTAGAAGACGGCCCCACCCCGCTTCCACCACCGGGCCTGCGCGGGATCGCCCTCAAGGGCCCGAACGCGCCCGTACGCCGTACAGCCTCCACCCGCCCCGATAAGCGCAAGCCAGGTCGCATTCCGGTAATCCCCCCAGTAGACCAGCCCGACAATGCCAAACAGAAGGGCGGCGTACAGAGCCGCTACGGCCACCCAGTTTAACGGCTCGTCCGACGCATCAGAATCAGTCATTCACTCGCGGATGCCAATTGGAAACGAGAATGCGCGCGGGTGGTTGGTATTGCATATTTCGTGATGCGTAAGGGAAGCTGGATCAGGCGTACGAGTCACGCATCACATGTCGCTGTCGGGACACGTTGGCAACCCGCTCCGTGTGTGGACAGGGCGATCGTATGTTAAGAACTCTGGCGAAGCGAAGAAAACGCTTCTACCCGTATCGGTCATTTATGTCGAAAAGCACGGGAGCATGGGGGCCTGGAGGGACATCGGACTGCTACCGATCCGTGAGAACGTACGTAGACGACCTTCTTCGGTCTGGTGGAGGTCAGCCGGACTTGTCCGAGCCGAACTTGTTCGGCAAGATCCAGGCAATCCTGGATTCTGGAGATCAGCCAGACTCGTCTGGCAAGATGCTGCCAATCTAGATTGGCAGAAGCTTATTCACGGATTGGTAAGAACGCGAGTCATGCCGGTACAGAACCCGAGATGCAATTGCCCTACGGGTATGGATTGACGGCTGACGCTGCACTATATGGTTGTATTCATATCGGGACGCCTGCCCCCCCGAGCGTCGTAGGGAGATCAGGGCGATCGCATGCTGAAAACGCCCCCAAGCGAAGGAGACATCCCGAACACAGTCAGTTCAACATGCAATCGCCCCCCCGCCCCCTCCACCATCCTCCAATCTTCAACCTTCTCACCTTCAACCTTCCAACCGTCAACTTTCCAACCTTCTAACCTTCAACCTTCTCTCCCCTCAGAGCCACCCTCCAAACAGACAAGGCAGCCCGCTACCGTCCCCACCTCCCTCAAGTGGACAATGCGCTATTTCGGAAACCGCACCACCACCTTCCCCATGCTGTCGCCGCTCTGGAGATGATCGACCGCGTCGGGAATCGCATCCACCCCCGTAAACAAACGGTCGTCGATGAGCACGTCGATCACCCCGCCCCGCTGCATCCGCATGAGCTTCTTCACGTGCGTCCCGAAGTATTTCGCAAAGTGCGGCAGAAAGAAGCCGTGGACGGACGCCGACTTCGGAATCAGGGACGTGTAGAGTCGTTCAGACGTAACCGCCTCCGGCCCGTCCTCGTACTCGCTCACGTACCCAATCGAGAGGAGGCGCCCATGGCGGGCGAGATGCGAGACGCAGGTGTCGAACAGCGATCCGCCCACCCCCTCGTACACCAGATCGAGCCCCTCCGGATACTCCTCCTCAAGGACGGCACCCACATTCTCGTTCGTATAGTTAATGGGGCGATCACACCCAAGGCCTTCCAGAACCGACACCTTCCGATCGGTGCTGCACGTCCCGAGCACGTGGTTGCCGGCCTCCTTGGCCAGCTGCACGGCGTACTGCCCCGTGCCCCCGGCCGCGGCGGTCACGAGGACCGTCTCGTTGTGACTGAGATTGCCCACCTCCTTCAGCGCAATGGAGGCCGTCAGGCCACTTACCATGATGCTAAGCGCCTCGGGTGAGGCCGTCGGGACCTTGATAATGTTGCTTTCGTGGACGACGTGATACTCTCGGTACCCGCCCCCGAGCGTACTGGTGACCACCGCATCGCCGGGCTCCACCTGTCGCACCTTGTCGCCCACCGCTTCGACAATGCCGGCCGCCTCTACCCCGAGCTCCAGGGGCAGCTCGGCGTCCATCTCGTAGCGGCCGGCCGAAATGTTGACATCCGTCGCGTTGACCGCCGCGTATCGATTGCGCACGAGCACGCCGTGCGGGCCGGGGTGGGGAATCTCCTCCTCAACAACCTCGGCCGCCTCCCGAAAGTCGGTGCTAAACGACGTGGCAACGAGCTTCTTGTAGGTGTCGGGCATGGTGG
>CAYOWD010000039.1:0-15595 GCA_964407535.1 uncultured Salinivenus sp. | reverse complement strand
AAGTCGGTGCTAAACGACGTGGCAACGAGCTTCTTGTAGGTGTCGGGCATGGTGGAAATGACAAGAGATCATCAGACAGAATACGGGACGCTCTCTTCCCCCTACCGCGGACGGTTCGTACGTGGACGCGCCCGGTCGACCGTCGTATCCGCAGCGCCGCTCCTTCCGCTTTACAAACGATCAACGCCGTCGATGGTCTCGACAAAGCCCGCCCCGAGCGCCGTGGCGGGCGTGTGGGTTCCAACCGGGGCGTCTCCGTCCACAACCTGTCCCACCGCCTGCACGGCCGTCCGGGCCGTCAGGGTATACGGGTGCGGTCCCCGGAGCTGGGCCGTGCGCCGGTCGCCCTCCCCGTTCCGAACCGAGGCCCACACGCGGGTCTGCCCCTGTCGGCGCGCCGCCCCGGACGGGTTGGACATCCACCGCTCCACCGCTCGTTGCAACAGTCGCTGCAACGGCTTCCACCGCAGGAGGCCCTGCACGTGGCGACTGAGTCGAACGAGTCGTTGCAGAAACAGCGGGATATCGATGTACACGGTTACGTTCGGAATCCCGGTGCTGCGGCCGGCCGTCACCACGTCGCCTCCCGGAAACGACATTACGCGCCGCGACCGGTCGCCGAACTCGACGGTCCGACTCGTCCATCCCGGGGGAACGGTGCGAACCCGGCCATCGCGCCGCACCAGTCCGCCGTCTCCCATCTGCTGAATGGCCGTCTTGAGGGTGCCCTGTGAGATGCCGCCGGTGGCCCCCAGGGCAATTTCAAGCGTTTCGGCGTCGGGCATCTCCTCCGACAGCGACCGCGCCAGACAATCGGTGGGGACCACGTCGACGCCGACCGCCGGGAGGAGCAGCACCTCGCGGGCCGTGGCCTCCTCGTCTCGTTCCATAAGCGCCTGCAACACCGGTGCCTCCCCGGTGATGTCGAGGTAGTGGGTGCGGGTCTCCAGGCAGGCCGCCACCATGGGCGACGCCGTGTGCACGAACGGACCTGCCGCGTGCACCACCGCCGACACCTCACTCAACGCGTCGCGAAGCGTCATCGAATCGTGCAACCCAACTGTTCGCGATTCCAGCCCGAGCCGGGACGCCAGCGGATCGAGGCGGGACGCGTCCCGCCCCGCGAGAATGGGCTCATGCCCCCGCGCAACGGCCTCCTCTGCGATGAGGGTGCCGGTATATCCGTAGGCGCCGTAGATAAGGTACTCCATAAAACGTCATTGGATGGGCTGCAGAAAAGCGAAGACGGGCTGTAGGCGGTCTCAATTCTCGCAGTTCACGCACTCGGCACGTCCGCTTCCCAGACCGCTGCGGTTCCAATTCACGAAACCATACGTACACACATTTCCCCCCGAATGGAAGGGGAATTTCCCAGTCTCAGATTGGTGGATCTTTATTCACCCATCGGTAAAAGCGACGGCAAAGCGGATTTGATCCAACGAGATGCGATTTTTCGGACAGAGTCCCCGCCTGTCTCTCCCCTGTCCCCTTCCACTACGCACATTCACGACGGCAACTGCATCATGGTCGGAAACGCCTGACTTTCAAACACAGTGCCGTATCCTCCATGCCTCCCCGCCTTCCCGACAGATCAGTACGAAACGGCAGACCTGTCTCCTGCGTCCCGGCCCCCGCCCCACATACAATCGCCCTGCTCCCTTTCAGAGCACATCCCGCCGACGCAGGTCCTGCACCACGCCGGCCACATACAGGCCGACGCCGCTCAGCAGGAGCGGGAAGCCGAGAAAGACCCCAATCCCGACGCTCCAGGACTGAAATCCGGACAGCAGAAACAGGAGCACGCAGCTCAACCCCGCGAGGGTGAGCAGAACGGCCCATTGGATGCGCGTGTGCACGGTGTCGGAGGAATCGGTGGACTCGGAAGCACTCATTGGAGAGATGCTGTTGGCGACGGAGCGCGAATCGAATCCAGGAGGGCGCGATCGGGCGGCGCCGGGTGCGGCGGGCCGTGACAATCGGCACAGCTCACCTGGTCACTCGCCAGCAGGGGCCGCAGCGCCGAGTGCGCCTGCACGGACTTGAACCCATCAGTCCCGGCGTGGCAGCTCGTACAGTTCACGTTCGGGTAGGACCCACTGTACTGGATGGGCTTGTCGTACGTGCCCGTCACGTACAGCAGCCAGTGGCGAAAGCCGTCCCGCTTGGCCGCCAGGGTCCCGTGCACCCCATAGGTCGTGTGGCACTGGTAGCACTGCTTCTTCGGGATCCACTTGTTCTTGTAGTGCTGGGCGGCAAGGGTGGGACTTTGGGGATCCTGCATGTCATTGACGAACGGCTCCATCACGTGGCAGGAGTTGCAGGACGACACCGTCTTGGTCTCCTGCATCACCGTCTGCATGGTGCCGAGGACGGACAGAAGCGGAAAGACCAAGAGCAGGACCATCAGGACCCAGTGGCGCGTCGTCCGGTGGAACCGGTCGTGAAACACAAACTGGACCAGAACGAGGGCAACGATGGCCACCGCGGCCGTCCCGATGCCCAGCAGGCGGAAGAACGTGCCGAAGGTGAGCGCATCCCCCTCGGCCCCGAAGGCCGGCATCGGGCCAAACGCCCCGACCCCGATGCCGGTGACGAGGAGGCCCACCACGACGGCCCACAGCACCGGCCCCCACCGGCCGGTCGTCGACTCAGGCGGCGGCGCCGGCGGGCCGGACGGCGACGGCGCTGACTTTGAATTCCGGCTGCTTTGAGGAGGGGTCGACGGTGTCGTTGACGGCACGGTTGACGAGGTGATTCGGCGAGTGAAACGTGGAAAAGACGACGCCGGACACGATGTCCGGGGTAACCTTGGCGACCAGTTCGACGGATCCTCGCTGGCTCTCCACCGTCACCGGATCCCCATCCACAATGTCTCGGGCTTTCGCGTCGGACGGATTGATGGCGAGGAAATCGATGTCGATGTCGTCGAGCTGGTCGAGGGCACCGGTAATGGTGGCGGTGTGCCAGTGCTCGTAGACGCGTCCGGTGGTGAGCACCAGCGGAAAGTCCTCGGTGCGCTCGTCGGAGGGCGGCTCCTGCTCTTCAAGCCAGATGACCGCCCGCCCGTCGGGGCGCCCGTAGAAATCGAAGCGCCCGTCCCCCTCCGCCAGCGGATCCTCATCCGGCAGGTAGCGGCGGCAGGTGCCGGGGTGGTCTTCCGACGGACACGGCCACAACAGTCCCTCCCCGTCCAGCAGCCGCTCCATCGTCATCCCCGAGAAGTCGTAGTAGGAGTGCTGGGAAATCGTTCGCCATTCCTCCCACACGTCCTCGTAGGTCTGCGCGGTAATCACGTCGTCGTGCCCCAGGCGCGTGGCAAAGTCCACCAGGATGTCGAGGTCGGACCGCGCTTCCCCCGGCGGATCCACGAGTTTCGGGACCGCGTGGTAGCGCCGCTCGCTTTGACTGAAGATGCCGGGGCCTTTCTCCGCCCACATGGCCGCGGGCAGCACGACATCCGCAAACGTCGTGGTCTCGGTCGGGTGGATGGCGTCGGCCACCACCAGGAACGCCTTCTCCATGGCGTCCCGGTACTGCTCGGCGCTGGGGAGCGACTGCGCCGGATTGGTGGACATCACCAGGGCAGCCTGCACGTCGCCACGGCCCATGGCGTCGAACATCGAGACGGCCGGGTGGCCGGGCGTGTCGTCAATGCTGCCGGGCGCCAGGTCCCAGAGCTTCTCCATCTCGCGGCGGTCTTCTTTCTTGGCCACCTTGCGCCCCCCCGGCAGAGCGTGCGCCAGCGAGCCGGTGTCGCGCACCCCGCCTCCGGCATTCGGCTGTCCCGTCAGCGAAAACGGCGTGGCCCCCGGCCGCCCAATGTGCCCGGTGAGCAGGTGCATGGCGTTCACGAGGCGGTTGCACGCCGTGCCCTGCGCCTGCTGGTTGAGGCCCATCGTCCAGATCGACATCGTGGCGCCGGCCTCCGCAAACTCGTAGGCCGCCTCTTTGACCTGCCGGGCACTGATCTCGCAGATGTCGCTCACCCGCTCCGGCGGGTAGCGGGCCACGTGCTGCTTGAGGTCGTCAAAGGTTTTCGATTCCCCGTCCCCGCCGTTCTGAAAGGTCAGGTACTCGTCCACCATCTCCCGGTCGACGGCCCCCATCTCGATAAACTGCTGGATCATGCCGTTGTAGAGGGCCACGTCGGTGCCCGGCGTGATGGGGAGATGCAGGTCGGCGTGCCGCGCCGTGCGCGTCTTCCGGGGGTCGACGACGATGATCGTGGTCTCGGGCCGCGACCGTTTCCGGTCGCGTACTCGCTCCCACACGATCGGGTGGCACGCCGCCGTATTCGAGCCGGTAATGAAGAAGCAGTCGGCGTGGTCGACATCCTCGTAGCAGCCCATCGGCTCGTCGGCCCCGAAGGTGGAGATGTACCCGGCGGCGGCCGACGCCATGCAGAGCCGCGGATTGCCGTCGACGTTGTTCGTCCCGATCGCGCCCTTGAACAGCTTGTTGGCCGTGTAGCTCTCCTGGGTGTAGAGCTGGCCGCTGCCGTAGAAGGCAACGCTGTCGGGCCCCTGATCGT
The DNA here is from genome assembly GCA_964407535.1 of uncultured Salinivenus sp. Lineage (GTDB taxonomy): Bacteria > Bacteroidota > Rhodothermia > Rhodothermales > Salinibacteraceae > Salinibacter. The sequence goes on along the minus strand of CAYOWD010000039.1, from coordinate 11,064 downwards.
CCAGGGCCTGCTGAAACCCCTCGACCGCCCGCGTCATCGCCTCCTCCCAGCTCGCCTGCCGGAGCGACCCGTTCTCGCGCACCATCGGACGCTCGGCCCGGTCCTCGACGTAGAGGATGTCGCGGTTGAGAATGCCCTTGATGCAGAGGCGGCCCCGGTTGTGGGCGTGCTCGTCGCCCTTCACGTCGACGACATTTCCGTCCCGGATGCCGATTTTCACCCCGCACCCGGTTCCACAGAACCGGCACACGCCCTTGTGCCACTCGTCCACCGCCACCGCGGGCTGCCGCTTCCAGAGCGGACCGCACCCCGACAACGAGCCGGACAGGATGGTCCCCGCACTGGCGGCTCCCAGCATCTTTAACAGTTCGCGACGGGTGAGGTCGTGAGAGGCAAAAAACGAATCGGACATTGAGATCTGCTGTACGCAACGAAAACCGGTTGTGGGGCTTCTCACAATCTTCGTTCTTCAGAATACCGCCATTGGACTGGAGAATCAAGATGATCATTCCTGAGCCCCGTGTGGGACTATTCCCCATCTCTGCGGTCACACCAACTCCGCAGCCGTAACAATACGGCGGAGCGCAATTTCCTCCGGCAGTTGGTGACACACGCGTGCATCGGGGGTGAGACCGAATAAACCTACAGGGAATGGGACTTCAACGGCTCGATAAAGCCGGAAAAATGCCTCATACGTTGTTCCCTACCATCTTGGAGGGGAACGAGAGCCGCCAGGTCTTCAGGGGATTGCGTTCAGTGGATTGCGCGTCCCCCTGAAAAACATCCGTCGTCTAGTCTCAAAAATGCACACAGATCCCCAGCGTCTTATAGGGGCCTAATCAGGGCCGCAAACGACCGATTACCGGTGGCTGAAGCGGCGCGCGTGGCGGGGCCGCCCTTCATCTCGTAGACACGGGGGAACCTTCGTCCTTACTCCGATGAAGCCGATGGTGCCCAGTCTCTCCCGCAAGATTGAAGAGATGCGGGAAAAAGCCGGGCTCTCGGCCAAGGAGCTTCTGAATGAGCTTCAGGGACAACGGACGGCTCTCAGTCGGGACCGCTACGGAGATCCTCCTGCCGACGGTTCTACCGACGGGACGTCTCGAAACCGGTCCACTCCCAACGATGAGTGACGATCTGACCTCTGAGGATCAAGCGCAGGCGGGCTTACTGATCCGTGCACAGGTAGGTAAACTTTCTCTTTCGTTCGTGGAGATCCTGGAGATCTAGGATCTCCTTTCTCCTGGACCGTGGTATGCGAACAGTCGGAGTTGTCTTTAGAAACCCATTCACGTATCAGTAGGGCACGATCAGCTCCAGATTTACGTTGATGCCGACGTTCTTTTCGCAGGGGCCTCTTCCTCGTCTGACCACAGCGCAAGCCAAGTGCTGCTCATCCTCTCGGAGATTACGCTCATCGAGGGAGTCACCGCCCGTCTTGCCGTGGCCGAGTGCCGGCGAAATCTTGAGGCGAAGTTGCCAGACACGACGGGAGACTTCAATCGTCTCGTTCGCCGTGCTCTTTCGGTTCGGAAGGCCCCATCCCGAGACGACCTTCTTCCCCACGTTGGTCGGTCGGATTGGAAGGACCTGCCGCATCTCGTCTCCGCTCTCCGTGCGGACTGTCAGTATCTCACGACATACAACGTCGCGGACTTACAAGCCGGGCCATTCGGACGTGGAGGTCGTTCGACCTGGGACGTTGGTTGGTCGCGTTCGGGAGGAGCTCGCGACACTTTAGCCAATCTCAGTCGAGTGAACCGTTGGTGCCGGCCGGACAGGGCAGACCGGAGGACGGTGCCTGCGCGTTTTCGCGACGCCGCCGCTCTGTAAAAAAGCGCGTACGTCTCGCCCCAGCCGACGGGGCCGACGAACCTTCCGCCCGAAGACGGGTGCAACGAAGGCTGTCTTTTTGCACTCCCCTCCCCGGCGACATGGCCGACCGTCCCCCCCTCCTCCGCCTCACCGACCTCGTCAAGACCTACCAGGAAGGCGAGGGCGAGCGCACCGTGCTCGACCACCTGTCGCTGTCGCTCGCCCGCGGGACCTCCGCCGTCCTCATGGGCCGGAGCGGCGCGGGCAAGAGTACCCTCCTCAACCTCGTGAGCGGCATCGACCTCCCCACGAGCGGACAGGTCACCATCGACGGCACAGAAATCACCGCCCTGTCCGAAACCGACCGGACGCTCTTCCGCCGCACGCAGATCGGGTTTATCTTTCAGTCCTTCAACCTGATCTCCACCCTCACGGTCATTGAGAACGTCCTGCTGCCCCTCGAACTGGCCGGCGAAACGTCCGACGCCGCCCGGGAGCAAGCCGCCGACATGCTGACGCACGTCGGGCTCGGCGATCGCCTGGACAGTTTTCCCGACCGGCTTTCGGGCGGCGAACAGCAGCGGGTGGCCGTGGCCCGTGCCCTGGCGCATGACCCGCTCTTCGTATTGGCCGACGAGCCCACCGGCAACCTCGACTATGAGACCGGCCAGCACATCCTGACGCTGCTCTACGACCTCGTGGAGGAGACCGACACCACCCTTCTCGTCGCCACCCACGACCGCGAGGCCCTCGCCCGCTGCGACCGGACGCTTCACCTCCGCGGCGGCGTCCTCCACGACGGCCGTCCCGACTTCCTCGATCCGGCCAATGCCCCCACCTCACACGCTGAGAACCCCCAGGCATGAAACCGCGTCACGGTCTCCGTTCAGCCCTCCACCGTACTGATGGTCCGCGTTCGCACATGTACCGTTTCTTGCTCCCGCTCCGCCACCACAATGAACGGAGCATCGGGCCGATCATGCCCTGCCAGTACCCGAAGCGTGCCAATTGTAAACGCCGGGTCGATATGTCCCGGCCGTAGGTAGATCACACCCGTCGGCAATCGCTGCTCCTGCGCCATGAGCAATCGTCCAAAATCCCGATCATGGGTCAGAATGGTTCGCTGCTCTTCGGCGGCCAACTGGACGAGACTTCGGTCGGAAGCGCCCATGTGGTCTCGCTCCTTCACATCAAGAACATCGCACTCCCGATCTCGCAAGAACGAAACGACCTGCGGGTGGATGTTCTCGTCGGTAAGAAGACGGGCGTCGGACGCAATCATTCGGGAATGCGTTCGGTCGAGACGACCTCATTCTCAAGAAATCGAGCTGCGTAGAGAAGGGCCTGCTCAACATCTTCGGGGTCGAGATGCGGATAGGCCTCCAGGATCTGTGCGCGGTCGGCCCCATTCGCCACCCATTCAAGCACCATGGACACACTAATTCGAGTGCCCTCGATACGCGGGGCTCCGCTCAACGTATCGGGACTGGAAACGATGCGGTCGAATTTCATGTCCGCTGCGACATTGAGAGTAAAAGCGTTTTGTGAAGATAGCCCAGGTTGTGGCGTTGTGTGGCTAAGGGTCGCTATTCTCGTCGTTCAACTCCCTCGAAACCAGGGAGAACACGGCCCATTCCGGATGTTCGCCCCATTTTAGCGTTCAGTTGTGGAAACGCTCAACCCAAAACCTGTCACCCACAACTCGGGGTAAGGTACGCCTCGGCCTTCCAAACGGTTCATCCTCGGTTCTTCTCCGCTCTTTTGTGCCCTCTCCCACGATGAGTCTTCTTCAACGCTCCAGCCTCCGCTACCTCACCCGGCACCCCTGGCTCATGGGACTGTCGGTCCTGGGGGTCGCCATCGGAGTGGCCGTCGTGGTGTCCATCGACCTCGCCAATACGAGTGCCGAGCGGGCGTTCCGATTGTCGTCGGAGACGGTGACGGGCAAGGCCACGCATCAGGTGGTCGGGGCAGCGGGGGCGCTTTCGGACTCGGTCTATCGAGAGCTGCGCACGGAGGCCGGCGTGCGTCCCTCCGCCCCGGTCGTCGAGGGCTACGCGACCCTCGATCACGGGGACCGTACCTTCCAGGTCCTCGGCATCGATCCGTTTGCGGACGCCGCCTTTCGCCCGTACCTGGGCACCGGTCCGGGCGGGAACTTCGACCTCGGCACGTTCATGACGCAGGACGCCGCCCTGATGTCGGCCCCCACGGCAAACACACTGGGGCTGTCGGCGGGCGACACGCTGCGCGTGGACGTAGAGGGCACGACGCATCCGGTCCTGCTGGGCGGTGTCATGACGCCGGAGGACGAGCGCACCCGCCGGGCCATCGCCAACCTCCTGGTCGTGGACGTGTCGACGGCACAGCAGATCCTCGACATGGACGGCCGGCTGAGCCGCGTTGATCTGCTGCTTCCGGCCGATGCCGCACAGCCGACGCTGGACCGCATCCGCTCGGCCCTTCCCGAGGGCACCCGTCTGCAACGCTCCGACACCCGCACGGAGACGGTTGAGCAGATGACGCGCGCCTTCGAGCTCAACCTGTCGGCCCTCAGCCTGCTCGCCCTGGTCGTGGGGGCGTTTCTCATCTACAATACGATGACGTTCTCCATCGTGCAGCGGCGGGCGCTCATCGGGCGCCTCCGCGCCCTCGGCGTCACGCAGCGGCAAATCTTTGGGCTGGTGCTGGGGGAGGCCGCTATTCTCGGCCTGGTGGGCACCGGAATTGGGCTTCTGCTCGGCATCGTCCTGGCCACCGGACTTGTCCAGCTGCTGGCGCAGACGATCAACGACCTCTACTTCGTGGTCCAGGTGAGCGAGCTCTCCATTACGCCCTGGGTTCTTATCAAAGGAAGCCTGCTGGGCATCGGCACCACGATGCTCGCAGCCCTTCCGCCGGCGCGGGAGGCCACGAATGCGCCGGTGAGCACGGTGCTGCGCCGGTCGACCCAGGAGACCACCATCCAGTACCTCGCCCCGTGGCTCGCCGGCGGCGGAATCGGAATCGGGGCCGTCGGCGTGGTCCTGCTCCTCGTCACCGAGCAAAGCATCATTGCCAGCTATGCGGCCCTGCTGTGCCTGATTATCGGGGCGGCGCTCCTCACCCCACTGGCCGTGATGGCGATGGCGGGGAGCCTCCGCACCCTGTTCGGCCGCCTCTTCGGCGTCATCGGGCGCATGGCGGCCCGCGGCGTGGTGACGAGCCTGAGCCGCACCGGCGTTGCCATCGCCGCCCTCATGGTGGCCGTCGCCGCCACCGTCGGCGTCGGCCTTATGATCGACAGCTTTCGCGGCACCGTGGAGAGCTGGCTCACACAGTCCCTCCAGGCCGACGTCTACGTCCAGCCGCCGAGCCTCGTCTTCCGCCGGTCGGAGGCGACCCTCGACTCGACGGTCACCGCCCGCCTGCGCACCATGGACGGCGTTTCCGGAGCACACAGCGTGCGGCGCGTGACCGTTCAGGCGGATGTCGGGAATACCGAACTCGTGGCAATCGAACCGGGCCCGAAGACGGAAGACATCTACCGATTCAAGGCGCGGGCCGATGGCCCCATCTGGGATCGCTTTCGCTCGTCGGCCTCCGTCTTTGTCTCCGAACCCTATGCCTATCGACACAACCTCGCGGTCGGCGACTCTGTGCAGCTTCAAACGGACCGCGGCGACCGTCCTTTCCCGATCGAGGGGGTGTACTACGACTATGGGTCGGATCGGGGCGTCGTGATGATGAGTCGGAGCACCTACGAGCGCTTCTACGACGACCGGGGCATTTCGGGCCTTGCCTTCTACGCTGCCGACGGCATCGGCGTGGACGCTCTCATCGCCAACATGCGAAAACAGGTGCAAGGACTCCAGGACGTGGTGATTCGGTCGAACAAGGCCCTGCGCGAAACGTCGCTCAAGGTTTTCGACCGCACCTTTACCATTACGACGGTGCTGCGCCTTCTGGCCGTCGTGGTCGCGTTTATCGGGGTGCTCAGCGCCCTCATGGCGCTGGCGCTGGAGCGGCGGCGTGAGATGGGGGTGCTGCGCGCCACGGGCATGACGCCATGGCAGCTTGGGGGCTTCGTCACTCTGCAAACCGGCCTTATGGGCACCATCGCCGGCCTGCTCGCCCTTCCCCTCGGCTACGCGCTGGCGTACGTCCTCGTGTTCGTGATCAACAAGCGGTCCTTCGGGTGGACGATGGAACTCAGCGTCTCCCCCGACATTCTGCTGCAGTCGCTGGCCCTGGCCGTCGGCGCCGCCCTGCTCGCGGGCCTGTACCCGGCGTGGACGATGGCACGGTCCAGCCCGGCAACGGCCCTGAATGAGGGCGATGAGGGATAGGGAACGACGGATTAGATAAGAGCCGGACAGGATCGAAGCCAAACACAGTCCAACCTCAAGTCGGTGGACTTGTCTTCACGGACCGATCGAACGTGCCTTTCTTCTGTACGTTGAGAAGCAGAGAACATGTCATTCTTCTCTCTTCCCCGCCTTCATGTACATCAGCCGGATTGAACTCCAAAACTGGAAAAACTTCCGGTCGGCGCAGGCGAACCTTTCCCGCCGTACGTTTCTCATCGGTCCGAATGCCTCCGGAAAGTCGAATCTCCTCGACGCGTTCCGTTTCCTTCATGACCTCGCGCAGGATGGCCTCCGACAGGCCGTCGAAAAGCGGGACGGGGTTTCTGATATTCGATGTCTCGCAGCCCGAACCAGCACAAATATCGCTGTCGAAGTCGTCCTCAGTCGAACGGATCATACCCCGGTTTGGCGATACCGCATTGAGTTCAACCAAGACAGTCAACGTAGGCCCAAAGTCCGCGAAGAGGTTGTCGAAAACCTGCAATCCAACGAGCATCTCGTTGATCGCCCCGATGCCGATGATAAGGAGGACGAGATGCTGCTTACCCAAACCAACCTGGAACAGATTCTCGCGAACCGAGAATTTCGAGAGGTGACCGAGTTTTTTGGATCTGTGTAGTATCAGCACGTCATTCCACAGGCCGTTCGCAACCCGCAAGAGTTTTCTCCGGCTCCTGTAAAGAACGACCCCTTCGGTCGTGATATTCTACAGCGCATTTGGGAGAAGCAAAAACACACTCGGGAGGCCTGGCTCCGCCGGATCAGCTCCGTGCTGTCGAAGGCGGCTCCTCAACTCAAAGATCTTGAGGTGGAGATGGACGACCAGGGGACGCCCCATCTCATTGGTCGATTCGAACACTGGCGCGAGCACGATGCCCGCCAGAATGAATCCCAATTTTCGGACGGCACTCTTCGCCTCTTCGGTCTACTTTGGTCGATGTTCGAAGGGAAAGGCCCTCTGCTGCTCGAAGAGCCGGACCTCTCGCTCCACCCTGAAGTCGTTCGCAAGCTTCCTCAACTACTGGCCGAGCTACAGGAAGAAATCCGTAAAATGAAACGAGAAAGCATTGACGACTTCGAGCCGCGTCAACTGTTCATCAGCACCCACTCCGACGAGCTGCTTCGAGATTCGGGGATTGGGGCCGATGACGTTCTTCTCGTGCGTCCCGGGGCTGAAGCGTCTGTCCTTGATGTTGCAACGGAGGAGGAAAAAACAGCCCTTCGAAATAGTGACTTGACCGTTGCCGACGTGCTCCTTCCGAGATCCAGCCCCCAGCTCAATCTTGAATTTGGATGACGGGAATTCATGCCCACCATCTCAATTCTGGTCGAAGGCACCCTGGACGAGGCCGTTGCGAGACAACTCGTGACGGCGTCCGGCGGCACGCCCGGTACGGTCTTTCCGAAGAAAGGAGCCGGCTACATCGAGAAGAAAATCGACGGCTTCAACGAGTTGGCACAAGGCGTGCCCATTCTGTCTCTCGTCGACCCTACTGATCCGTGCACAGATAGGTAAACTTTCTCTCCCGTTCGGTGGAGACCGTGGTATGCTAATGGTCGGAGTTGTCTTTAAAAATCCATTCACGTATCAGTATGGACACGGATGCTCATTGTCCGCCTGAGCTGGTCCGCGACTGGCTTCCGCACCGAAATGAACGAATGCTGTTTCGAGTGGTCATCCGGGAGATTGAAAGTTGGATTCTGGCCGACCGGTCGAGCATCTCTCGGTTTTTGCAGATCCGAAAATCGAAAGTCCCTCATCACCCGGAATCACTCGACGACCCGAAAGCTTCTCTTATCAATCTTGCCCGCTCCTCCCCGAATGACGGGCTAAAAAATGCTCTTGTCCCAGGGGATCCGACAAAGAACGCAGAGGGTCCCGCCTACACAATCCGGATGGAACGCTTCGTACGGAACCAATGGGACCTGAACGAAGCTCAGAAAAACGCTTCTTCTCTGCGACGCTGCGTTGATCGACTCGACACTTTATTGGAACGAATGTGAGGGAGAAGTTGATTTGCAAATGTCCCGTCTTCTTCACAGCTCTGCCGACCTGCAAGGAAATGGAGTTCACGCACATACGCACACACTCCGACAACTTTGCACAGCTTTGCTGGGCTCGCGGAGTTGGCATCATTCATAGGCATCTGCGATGAACGGGACGACAATCCCAAGGTCCAGATACTTTTGCCGGCACGCCTCGGGCAACTGGTGAAAATCCTCCACGGTGCCGCGGCACGACGCCGCTCCACACTCACAGTCGAGGGTCCACTCGCCCTCATCCATCGTCGTCGAGTAGTCGTACCGAAGCTCTTCCCCTTTCTCAATCGCCCCCAGGGCAATGAGGTGGCGTCCGTTGAGGACGGCGGCATTCGGCTCACAGGAATGATTGACCAGCACGCCGGGCGGCTTGAGAATCCGATACTCATCGGCGGCCGTCTGCAGAAGGACCCCGCCCTCGTCGAGGTCTGCCACCGGATGGTCGGCGGCAATCGTGGGCCCCTCGAAGGAAAGCACCCAGTTGGTCGGCAACAGATCACGCGCCGCGAAGACGCCGGTGCCGACCTTCGTCTGGTCGACATACACATTTGGATTGGAGACGGACACTGAGGCGGACGCGGCATGCCCGTTGACGACGGAAGCGGAGGAGTCGAAGTCAGTCATGAAGACGTGTTGGTCGAAGGAAAAGGATTGATATTGGATCGGCCTGAAGGCACCTGTTGGGTGAGACAGTGCAGCGTGCCGAGGCCCCAGACCATGTCCGTGGCGTCAATGCCGACGATGTCCCGCCCCGGAAAGACCTCTGCGAGAATGGACTGGGCCCGCTCGTCGGCCGGGTCGTCAAAACAGGGCACGAGCACGGCGTCGGTTCCGACATAGAAGTTGGCGTAGCTAGCCGGGAGGCGGGTGTTCTCGTGCCCGACCGGATCCGGCAGAGGAAGCGGCATGACGATCCAATCTCGTTTGGCAGCCAGGCAGTCGATTTGCATGCGAAGCGTTTGGAGCGGCCCAAAATTCGGATCGGACGGATCGTCCTCGGTCGCAATCAGGACGACATCGTCAGGGCCAAATCGCACAAGGTTGTCGATGTGTCCATCGGTGTCGTCGCCGGCCAGTTCAACTCCATCCAGCCAGCACACCGTCTCGACGCCGAGCATCCCGCGAAGCACCGCCGCGATGTCGTCCGGCGTACGATTGGGATTGCGATTGGCATTCGGCAGGCATCCAGTCGTCGTGAGGAGGACGCCGTGGTCGTTGACCTCAAACGCCCCGCCCTCCGCCACGAGCGACGGGGCCGCGCAGGGCACATCGAGCGCATCGGCCATCCGGCGGGCCACGGCTGCGTCGCGGTCGTAGGGTGGATACTTTCCCCCCCACGCATTGTAGGTCCAGTCGATGGCAGCGAGGTCGGGGACCGCTCCATCGCGCGTGACGAAGGTGGCCCCGTGATCGCGGCACCATGCATCGTCGGTGGGGATATGGTGGTAGCACACCGAATGCGCGTCCCCCGTCGATCCGAGCCGCTCGCGCACGCGAGCTTCGTGCGCCTCGTCGAGGACATTGATGCGCACTGCTTCCGCAGTCATGAGCACACGCACGGCCTCTCGAAGCGCGCGCTCTACGCTCCGTAGTCGCCGCTCGGGCCAGGTGTCGGTATTGTGGGGCCAGGAGAGCCACGTACACTGATGCGGCGCCCACTCCGGCGGCATCCGAAATCCATGGTCCGCGGGCATCGTCCCCGTGGCGTCGTCAAGTAAATGGGTATCAGTCGGCATCGAGGAAGCGCTGGTTGAGTCCGTCGTAGGCATCGATGCGCCGATCGCGCAGAAACGGCCAGCCGGTCCGCGCGTCCGTAATCGCCGTGCGATCGAGCGGCACGACCCAGACTCCCTCCTCGTACGCCGGTGCTCGCTCGACGATCGTGCCGTCGGGCGCCGCCACGAAGCTCTGGCCCCAAAACTCGATGCCGTCGTTGCCGTCCGTGCCCGGGGTGGGTTCGAACCCCGTCCGATTGACCGCCACCACGTAGCAGCCGTTGGACACGGCGTGGGCCCGCTGCGCGACCTCCCAGGCCTCGTGCTGGTCCGCCCCGAGCGCCTCCTTCTCGTCGGGATGCCACCCGATGGCCGTTGGGTAAAACAGCACCTCCGCCCCCAGCCCCGCCTTCGCCCCACCCTCCAGCACCACATCGTACGCCACTCTGCCCTCCAGCACCGCCTCCACGACCTCGCGGAGCTAGTTCGCCTTGATCGGAAACACCGCCGTGTAGGCATTCTCGTAGTCGAACTCCGCAATGGCCGCCTCGAAGGCCTCGTTGAGCTGTCGGATGCGCCCGTGCAAGATGTCCTGAAACCGAAGCAGAACCGGTGGCGACAGGTCATACTCCGCCCGCAGATGCGCCACCACCTCACAAAGGTCGACCGACGGACGACCCGTACGGTCCGGATCCGCCGCCACGCGGCCGTGCTCATTGACCCCAAAATAGCCGTCGGTCCAGTCCGCCATTTGATAGAGGGCGGCCGCGGCCTCCGCCGACCACGACTGCCCATTTCGCCCTCGGGCCTCCACAACGGGAGCCTCTGTACGATCCATAGCACGGTCCGCTTCTATCGAGCAATAGAGACGAAGACGATAATACCGATCCTCACGATTCCGCAGCGGCGTGTACCACGCGTTCGGCCGCGTCGGATTCGATGACGTGGGTGGGCGTCTCCGCTTCAAGCTTGCCCCACGTGATCTTTTCGTTGGGGACAGCCCCCGAATAGGGCCCATAGCTGGTGGTCGAGTCGCTGATCTGACAGAGGTCGTCCCACCGCGGTACGTCCTCCCCCTTACTGATCCGTGCGGAGGTAGGTAAACTTTCTCTTTCGTTTGTGCGGCTCTAAGATCTCCTAGACCG
>CAYOWD010000038.1:0-20272 GCA_964407535.1 uncultured Salinivenus sp. | reverse complement strand
TGCGCCTCCTCTCCAGCGGCCCGACCAGCGGCATCGGCGAGATCGAGCTGCCCGTGATTCAGCCGGGCTCCTCCATCATGCCGGGCAAGGTCAACCCCGTCCAGAGTGAACAGGTCATGATGGTGGCCGCCCAGGTCACAGGCAATCACCAGACCCTCACCGTGTCCAACACGCACGGCAACTTCGAACTCAACGTCATGATGCCGGTCATGGCCCACGGCATGCTCCAGAGCATCGACCTGCTCACCAACAGCGTCGAGGCCTTCCGCACCAAGTGCGTCGAGGGCATCGAGGCCGACCGCGAGCGCTGCCAGGAGCTTCTGGAGCTGAACCCCTCCATTGCCACCGCCCTCAACACCGCCATCGGCTACGACAAGGCGAGCGAGGTTGCCAAGAAGGCCGCCAAGGAGCGCAAGAGCGTCCGCACGGTGGTGCAGGAGATGGGCCTGTTGACCGAAGAGGAGCTGGACGAGTACCTGGACGTGCAGGCCATGACTGAAACCGGGATTCCGGGCGACGAGTAGGGCCGACGGACCGGCCTCGGCCTTCAATGCCTGATTCGAGAAACGGGAATACGGGGAGGCCCTGCGCTCTTTTTCCCAACGACCTCCCGCGTGACGAAGAGCGTGCAGTTCCGCCTCGTCACGCGGATCGGTGGAGCCCCCCTCCCCGGACGTTCCCCCCTTCCAGAAGGAATCCGACTGTTGAGGAACAGTCAGGCATCTTCTGTTTCATTTCCTCGTAATTACATTCCGGTTTCTATTCCCGGATACGAATTGCTCCCCTGCGTGCGTTATGCCACACAAGCGAAAGGGGGCGGATCCCGGGCAGGGCCAACGAACGCGCCTCACTGCACGCACGCTCCTGTTTTTTCAATAACTTCGGTTTTCTCCTATGAGCACAAACGGCAAACTTTCGGTTGCCCTCCTCGTCGGGGGCGCCTTCCTGGGCGGCATTCTATTCGCCACCACGGGCGCCAGTCTCTTCGGGGTGGGCGATGCGATTGGAATTGGCGGCCAGGCATCCACCCTCAACAGCTCGGCCGACCTCAGTGGATCGACGGCAATCGAGCGCTCCGCCGAGCCAACCGCCCCGCGCGACTTCGAGACGGCGTTCAAGGAGGTGTCGGAGTCCGTCAATCCGGCTGTCGTCCAAATTCGAGCGCAGAAGGTTGTGGAGCGCCGGATGCCCAATCCCTTCCAGGGCACGCCTTTCGAAGACTTCTTCGGCGGGCCGAGGGGACCGGATGGGCCGGAACGCAAGTTTCGGTCTCAAGGTCTCGGCTCCGGGGTCGTGATTCGGTCGGACGGCCACATCGTGACCAACAACCACGTCGTCAAAGACGCGGAAGAGCTGAGTGTCGTGATGCTTGACGGCAGCGAGTATAAGGCGGAGATCATCGGCACGGACCCTTTCAGTGACCTCGCCGTCATCAAGGTGGAAGGCACCGACATGACGTCCATCAGCTTTGGCAACTCCGAAAAGCTCAGTACCGGCCAGTGGGTGCTTGCCTTCGGGTCGCCCCTCTCGGAAAACCTCAATAACAGCGTCACGGCCGGCATTGTGAGCTCCTTGGGGCGCCTCCAGCCCACCGGTGGGGGCGGGCAAGGCGGCGGCGTGCAAAACTTCGTTCAGACGGACGCGGCAATCAATCCCGGCAACTCCGGCGGCCCGCTCGTCGACCTAAACGGGCGTCTGGTCGGCATTAACACCGCCATTGCCTCCAACACCGGCGGCTACCAGGGCATTGGCTTCGCCATTCCCTCGAATACGGTGGAACGGGTAGCGACCGATATTATCGAGGAGGGAGCGGTTCGACGGGCCTACCTGGGCATCCGGTACAATGGCGCCTCCCAATCCCTAATCAAAAATGAGAACCTTCCACAGGGCGCCGCCGTCGTCGCGCAGATTGAAGACGGCTCCCCCGCCGACAAGGCCGGCCTCAAGGCCGGTGACATCATCATGGCCATCGACGGGAAGCAGCTCAGCAAATATCTCCAGGTGTCCAACCTGATCTCGAGCCACAAGCCCGGCGACACGGTAGAGATCACGATCAACCGAGACGGGGAGAAAAAGACGCTCTCCGTGACGCTCGGCTCCCGCGAGGAGGGAATGACGGCGTCCGCCGAGGAAAGCACAAAGGAGACCCCTTCGGAGGAGCAACTCATGAAGGAACTAGGCCTCAATCTTCGCAACATCACCCCGGACGTTGCCCGCGAACTCGGGCTCGACGATACCGACGGCGTCGTCATTACGGACATCAACCGCGCCGACCCGATGATTCGGCGCTCGGGCCTCGAACCCGGCCAGGTCATCAAGGAGATTGCCGGGACCCCGGTCCCGGATGTTGCGACGTTCCAAAAGGTGTACGCCGAGATTCCGGACGGAAAAGCGTTCCGGGTGGTGGTTCGTCTCCGCGAAGGCTTTGTAGACGTGACGAGCCTCCGAAAGCCGAAGGACAACGGCTAATCAGGCTCCGCGTCCATTCAACACCACAGAAGCCCCATTCTCCGACTTGGAGGATGGGGCTTTTTCTCTGGACACCAACCCCGTCTGGAATTCCCCAACGGGGACTGCGGAGTTGGGATGCCCCTGCCGACGCCCATTCCTGCTCGTCTACAGTCGGGCATTCGAAGTCCGCATCGGTCAATCGGGCCGGGAGCCCCAGATCTCCGGAATCCGGAATGGTCTCTCGTGCTGCAAAAAAAACCGCTGCCCGGGCGAGACGTACAGATCGGGACGAGACGGAAAGGGTACGCGAAAATACCGTCAGAACGGGTATGGAGCGTGAACGTGCGTCGGCGCCGTACGTTGATCCACTCGGTTTTAGCTCGAAGTCGACTTTCCACGCTTCCCCACATCAGGCCACTCTCGACATGTCTACCTCCGTTGACCGACGCGAGCTCGACCACATTCCGGATGCCGCCACCATCCGTTCGTTTCGCGACGAGGCCGAACAGGCAGACACCTCCATCGAGGCGACGTATCCGTCGCCCGACGACACCGAAAAACGACTGGTGGTATCCCCCCGTGGCACCGTCGTCGTGCTCAACAACGTATCGGAGGATACCTTCAACCACTCAACGGACGCCGACGACATCGCCGATGCCCTCCAGTCGTAGCCGAACCCGGGCCCCAGACGCCCCCGCCCCGCTGCCATACTATGTTTCAACGATGCAGTTGGTCTCCCCGAAGTCGTTGGTTTCAAAATCGTCGGCGCCTTCTTCGTTGATCCAGCCCGCCTCGTCGCTGTAATACCGGAACGCGTACCGGCCGTCTTCTTGCAGCATAACGTTCGTGCTGTACGTCTGATTGCTTCGGCGCACAAACTTGTCTTCATCTTTGGTCCAGTCGTTGAAGTCTCCCACGACGTAGACCTCATCCCCGTACGGATGATCTTCGGGGAGGACGAAGGTCACCTTCACCTGATCGCTGTCGCGTTTATTGACCTTTTTAATCATGGCACCGGTGGCTATTTTTACTGTGTACAATGCATGATGTGAGGGAAGCGGCCATCTCAGAACCGGATTGGAGACCGATTCCACGGCCTTTTTTTGCCCCGTTAAACTATGCGAAACGTAGACGTTTGTGGCATTCTGAAACGAAGAAAACCGCTTCCTTCGACTACTTTTCGCACAGCGATACCCTAATCATACCGGATAATAGAATGGGATCCAACCGACCCGCTCATGCTTCGGCAGCTTCCCCCGAACAATGCGCCGGCCCCGGCTCCGCATAGACGGCTCCGAGGCACTCGTTCGCGTCCCTGGTACGGCCCGGACGACTCGGCATAATCGGAGCGTTCCGTCTTGCCCTCATCCTCCTTCTTATAGATCGGTCTCTTGGCAGCTTTCATGATTGAACGAATTGCGATCCTCGGCACCGGCCTCATCGGCGGCTCTCTCGGGCTCACCTGGAAGGAGCGGCGGCCCGAGTGCACCATCGTCGGCAACGACCAACCCGAGGTGCTCGACACGGCGGAGGCCCGCGGGGCCATCGACGAAAAGGCCGCCGACCCGGTGACGGCGGTCGACGGCGCCGACCTCGTCGTCCTGGCCACCCCGCTCGCCACTGTGCTGAAGCTCCTCGACGCCATTGGGGACCACGTGGACGAGGGCACAATCATAACGGATGTCGGCTCGGTCAAACAACCGGTGCTCGATCAGGCCGAGGAGGTTCTTCCCGACGGCGTTCCCTTCGTGGGCGGCCATCCCATGGCCGGGGCCGAACAGGCCGGCATCGACCACGCCGACTCGCTTCTCTTCGAAAACGCAGTATATGTGCTGTGCACCCTCGGCGACGACGGCCTGCCCGACGAGGTCGACCCGCTCGTGGATCTCATCGAAGCCACTGGGGCCCGTCCGCTCCTCCTGGCCCCCAACCGCCATGATCGCCTCGTGGCCGCGGTCAGTCACCTGCCCCAACTGCTGGCCGTGGCGCTCGTCAATACGGTGGCCGACACCGACGATCCCGACGAGGCCACCAACCTGGCCCTGGAACTGGCCGGTGGCGGGTTTCGCGACATGACCCGCATTGCCGACTCGCCGTTCGAGATGTGGCGCGACATTCTCGTGGGCAACGAGGGCGCCATCCACGATGCGCTCAGCAACTTCCGGCGCACCCTCCGCACCCTGCGCAATCGCCTCATTGAGGACGACCTCGACGCCCTCGAAGCGGCCTTCACCGACGCCCGAACGGCCCGCGACGAGGTGCCGGGCGACTCCAAGGGGTTTCTTCATCCGCTGGCCGACGTGTACGTACGCGCGACCGACGAGCCCGGTATTATCCACGAACTGACCGGGCACCTCGTGGACGCCGACCTCAACATTAAAGACATTGAACTCCAGAAAATCCGGGAGGGCACAGGCGGAACGTTCCGCCTGGCCTTTGCGACGGCCGCCGATGCGAACGCCGCCGTTGAGGCCCTCAACGATGCCGACTACGAGGCCTGGCGACCGTAACCAACCGGGCTCCTTCCCTGCCCCCGGTAGGCGACACGCGCCGAATTGCCCCGATAATCACGGCGCCTTCGTTGATTTGTCGCCCCCCCGGCGTCTATCATGCAAATGGGGATGCCGGGCGGTCCTCCCGGGTGTCCTTTCCACTTGTTTTCTCTTCCGACCGCCAAATGCGATGGCTGATTCGAACACCCTCAAAACCACCCCGCTGCACGACGTACATGAGAGCCTGGATGCCCGCATGATGGGCTTCGGTGGATTCGACATGCCCGTGCAGTACAGCAGCATCATCGAGGAACACATGGCCGTCCGTGAAGACGCCGGCCTGTTCGACGTGAGCCACATGGGCGAACTCCTCGTGGAGGGCGACAGCGCCGAGGCCCTTCTCCAGCGGCTCGTGACGAACGACGTCGAAGCCCTCTCCGACGGACAGGCCCTCTACACGGTCATGTGCACGCCGGAGGGCGGCATCATCGACGACCTCATCGTCTATCGCCGCGCCGCGGATCGCTTCATGCTCGTCCTCAACGCGGCCAACGTGGAGCGGGACATCGAATGGATCCGCAACCACAACGAGAGCGCCGACCTGGAGGACATCTCCGACGATACGGCCCTCCTGGCCCTGCAGGGCCCGCGGTCGCTGGAGATTGCACAGCCATTCCTGGATCGGGACCTCGACGCCCTGTCATTCTACCACTTCTGGGAGGAATCCGACCTCCTCGACTGCGAGCACGCGATCATCTCCCGTACCGGCTACACCGGCGAGGTCGGCCTGGAACTGTACGTGCACGCTGATGAGGCGGCCCACGTCTGGAATACACTGCTGGACGCCGGCGAAGACGCCGGACTGAAGCCGGCCGGCCTCGGGGCCCGCGACACGCTCCGCCTCGAAACCGGCCTCTGCCTCCACGGCAACGACATTTCGGAGCAAACCAACCCGTACGAGGCGGGCCTCAGCTGGCTCGTCAAGCTCGACAAAGGCGACTTCATTGGGCGCGATGCCCTGCAAGAAATCCACGACAGCGGCCCGTCGCGGATGCTCGTGGGCTTTGTCTCCGCCGAACGCGGCATTCCGCGCCACGACCACGTCATCCAGTCCCCGGACGGCGAGGCCATCGGCGTCGTGACGAGCGGCACCCAATCGCCAATCCTCGACACCGGCATCGGCCTCGGCTACGTGTCCAACGACCCCGCCTATACGACGCCCGGCGAAACGCTTCGCATCGCAAGCCGGCGTCGCACGTTCGAAGCCACCGTTGCCAAGCCCCCGTTCCACGAGGAAGACTAACGCGCCCCTCCTTCTCGCATCTTTTTCCTAATTCCCCCCCGCCGGATGGACGCCGAAGTCTTCCTTACCTATTCCAATGTCTCCGACGAAGACGTGCGCAACCGTACGGTGGTGGTCATCGACGTCCTCCGTGCCTGCTCCACCCTCACAACGGCCCTCGCCCACGGCGCTCGCGCTGTCATGCCGGTGTCGGACATGGCCGAGGCCGGAAAAATTGCCGGCAACCTGGACCCCGACGTCTACCGACTCGGGGGCGAGCGCAATGGGGAAAAGATCGAGGGATACCACCTCGGCAACTCGCCCCTCGAATACACGGAGGAAGCCGTTGACGGTCGCGATGTCATTCTCAATACCACAAACGGGACGCAGGCCCTCACCCAGGCAACCTCAGCAAAGCACTTGGTCGGAGGGTGTTTTCTCAATGCCCAGCGGGTGGTCGACTTTGTGCAAGAGGTCGACGACCGGGTCACGATCGTCTGCGCCGGTCGCCACAACCGACTTGCCCTCGAAGACACGCTCTGCGCGGGCCTGCTGCTCGATCGGCTCTGGGAGCACACCGAACCGAACACGGTCACAGACTCGGCGCATACGGCCTATACGCTGTACGACACCGATCGGGATACCCTAACCTCCGCCCTTCGACGGGCCAACCACGCCGAACGACTTATCGAGCAGGGATACGAGGACGACCTGGACTACTGCTTCCGCATCGACACCCATTCGCTGCTTCCCTACTACGCGGAAAACCGGATGCGCCCCTACGACGCCCTGTCCAGCTAACCCAGATGCGCGCCGATCCGACAACGAAATCGCCCCCCGAGCATCTTTCCCCTGATACCAAATCCGGCTGGGAAGTTCGGGGATACAGATGGGATGGAAAGGCGGCAATCACTTGGGGCCGGACGCACTCGTGCGTCACGCACATCCCCCAACAGTGGTTGAGGACATTGTCCCCCACCCCCAACGTCCCCAACGGAGCTTGCGGAGTTGGTATAAGCGGTATTGAAACGCAGGCCGCATCACGCGAGACATGCTGATCCCCTCCCCTTGCTGCATTCGTATATTCCAGCTTGACCGGGGGCACGCGGTCCGACGAGGCAGTATCCGTCCCGAGCGCGACAATTGCATCTTTGCCGTCTCCAACCGAGTTTATGCCCGTGTACGAATAACATAAGGTGCACATATTGCGATCTCCGTGGTTTTTCGGCTCCCTCGTTAGGGATCCCTCACGCGCCGATTGCCTTCCCGTATGGCTTCTTCCGGCTCTTCCAATACACAATCGTCTGCGCCTGCCGTCTCAATGCGGCGAAAGATGGAGGTGCTGGGGCTCGTACTCATGGTGCTGGCCCTGCTCCTGACCCTGGCGTTTGTCACGTACCAGCCCGCAGACGACTCGGTCGCCCAGTCGGCCCCGCTGGTAGATGCCTTCCTCACCCCAGGCGTGTATCCGCCCGTCCAGAATGCACTCGGGCTCCTTGGGGCAGAATTGGCGCGCACCCTCGTCCCGGGCTTCCTCGGCTACAGCATTCTCTTCTACAGCCTTGGACTGATGGTGTGGGGGTACGCCATCTTTCGGCACTGGGACCTGCGCCCCCTGCTCTACCCCTCGGGCCTCACGGTCCTCTCTTCGTTCGTCCTCGCCTGCCTCATCGGATGGTTTGCCCACACCTTCGACGCCGACCTGCCCCGCTGGGCCGGGGCCGTGGGCATGGGCATCTCGGGATGGATGCAGGGCGTCTTCGGGCGCCCTGGGTCCTTCATCCTCATCATGCTCGTGGTGGCCGTGATGACGCTGCTCGTGGTGGACCACGACATCCAGCGCTCCGTCGATCGATTCATTGACGCAATCCGGCAGATCGAGGAGAAAATTGAAGAGGGGATCGACGCCTGGAACGAACGGCAGGCCCGCAAAAAGCGCGAGGACGAGTCGGACGCCGACAGTACCGCACAGGCCGCCGCCTCTGACACGACCGCTTCCGCCGGGACGGCCTCCTCGGGCGCCCCGACGCCGTCCGACGCTCCGTCCGAGACCGACCGAACGGCTGACGCCCCCGCTCCGGACGCTTCGGCCTCCTCGGTCCGAACGGACGACGCCTCCTCCAGCGACTCGGACGAGGGGACGGCGGACGAGGATCAGGACGCCCCCCCAGCGGACGCAGATCCGTCGGCTTCTCCCGACGCCCCGGGTGCGGTTGTGCCAACCGGGCAGGAGGAGCCGACTGCGGAAGACGAGTCCACTGAGGACGCCTCCACGCCCGGCCCGATCGTGCAGGTGCCGGAAAATGCCGGCGATGGACGGCCGCTCCGCCGCAACGATCTCTTCCGGAAGCAATCCTCCTCTTCTGACGACGACCCGAACGCCGCCAACGACGACTCGTCCACAGACGAGCTCGACCTGGAAGAGCTGGAGGAGGAGGAAGAGTTCGGGGAAGCCCTGGACGACGCGCCAAGCGAGGACGCGGAACAGTCCTCAGAACCCGGTGGTGGCGCTGCGTCCGACGCCGCGGATTCCGTCGAGCCGACCGAGACAGAAGATGATGCAATCTCGCCGGTGCCTGCCCCACAGGAGACGCCCTCCGATGCAGAGAACGAGCCGACGTCCGAAGACCCTCCAGATGCATCGCCGCCCCCCGACGACGTGGAGCTGACCGTCAAGGAGCAGGTCGAAGAAGAGAAGGCCGACGACATCGATCGAACCGGCGATACCCCCGAAGAAGTCGAGTACGAATCGCCGTCGCTTGATCTTCTCGACGAACCGACCGATGACGATCCCAGTCTCGACCGCGAGGAGCTGGAGAAAAACAAACGGATCATCCTCGATAAGCTCGACACGTACAACATCGAGATCGACGACATCAGCGCCGTCGTCGGGCCGACGGTCACGCGCTATGAACTGACGCCGGCGGCCGGTATAAAGGTGAGCCGAATCACGTCCCTCGAAGACGACCTCGCGATGGCCCTCGCGGCGCCGAGCGTCCGCATGATTGCCCCCATTCCCGGCAAATCGGCCGTCGGCATTGAGATTCCCAACAGCGACCGTGAGCTTGTCCGGCTGCGGGAGGTCCTGGGCACGGCCAAGTTCCGGGATACGGACAAGGTACTGCCCATCCCCATGGGCAAAACCATTGAGGGCGAGGTCTTCCTGGCGGACTTGACGAAGATGCCGCACCTGCTCATTGCCGGGGCCACCGGCTCCGGCAAGTCCGTCGGCCTGAACGCCATGCTGACGGGCCTGATCTACGCCTGCCACCCGATGAACCTTCGGTTCGTCATTATCGACCCGAAGAAGATTGAGCTGCAACAGTACACGGATCTCAAGACGCAATTCGTCGCCCAGCCGGAGGACGTGGACCAGACGGTCATCACGGATATCGAAGAGGCCTCCGGCGTCCTGAAGAGTGTGGAGAAGGAGATGGAGGAGCGCTACGACCTGCTCTCCGACGCCAGCGTGCGCGGCATTGAGGGCTACAACGAAAAGTTTAAAGCGGGCGAGCTTTCCCCCGAAGACGGCCACAGACACATGCCGTACGTCGTCGTCGTGGTCGACGAGCTCGCCGACCTCATGATGGCGGTGGGCGACGACATTGAAGGCCCCATTTCCCGCCTTGCACAGATGGCCCGCGCCGTTGGCATTCACCTCGTGCTCGCGACGCAGCGCCCGTCGGTCGACGTGATTACCGGCGTCATCAAAGCCAACTTCCCCTCCCGCGTTGCCTACGAGGTGGCGTCGATGGCCGATTCTCGCACCATCCTCGACCAGGGCGGTGCGGAAGGCCTCGTGGGGAATGGCGACCTGCTCTATCTGAGCGGGAGCGACCTGCGGCGCCTCCAGGGCCCGTTCGTGAGTGTGGAGGAGGTGGAAGAGGTTGTGGAGTTCGTCTCCGAGCAGCCCGGCGTGACGCCCTACACGCTTCCCTCGCTCTTTGACGCCGGCCACGGCCCCAACGACGCGCTGGGGGTCGACGAGACCGACGAGAAGTTTGAGGATGCCGCGCGTGTGACCGTTCGCCGTCAACAGGGCTCCGTCTCGCTCCTCCAGCGCAAGCTCGCCGTCGGCTACACGCGAGCCGCCCGCATCGTCGACCAGCTTGAAGAGGCAGGCATTGTGGGCCCCCACAACGGCACGAAGGCCCGCGAGGTGCTCGTTGATGACGAGGAGGAACTTGAGCGGCTGCTGAAGGGAGAAGAGGTAGAAGATTGAATCCCGATGGCGACCTCGGTCTCCCATGGTGGCGTGCCCTCCCGAATCGATTCGGGGCCATCGTCAGGGCCACTCGCCTCCTACCCCCCTGCGTCCGATAGTGCGCTGGGCATCGTACCAAACCCGGCAAAAAGGACTTGGGGCTGAAGGTGTGGAAGTGCCTGTACCGACAGTAGTCGAGTACACCGTCCCGACGAATCGGAACTCGTTTCGAATCGGGGTGAAAGTATCTATGTGTGTCCCACGTACTTGCTTACAAACATACACACTTCCATACTCCAACGAAGCTTGCGGAGTTGGTGTCACATCCCCAACGGAGCCCGCACAGTTGGCATACAGAACAAACGGCAGCCCCAAGGAAGAGGCTGCCGCTCGTAGTATACAGTCGGAACGTACGGATCTGTAAGCCGAATTCGGTTTGCCCGGATCGGTTCCGGTGTGCCGGATCCGGGAAGGATGGTCATCTATCTGGGACGGACGTTGCCGTTCGTCTCAAGCGGCCTACCTGCACCGTCTCCCGGACAGGGATGTTGGCGGGCCGCCTTCATGCCGCTTAGGAGCGGCATACGGTGCGACTTGGCCTTGCACCCCGTGGGGTTTGCCTGGCCGGCGCTCGTCACCGAGGCCGCCGGTGCGCTCTTACCGCACCCTTTCACCCCTTACACCGACGGAGCCGAAACGTCGTTTCGGCATCGGTGCGGGACTGCTCTCTGTTGCACGTGCCTTCCGCACCGCGCCAATGCAGAATGCTGTTCCACTGTCGAACATTGTTCTGCTCGGTCGGCAGCGATGCAGCCTTCCCGTTAGGAAGCACGGTGCCCTGTGGTGTTCGGACTTTCCTCACCGCCGACGCCGACCGTTCCCGGTACTACGTACCGAGAACAGCGACCCCGACGGAGCGACCTCCCGATCCGCACGTCGTAGGGAGAAACGTTGTACATACGTCCGAAGTTCGGGCTGGAGGCCCGGCGCACCGCATAAAAAAAAGCACAGTGGTCGAAGAGACCGCCTGCGCGGGTTACAGGTCCACCTTGTCTTCCAGGTCGTCGATGGTCTCGTTGTAGAGATCCTCATCGACGATAATGCGCCCGGTGTGCTCGCAGGCGACGATGTTCTTGCGTTGTCGGATGTCGACCTGTCGCTGCGGCGGAACCGCAAAGCCGGCAGCGGCTCCTCGCTTCAGCGGGACGACGGCGCGTCCGTCGCGAAGTCGATCCCGAAGCTTCGAGTACGCCTTGAGGTAGCGGGAGCCAACCTGCTCTTCAGCTTTCCCCCGAATCTCTTCCAGCTTCGCTTCTTCGTCTTCGGTGTCCTGCCGCACCTCTTCGAGCTTCTCGCGCTTCTCGTCGAGCACGTCTTCGAGTTCGTCAAGGCGCTGTTCGGTTTCCTCGATGGCCGACTCGTGCGATTCGATCGTCTCTTCGGCCTCCTCGATCGTCTCTTCCGCCTCCGAGATCCGTTCCTTCTCGCCCTCAATCTCCTTCGTGAGCGCGTCGAACTCTCGGTTGTTGCGGACTTCGAGCTGCTGTTCCTCGTACTTCTCGATCAGGCCTTCGGCCTCTTTGATGTCGGTCTTGGCCTGTCGCTTGGCCACCTTTTGTTCCTGAACCTCTTCCTCATAGTTTTCGAGGCGGGTTTCCAGGCCGGCCTTCTCGTCTTCAAGATCCTGGATCTCGTTCGGGAGGTCGCCCCGAAGCTTGTGAATCTGGTCGATCCTGTTGTCGATGTGCTGCAGCCGAACCAGGGCGCGCAACTGGTCCTCCACTGAAGGTTTTTTCTTTTTGGCCGTCGGCATATGGAGTGGGTATTAGGATCGTGGGAGCACGAATAGATGCACCAAAAACGTACTTTGGAACAGGCTGAAAGTTCGTGACTCCGTTGAGGGATTCTTCCATTTCGTGCAAAGATGCATCGGAAGTCCCGTTTAGGAGGGGACGAACGTCTTCATCGGACTGGTGCATAGATCGGTACGGTGCCAGTGGACGGCGGGCATCTGCTCGGTGAGCCAGTCGCGGAGAAGGGCCTCGGTAAGGGCCTCGCTCTCGTAATGGCCTGGGTCGACGAGGGCCATTTCGGGCGTGCCCTCCGAACTCATCACGTTGAAGAACTCGTGGTACTTCACGTCGGCGGTCACGTAGGCGTCGGCGCCCGCGGCCCGGGCGGTGCCGATAAAGTCGCTGCCGGCCCCGCCGCACACGGCGACGCGCTCCACGGTCGCGTCGTCGGCCCCGGCATAACGAAGGCTGTCGGCATCCAGCTGGGTCGCTACACGATCGAGGAAGGCGGACAGCGGCTCCGGCTCGTCCAACTGGCCGAGGGCCCCGAGCCCGGCCCGCGAGTTTTTCTGCTGCACCGGATACAGGTCGTACGCCACCTCTTCGTAGGGATGGGCCTCCTGGAGGGCGGCCATGACCGTGCGTAGATTCCAGCGAGCCACCTCCACCTCCAGCTTGCGTTCCCGCGCCGACTCCACATCGCCGCCGGCCTCGCCGATGTGGGGATCGGTGTCGTCGCCGGGCTTGAAGAAGCCGGTGCCTTCGACGGCGAAGGCGCAGGCCTCGTAGTCGCCGATGCGTCCGGCCCCGGCGTCGGCGAGGGCCTGCCGCACCGTATCGAACGCCTCCTCGGGCACGAAGACGGCGAGCTTGTACAGCGTGTCCTCGTAGCCGTCGAGGAAGCCAACCTCCGTGAGGCCGAGCCGGTCGGCCAGGGCAAACGAGACGCCGCCCGGGGCCGCGTCGAGGTTGGTGTGGATGCTGTAGAGCCCAATGCCGGCCTCCGCGAGCCGAAGGGCGAGGGTCGATTCGTACCCGTCGGCCGTGACCCCGTCGAGCGGACGGAAGAGGAGGGGGTGATGCGTGATAATCAGGTCGGCATCGATCGACTTTGCCTCCTCCAGAACGTCGGGCGTGGCATCGAGAGCCAGCAGGCCGGTCTCAACCGACCGGCTCGCGTCGCCCACCTGGAGCCCCACGTTGTCGTAGTCCTGGGCCGATCCGGGTGGGGCCCATGCTTCAAGGGCGTCGGTGATCTGAGCGATACTGGGTTGGTTGTCACTCATATGTTCAAACGAAAGATTGGTCGTTGAAGGCGCGCGGATGCCGAAGGCCGGGCTGTTCGGATTGCGGAAGGCAGTAGGAGCCCAGCCGGTTCGGTTCGAGCCTGTCTTAGATGGATTGGAGGTAGGAGAGGTTTTCGAGGGTAAAGGACGGCGCATCGAGGTCAAAGTCCCGGTAGAAGGCGGAGGCATCTCCCGTATTCCCCTCCACCAGCATCTCGAACTGGGCCGGCGAAATGGGCAGCAGGCCGAGGCGGCCGACGGTGTGGATGCCCAGGCGAGCCAGGGGCATAGGCACGTAGATCTTGGGCTTGGGCGAGAGCCCCGCGCCCTGCGCAATGCGGTCGAGCACCTCGACGTACGGAAAGCGGTCGGGGCCGGCGGCAACGTAGGTCTGTTCGTGGGCCGCCTCGGTGGTGAGCGCCTGCACGAAGGCCGCCGCCACGTCGGTCACATGGACCGGCTGCATCTGGTAGCTGCCGTCGCCGAAGACGGGCAGAATGGGAAACGGCCGCACGAGCGCCTGCAGGATCTCGGACGCAAACTCGGGACGACCGGGATCCGGGCGGCCGAATAGGAGGGACGGGCGAAAGACGGTCCAGTGATCGAAGTCGGCGTTCCGAACCCGCTGTTCGGCCTCCCACTTCGTGTACTGGTAGACCGTCGCGTCGTCGGGCCGCGCTCCGTTGGCGCTCATGTGAACAAAGCGATCGATACCGGCGGCCTGAGCGGCCTTCACGACGTGGCGCGTCCCGTCGACGTGGATGCGCTCGAAGGTCACGTCCCGAGACGGGTGCTCTTCGATGATGCCCACCAGATGAATGACGGCGTCACAGTCGGCAACGGCATCCGCAAGCGAAGCGGGATCGGTCACGTCGCCCTGGACCGTTTCGATGGCCTCGTCCCGAACGGCGAGATTGGGAGTTGGCGATCGGACGAGACAGCGAGGCGTGTGATCGTGCTGGAGCAGGTGCCGAAGGACGTACGAGCCGACGTAGCCGGTGGCGCCGGTAAGAAGGACACGCATGAACGAGGGCAGTTGGTGGGAAAGAAGGAGAGGAGCACGGCCGTTGTTAGTCGTAGGCCTCCGTGGAAGAAAGAACGGCCTCCAGGTCGCTGACCCCGAACGACGTGCCGATATCGACGGCGGAGGCGATGAGCGGGGAGTCGAGCGGGACCGTGCGGGTCTGGTTGGCGACCTCAGAGAGGGGCACCTCCGTAAAGGTGTCTTTCTGGAGGGCCACCATCACGCCGAAGGTCTCATTTGCAACGAGCGAGGCGGCGCGGGTGCCGAACATTGTGGCGAGGTTGCGGTCGTAGGACGTGGGCGAGCCGCCCCGCTGCATATGCCCGAGAATGGTGGTACGCACCTGCGTGTCCAGCCGATCGGCCAGTTCCTGGTCCAGGGCGCGCCCGATGCCGCCGAGACGAACGGGACTGGCGGTCTGGTCGGTTTCCTCCCGGATGACCCGCTCGCCGTCTTTCGGTTTGGCTCCCTCCGCAATGGCGATGATCGTAAAGCGCTGTCCCCCCTGCTGACGCTCCCGACAGACGCGGGCAACCTCGTCGAGCTCGTACTCAATTTCGGGGATGAGGATGATGTCGGCCCCGCTTGCGACCCCGGCATGGAGGGCAATCCAGCCGGAGTACCGGCCCATCGTTTCGATAATCATGACCCGGTGGTGACTCTGGGCAGTGGTGTGGATGCGATCGATGGCTTCCGTCGCAATGGAGACCGCGGTGTCGAAGCCGAAGGATCGGACCGTGCCCACGAGGTCGTTGTCGATGGTCTTCGGCACGCCGACGACGTTGAGATCCAGGTTGGTGAGACCGTGCGAAATCGACATGGTGCCGTCGCCCCCGATGGTCACGAGGGCCGAGAGGTCGAGGCTTTTGTAGGTGCTCACGACCTGGGCCGACACGTCGGATCCGCCGCGGGGCTCGTAGTTGAACGGATTGGCTTGGCTGCTGGCCCCCAGCACGGTGCCCCCGCGCGGCAGGATGCCGCTCACATCCTGGTGGGTCAGCGATTGGACGTCGCGTTCGACGAGGCCCCGGAAGCCGTCGCGGATGCCGACGACCTCCGCCCCGTGTTGACGAATGAGCGTTTTCGTGACGGCGCGAAGGGCGGCGTTGAGCCCGGGGCAGTCGCCCCCACCGGTAAGGACGCCGACGCGAAGGGACTTTGAAGGCATCGTGCTGAAAAGCGCCTGGGCGAAAGAGGATGAGACCGTCCGGGAAGAATATGGGAACTGGCGCGGGCGGCTGCAAGGACGGACGGCAGGGAGCAGGGCAATCGCAGTTGGGGCGTTGATCGGAGGTCGGAAGCTCCTTTGCCTTCGGCTCCCCATTTTGCTCGGAATGAATAGAGGCGTGGATGCATGGAAGCAAAAACCGCTGTGCCCCGACGCACTTCTGTGTGCGGCACAGAGCAAGATACAATCGCCCTGTTCGTGTGCGTGTGCGTCGGCTATGCATTATCTTTAAGTATAAGCTGCTGCCGAACGAAACGGACCTCGTAGTATGGCTTCGTCTTCTGCCGCTGGAAGTGAGGGAGAGCTTCCATCGCTTCACAACCTACCGCCGGAAATTGCCCGTGCGGTTCAGTCCTATTGGGAAACCCGCTCCGGGCAGGCCGAGGAGCAGCGTGCATCGATCAACACGGCCCATGGGGGCCGCCTTCCTCATGAGTGGACAGGAGGAAGGGCTTGAGGGCGGGTACAGCGAGCCGAATGAAGAGCTTCAGTTCGAACGGTTTGCCCGAGAGCTTACCTCCCACGTGGGAGCTCATGTAGACTGACGATCAGCTCGTCCACTCCTCAGGACATTCGCCCCCTCATACGGACGTTCTTTACACAGAATCTCGGTGCATATGAACGGTCACCATCCCACGCCCGCGGATTTGGCTACACAGATGGCCCGCCGACTGTTTGACGACCATCCACCGTCGGCGGGCGACCGGATTCTCTATCCGGGGTGCGGAGGAGAGATGCCGTTTGCCAGGGCCGTGGGGGCAATCTGTCAGGAAAAAGGAGTTCCCGTGCCCAGCGGCCTTGCGGTCGAGAAGGATCCGGGGCTTGCCGAGCAGGCCGACGGACGGGCGGGGGGGCATGTACGCGTGCGGAATGCCGATTTTCTTGGGACGGAGATGGCTGAGGACGGACCGTTCGACTACATTCTGGGCAACCCGCCGTACGTCCCGATTGAAGGGCTCTCGGAGGCGGAAAAGGCGCGCTATCGCTCGACCTTCCGCGTCGCGACGGGCCGTTTCGATCTATATCTGTTGTTCTTCGAGCGGGCGCTCTCACTTCTTGCACCGGGCGGACGGTTGGTGTTTGTCACCCCGGAGAAGTGGGAATACGTCGAGACCGCCCGGCCGCTCCGGAAGATGGTGACCGGCGGCGGACACGGGAGCGCGTCCTACCACGTGGAAGAGATCAATCACATCGACGAAGATGCCTTTCCCCAACTGACGGCCTATCCGTCGGTGACAACCCTTCGGAAGAGCGAGGAGGATGTGCCCCCTGACGGCGACACCCGCGTCCGAACGCGAGACGGGACGACGCACCGGGTCGAGCTGCCATCGGGCGGCACGAGCTGGGCGGCGGCGGTACGGGGAAAGGACCTTTCGGAGATGGACACCGGGCTGACGCTTGGGGATGTGACCGTTCGGGTGTCGCCCGGAATGGCCACCGGCGCCGATGCCGTCTTTGTTTTTGGGAATGATGAGGTGCCCGACGGGCTCGCCCCGACGTGGACGCGCCCGACGGTGTCGGGGAAGGAGCTTACCCACGGTGGGGCTTCCAATCCGCAAAGTGTGTTTGCCTGTCCCTACCGAAGTGACGGGACGCTTCCGGAGGAAGGGGAGCTCGGGGTCTTTGGCGAATGGGCCCGCCAACACCGCGAGCGTCTAGAGATCCGATCCTGCGTTCAGAAGGGGGGAAAGCCGTGGTACGCCTGGCACGAGACGCCGCCGATGCAAGACCTTCTCCGCCCAAAGATCGTCTTCAAGGACATCGCGAAAGAGCCGACATTCTGGGCTGAGCGCACCGGCGAGATTATTCCCCGTCACACCGTGTACTATCTTGTACCGGAGGAGGGCGTCTCCTTCGACCGGCTCCTGGACTACCTCAACGGCCCGGCGGCGACGAAGTGGATGGAAGCCCATTGCCAGCGGGCCGCCAATGGATTCCTCCGGCTCCAGAGCCGGGTCCTGCGCAAGCTGCCGGTGCCGACCGAGGTTGCTCGGGAGCGGCAGGGAGCTCTTGCGCTTTAGTGAACTGGGCAACGAACGCAGTGAAAGTCCGTCCGTTCAGATCCTTCATCGCATCCAAGCTCAATCCACACTTGCCATGCAAGTTGAGGCTTCGAAGAACGTACTCGGCACCGAACTGCAATCCTGCTCCCAGGATCCGGTGACGGGCTTTTTCCGCACCGGTCGGTGCGACACCGGCCCGCGCGATCAGGGGCAGCACGTCGTCTGCGCGCAGATGACCGAGGACTTCCTCCGCTTCACGAAGGCGCAGGGCAATGACCTGAGCACGCCGCGGCCGGAGTGGGACTTTCCGGGCCTGGAGCCGGGGGACTGCTGGTGCCTGTGTGCGGCCCGCTGGCAGGAAGCGCTGGAGGCCGACATCGCGCCGCCCGTGATGCTGGAGGCGACGCACGAGAAGGCCCTCGACCTGCTGGACCTGGACGACCTGAAGGCCCACGCCCTGAATTCGTCGTCGTAACGGGCAGCAGCGGGCGGGTTAGTCAGTGGGAAACGCAATGAACGACGGCGGCACATGCCGCGTCAGCCAGACCGTGTCGGTCGACCGGTAGAGCGTGTGCCCGTCCTCGTGCAGGGCCGGGGCGTCAACGGACAGGACGACGGGTGGGCCATGTCGTCGGCCGACGGATTCGGCCTCCTCGCGGGTGGGCGAGAGGTGAACGTACTGCCGCGACTGGGGACGTAATCCCTCCTCACGAATGGAGTCGAGGGCGGAATGCGTGGTGCCGTGGTACAACGGGCCGTCCGGCGGCGTGGGTTGGAGGTCGAGATCCACGTCGATCGAGTGGCCGTAGTTGGCCCGAATCTTCGTCCCGTCGTCGCTCAGGGTGAAGCGGGTCTTGTCGCCCGCTGCGATCACATGCTCGATGCGGGATCGGCCCAGCGTGCGACCGTCGTCGCGGGCGCGCTCGATAAGCGTCTCCACGTCGGCCCAGCCGCCGGGATCGAGAGAGAGGCCGAGCGCGTCGGGGTTGTGCCGGAGGACATAGCTCAAGAATTTGCTCGTTTGTTTCAGGCGGTCGTCCATCAGGCTCAGAGGGACACGGTGAGGGTGAGTCCGGTCGGCGTGGGCTGAAGGGAGAGGGCCGTTCCGGCGTCGAGGAGGGTGGTGAGGCGGGTCCGAGAGGCGGCAAAGGCGATGCCGTCGAGGACAAGGAGCCCGGCCCCCTGCAGAATGAGCGCGGTGCCGAAGCCCCGCCAGCGCCCCGCATTGGCCACGTCGCGGTAGCCCGCCCCGAGCATCGTGCCGCCCACGGCGGCGTACCCCACGTTGAGCCCGAGATTGAACAAGAGGATGTCGTGGAACTGGCGTTCGGCGTCCAGGAGGGCCGCGGGCTCGGTGGGCGGAGGCCCGGCTGTGAGTAGGCCGGCGGCCGCGATCCCGACGTTGACGGCGCCCCACCCGGCCGACATGGCCCCAAAGTGCCACCGGGCCGATCGCCGTGACTGCGCCGTTCCAAGCACCAGGGCGAGGCCGCCAATCAGATTTGCGCCCCCCCACACCCCGATGCGGCGGAGGTGACTCGTCTGGGCGGCGTCGAAGTCCTGGGCCGCCGCCTCAACGGCCAGCGAATCCGAACCAGGGACGACGAGAGATTGGGCCGAAGCGGACGACGTCAACACCGCACCGGCGCCGGCAAGCAGGATCAGGACGAGATACACGCGGGACATCGGCAGGGGGCGATGATTGTCGTACAACGGATCGATCCGGCCTCCAACGTCACGGGAACCGGTCGCAGAGGCTCCGTTCGACGACCGACCGGTTCTGCTTACACCTATATCCGATCCGGAAAGGTTCGATGGAAGGCGGCACAGCGACATACGGGGACGGAGCGCTCGGGCATCGTCCGTTGTGCATCGGGACGGCGTTGCACGGGCCCGAACGGGGACGGGGGCGGGCGAGAACAACACAGGGCCATTGCATCGTGCTCTATGCCGCGCACAGAGTAGTGCGTTGGAGCACAGCAGTCCTTGCTTCCATGCCTCCAAGTCCCCGTGCATTCCGCGCAGAATAGGGCAACCGAAAGGAGCGTCCGACCTCCGATCAACGCCCTAACTGCGATTGCCCTGAGCGAAAACAGGGAGATTTGCGTTATTTCACGTAGAGTCACCACTCCGACTGCTCCGTAAGACAATAGGAAGATGGGAACAGAAGTGTACCCCAGGCGTCTCCTGTAAAGTTGTATTTAAGTGTATTCTCCGTATCCAGACGGTCTCATGCACTGATACTGAGCATGGCAGAAGGACTGCTCGTAAACGGATGTGCTGTGCTCGTGCAGGCGGGAACGGTTCCCTGATGAAGGCAAATCGCGTCCTAGAGAAGAGGCATGAGGAGCATAATCTTTATTTTCCGCCACTCGTTTTGCATACCACTATGAAGTTCATTCATCGTGCGACTCCGGCTCTCAGTTTTCTCTTGATACTCTGGATTATTGTCAGCTTTGCTAGGCTGTGTTGACAAATAGAAGATTCACGGAAGCGGCAACTTTTGTGT
>CAYOWD010000037.1:0-20438 GCA_964407535.1 uncultured Salinivenus sp. | reverse complement strand
TCTACCACGAGCGCATCGCCGTCCAGCGAGACGTCGCCGGGGAATTGCCCGTGTACCGAGTCATACTTCAGAAGCGTTGCGAGAGTCTCGGCGTCGGTGAGGTCGTTGATACCGACGATGTCGAAGTCGTGGTCGTCCCGCTCAAGGATGGAGCGAAAACAGAGACGGCCAATGCGGCCGAATCCGTTGATGCCGAGTTTGATAGACATAAGTAGGTTCCGGTCTGTATTCGAAAAACGTCGTGCGAATCGGGGCGCGAATCGACCGCACCGATCACCACAGGTAAAGAAAGGGGCATCGTGCGGCGGTCGCAAGCCCTAACTTATAAAATATCAGCAAGTCAACTTGATAAAGATCACATGCAAAACCACGCCCCCCGGAATCCGTTCATCCTCGGCGGGAAACGAACGGACGACGGTGCGTTAAAGCGAAACTGGTTGCAGGTCCCCGTCTCGGATGCACGAGGGCCCCATTCGCTTTGTTCGTCGATGTTTTTCCTGAACGCACTTGCTTGTTGATTTCGATATGGCTGCTCTGCAAACGCCCGAGAAAACGTCGCGCCGTCAAGAGCTCCGACAAAACTGGCTCGTGGAGCTGTACGGGCGTCTGCTGTTGTTGTACGAAGACCACCGGCAGGTTATCTACGGGGTTGGAATTGGACTGCTGGCGCTGATCCTGGCTGCGCCGGGATACATGTACTATCAGCAGCAGCAGGAAAAGCAGGCCAACGAGAAGCTCGGCCAAATTCTTCCGGTCTACGAGCAAGGGAATCTGGATCAAGCGCTCAACGGCGCCGGGCAAAAGGCAGGGCTGTTGACGATTGCTGACGAATACGGGGGCACGGATGCGGGCAACCTCGCCACCTTCTACGCCGCCAGTGCGCTGTATAAGAAGGGGGAGTACGACAAAGCCCTTCAGTACTACCAGCAGTTCGACAAAAGCAATGACTACATCGGAGCCAGTGCGTACGCGGCGGAGGCGTCGATTTATGAGAGCCGCGGCAAGTTTGAAAAAGCGGCCTCCACCTACGAACAGGCCGCTGCACAATACAAGAACAAGCTCACCGCGCCTCGCTACCTGCTCAAAGCAGGACAGGCCTACGAAGAAGCCAGCAACTATAGCGCTGCCGAGGCGGCCTATCAGAAAATCCAGAATCAGTACGCTGAGTCCGATGAGGCCGATGAGGTAAAGCGGTATTTGGCCCGTGTCCGGGCCCGGCAAGACGCGTCGTCCTGACAGGGAAGGGGTGTTGAAACGAACCCGTTCGTGCTTCTTGGTCTGTCTGCCCGGTCGTTATGCCAACCGTTTTGGTGGTCGACGACGAGGTTAGTATCCGACGCACCCTTCGGGAAATTCTGGAGTATGAGGACTTTGGGGTGGAAGAAGCGGAGAACGGAGAGCAGGCCCTGGAGATGATTCGGGCGAATACGTACGACCTTGTGCTGTTGGACGTAAAAATGCCCGAGATTGATGGCATGGAAGTGCTGGAAGAAGTTGCGTCCAGTGCGGCGGACCTTCCGGTCGTCATGATTAGTGGACACGGCACCATCGAAACGGCCGTGGAGGCCACCAAGCTCGGGGCGTACGACTTCATCGAGAAGCCGCCCGATCTGAACCGGCTGCTGGTGACGGTTCGCAACGCGATGGACCACGGGCGGCTTGAGGTGAAGAACCGGCGGATGCGGCAGACCCTGAGCGAGCAAAGCACGGGCGACCTGCCGCCGATTATCGGGCAGAGCGACGCCATTCAGGAGATTAAGGAGACAATCGATCGCGTTGCTCCTACGGAGGCTCGTGTGCTCATCTCCGGGGAGAACGGCACGGGGAAGGAGCTGGTGGCGAAGTGGGTGCATCACCAGTCGGCCCGGGCCGATGAACCGCTCGTGGAGGTAAACTGTGCGGCCATTCCGAGCGAACTCATCGAAAGTGAGTTGTTTGGGCATGAAGAAGGCGCCTTCACGGGGGCTACCCAGCAGCGCATCGGCAAGTTCGAGCAGGCCCACGAGGGCACCCTTTTTCTCGACGAAATTGGCGACATGAGCCTGTCGGCCCAGGCGAAGGTGCTTCGGGTCCTGCAGGAGGAAGAGATTGAGCGAGTGGGCGGAGAGCGCAGCATCGACGTCGACGTGCGGGTGATTGCGGCGACGAACAAGGACCTCATGGAAGAGATTGAGGAGGGGGCGTTTCGAGAAGATCTGTATCACCGCATCGGAGTGATTCTCATCGACATTCCGCCGCTTCGGCATCGTCGGGAAGATATCCCCCTGCTTACCGAGCACGGGGCAGAGCGGCTCGCGCGTCGCAACGGGCTCTCGCCCAAAACCTTCACGGACGAGGCGCTCCAGCGCCTGCAGGGCCATGAGTGGCGCGGAAACGTGCGGGAGCTGTACAACGTCATCGAGCGCCTTCTCATTCTGGTGGACGGAGACGAGATCGAGGCCGCCGACGTCGAGCAATTCGTGCATCCCAATACAGCGTCGGAGGGGCCGGTGCAGGAGCTTATTGGGGCGTACGACGACTTCACCGAGGCGCGGGACCAGTTCGAAAAGCAGTTTATCGAGCACAAGCTCGACGTGCACGACTGGAACGTCAGCCAGACCGCTGAGACCATCGGGATTCAACGGTCGCACCTCTACAACAAGCTCAATAAGTATGGGATTGAGCGGGACGAATAGGTCGCCGCGCTTCCTCTCGCCGCTCCAGTTCTTTCAACTCGCCCAAGTGATTCGCTGTGGATGATTCGTTTCTGGACGTTGAGGCCCTCGGAAAGGACTATGACACGGGCGGGAGTGAACCCCTTACGGTTCTGGATGGGCTAAACATGCAGGTCGAGATGGGCGAGATCGTGGCCGTCGTTGGGGAGAGCGGGACCGGGAAGTCGACGCTCCTCCACCTTCTGGGGGCGCTTGACCGACCGACCCGCGGCACGGTTCGGGTTCAAGGCGAGGACCTTTTTGCCCAGTCCGATGACGACCTGGCGTCGTTTCGAAATCGGAAAGTCGGATTCGTTTTTCAGTTTCACCATCTTCTTCCGGAGTTTACGGCGGTCGAAAACGTAGCCATGCCGGCCCTCATCCAGCACCGGTCGTTGTCCGACGTGCGTCCGCGCGCCATCGAACTGCTCGATCTTCTGGGACTTGCCGACCGGGCCGAGCACCGACCGAGTGCGCTGTCGGGAGGGGAGAAACAGCGGGTGGCGGTGGCGCGGGCCCTGATGAATGAGCCGGCACTCGTACTGATGGATGAGCCGACCGGCAATCTGGATGCGCGAACCGCAGAGCCTCTCCACCGGGAAATCGAGCGGCTCAGTCGGGAAATGGAGCAGACCTTCGTGCTGGCGACCCACAATCCCTCGATGGCGACTGTGGCCGGACGCGTCCTTCGGCTGGAGCACGGAGCACTTCAGGAGGCCGGGCCCGTCGATGAGCTTGCAGTCACAGAGGAGGCTTCCGACAACCGTACGGATCGTCGAGAGTGAATGGAGAGGCGCTGGGGGAATGTAAGAAGGACGGAACGGCATCGATCCGACTGGGAATCGGCGAACTCTCACCGGCGTGTCTCATAGAAGGGCATCGTTGATTTCCCAGAGAGCAGTACAGTTCTTCTCGGACGCACGCATGTTCGGGCCGTCGCACAGGAAGTGTGCTCTCTGTAGAGGAAGCGAGTGGGTTTTCCTTGCGGGGACTCGAATGTGTACGCTACAGAGTCGGAAAACGGAAGCCGGAGCCGTCCGATCGCGAGCGGAGACAGGTCGTTTCTTCCCTCGCGTTTCGACACGATTTGTGTTTTGTGTTCGGTGGTCAAGGAGGCACGGTGTCCTTTCGTATTAAGACAGCTATGGTCCATGGCCACGATTGACTCGCTGCCGCTTTTTCCACTCGATCTTGTGTTGTATCCCGGGGAGGAAATTCCTCTTCACATCTTCGAGGAACGCTACAAGGAGCTGACGCAGTATTGTCTTGACCACGACGTGGCGTTCGGCGTCATTCAGGCGGAAGAAGAGACGATGGCCGAGATCGGAACGACGGCGCGTATACAAGAGGTGCTTACGCGATACGACGACGATCGTCTGGATATTCAGGTGAAGGGCGAGGAGCGGTTCCGGGTGCTGGAAGTTCACGACGAGAAAAGCTATTACACTGCCGACGTCGTGCTGGTTGAGGACGAGCAGGAATCGCTCGATTCGAGCCTGAGAGAGCGCGTAATCACGCAGCACATGAAGCTATTGGAGCTGGCAGGCCGAACCGTGCGGCCAGATCTGTATAAAGATGTGGAAGCACTGTCATACGTGCTGGCAAAAAACGCGGCACTCTCGAAAGCCCAAAAGCAGGAGCTGCTTGGACTCACGAGCGAAAATGAACGGAGGCAGTATCTTATTGAGCACTTCGAGGCGCTTATCCCTCGGGTCGAGCAAAAAGAGGATGTTCACCGTCGCATTCGATCGAATGGACATTTCAAGGATTTCCCGCCGGAAGCGCCAAATGACTAAAACGAGAACGTATCGAGAAACAAGCGACCGCATGGAGACTAAGTAGATTATCAGTTTCGCTTTGAGTCCGGAACGGAACTTGTTACCTTTAGGGGCGAGCGTATGACGTTCCTGCCGACGGAGCTGGGAAACTGAGACTGCTCGGAGATGCTTGGCAACATCCGCTCGTTCGACGTTCTTGTTCTTCGCCGCTGGACCTGCGAGTTATTTATGAGTGAATCCGAATCAACCAATTCTACGGAGGATGTTCGAGAAAATATTCGAGAAACTGTGTCTTCCGTGTACCACGACCTAAACAATCCCCTGTCCATTATTTCCGGGAACGCCCAGTTTCTGCTTGAGATTGGAAAAGAAGAGGGGCTGGACGACCAGTTTCTTTCGTCCGCCGAGGACATCAAGGAGGCCGCCCAGCGAATGGCGGAATCTCTGCACCAGCTTACCCGACTGAAAGAAGAGTTGAAAGAAGAGCTGGAGGAAGAAAGCTAAGTGAAGCTTATGCGCCGTTTACCCCCGGAATGAGGGAGGTAAGAAACGTTCGCAGAGACTTTCATTTGACAAGAAGGGAGTTCAGCGAAAAATTAGGGAAGCCCATTCGGTTTCTTCGCCCATAGAAAGACGTATGCGCATCGATCCAATTGATACAGAGAGCACACACGACAGTCCAGTAAAAGGCACGGATGAAGCGTGTATGCGGTGATCGTTCGCCGCCCGGTGTTCTCAATTTGCCGGATTTTTTCTGCACGACGAATTGCTTCAGTTATGTCTGATACGTCTTCCTCTCTGTTTCGATGGGTCGCTTCGTTCTTCGGGGCATTAGCACTTTCCTTCTGTTTTGCGAGCTCATCCCACGCCCAGCTAGGAGGAGAAACAGCACTTTTCTTACGGATTGAGCCTGACAGCCGGGCGGCCGGGATGGGAAATGCAGGTGTGGCACTCGCCGACGATGCCAATGCGATATTTTGGAATCCGGCGGGACTGGCATTTCAGAAGAATCCCCAGGTGGGAATTACCCACTCAAACTGGTTGCCTCAGTTCGACGCCGGGCTCTTTTATGAGTACCTCGTTGGCACCTACCACGTCGATGGGGTGGGGACGTTCGGGGGACACGTCACGTTTCTAAATCTTGGGGAGATCGAACTGCGGAACAGTGACGGTGTCTCGTTGGGCACGGCCAATTCGTTCCAGCTTGCGGCTGGGGCCTCGTACGGGTATCAGGTGTCGGACCGGCTCGGTCTAGGCGCCTCCCTCCGCGGCATCTATTCGAAGCTGGCGCCTGAAGACAGGGATGGAACCGCCTCCAGCATTGCGGGCGATCTGTCGGTCTTGTATCGAACCTCGCCGTTCGATCTGGTCGGAACGAAAACGACGTTTTCGACTGGGGCCAACCTTGCGAACATGGGCAAGCGAATGCAATTCCGGAGTTCGAAGGAGCCGCTGCCGATGAACCTCCGTCTTGGGTACTCCTTCACCTTTGAGTTTGACGAATACAACTCGCTCACGATTGCCAACGACTTCAACAAGTCGCTGGTGAACCTGGACGAGAAAACGGTTCAGAGAGGCGATAGTACCGCGACGGTGTTTGAGGCAGATCCATTCTATGAGGCCATCTTCACCTCGTGGGGACCGGCGCGCGGCGCCGTGGATCAGGGAAATGTTGAGACCCTGAGTGTGATTGAGCAGTTTACCGTTGGCACGGGCCTGGAGTACTGGTACAATGACCTCTTTGCGCTCCGAACCGGCTACTTTTATGAGGACCCCGACAACGGAGGGCGAGAGTTTTTGACCTTTGGGGCCGGGCTTCGCTACAACATTATTGGAATTGATATCTCCTATTTGAACACGCTTCAGGAAAACAGTCCGCTGGCCAACACGCTTCGGTTCTCCCTCCTGTTTGAGTTTCAAAACTAAATTTCTTCTATTGAAGATGCCGCATTAGCCGGGCCTCCGACTATAGGGGGAAGCGGTATATTTTTTGAATTTAGCCCAAAGTCGTGTCAGGGCTGGAGAAATCTCCTCTGGCTCGCTTGCCATTTTGGAGACCCACCTCTTTCATACACGTATGAGTGAAAATACGTACTTGCTACGCAGCGCAACGCCTGAAAACGACCTTGAGGTAGGTACAACAATCGCCGAATCTATTTGACGAGGCTACCGTTGGCAGAGCTGGCACTCATGCAGTCGATTCTACTTGTTGACCCCGGGCACTTTGGGGTGGAAACGCATCACGCGATTTTCGGGAAGCACGCTGGATTTCCCTGTCGAGACGCGGATGAGGCGAAATAGGCTCTCCGTTGTCTCGCAGTTACTACGTTTCTCCTCTTCATTAGTCCCGACGCTAACTCGAACCGTGAAAATGGCTTTGGTCCATTCCTTGTTGGGTGTCTCGCGTTTCGCCCGGTTTCTTGTCATGGCAGCAGTTCTTATCCTGATGACCGCTCCTGTTCAAGGGCAGTCGCAGTCAGGGCACGAACAGGGTATTTACAGCACCCCGTCTTCCGGGTCCGAAGCTTCGCACCAGGTGCCGGAGTGGGCGGAGCCGGAGTCGCGATCCTCAGGCGTCGAATCGCAGAGCCAGACGTTTCTGAACAACGGAGTTCAAACGAAAGCCCCGTCTCCTCCAGATAACCCCAGTCGGGTTCCCGTTGATGGAGGCGTGGCCTTACTTGCTGTGGCGGGGGCCGGGTATGCCGTTCGCAAGCTCAACGAAGAAGAGGAGGAAGACGAGCCGGCATAGCCGCCTCAGCGTCGGGGCATCACATTCTACGAGTTTCTCGTGTACTGCATCGCCGGCAGTATCGCGAGTCTTCCGGGACGCCGCAGGCGTCCCTTTTTCTTTTGAGGATTAATGTTTATTTTGGAGTTGCATCGGCCGTTTGGAAATCGGTTGGATACTTCCAACCCCGAGTCGTACCTTTATAGTCCTGATGATGTAATTTCTGCCCGCTTATCTCCAACTCCGCATTTGCGATGACTGCGCAGTCCGGTTCGTCTGACAACGGCGACCTGCGACGTCGAATTCTGGACACGGCTCGCCACCTGCTCGTCAAAGAGGGATACCACAACTTGTCGATGCGGAAGATTGCCGACGCAATCGGCTATAGTGCCACCAGTATTTACCTCTACTTTGACAGCAAGGATGAACTGTTGCATGCCCTCATTCACGAGGGAATGATGCAGCTGCAAGAGGAGTTGGAATCGACAGCGGAGCAGTTTCCGGAAGCGCCGCTACCGCGACTTCGTGCGCTCTGTCGGTGTTTTATTAACTTCGGTCTCGATAACCCGGAGTACTACGAGGTCATGTTCCAGCTGCGTCCGGAACGAATGGAGCGTTATCCTCCGGAGAAGTATCGTGCGGCGCGAAATAACCTCGATTTTTTCGCCCGGGCACTGGAGGCCGGAGCGGAGCGAGGACAGTTCGAGGCGAAGGACCCGACCGTGCTGGCAAGTACGATCTGGGCCTCGTTGCACGGAACCGTGTCGCTCCTTCTGGCCGAACGGGTGGATGCTCGGATCGAAACCGAGACGTTTATCGAGGCAGCGATTGAACGCACCCTTCGAGGATGTGGCCGGTCGATGCCGGCCTCCTCGCCTTAGAGGGATCGGTCGCGGTCGCGGGTGTGTAGGGAACTCTTTTTCTCTCGTATACTGTTCCCAATCCGATGAATGCCATGTCCGGCCCGATTTATTCTGCCCCGCCCGACGCGAGCGAGCCTGCCCTCGGCAAAACGCTCCCCGATCTGCTTTATGAGGCCTGTGATGCATACGACAATCCGCAGGCCCTCAATCAGCCGCTGGAGGAGGGATGGGAACCGCTTGCGCTTGACCAGTTCCGAGTGCAGGCAGAAGAAACGGCGCTCGGGCTCCTCGACCTCGGATTGGAACGGGGGCAGAAGGTGGCGCTTCTGCTTGAAAGCGACGTTCCGTTCTGCATCGTCGACATGGGGTGCTTGATCGCCGGCCTCATCGACGTGCCGCTCTACCTGTCCAGTTCGGCCGATCAGATGACGTATGTGGCCGAACACGCCGAAGCTCGGGCATTGGCCGTCGCGAATCCCAAACGGCTTGAACAGGCCGCAGGGATTCTGCCGGACCTGCCGAACATCGAAACGGTTATCCTCTGCCAACCGGGTGACGATGAGGCGTACCCCGCGTTGCCTGATCGCGTGGACCTTGTCACGCTTGAGGAGGTTCGGATGCGGGGACGCGAGGCGACCGACGATCAGGCGGCCGACATCCAGCGGCTGCGCGACCAGATCGACCCGGACGATCTGGCGACGATTATCTACACGAGTGGAACGACCGGGAAGCCGAAGGGCGTCATGCTCTCTCACGAGAACATCTCGTCGAACGCCACAAACTCGGTCGGGGAAATTCGGGAGTTCGAAACGGGGGCCGACGGGGAGGTCGCGATCTCCTTCCTCCCGCTGACGCACATCTTCGCCCGGATGCTGCAGTATTCCTTCATGATGCGGGGGATTAGCATCTACTTTACGCATCCCGACGATCTGGTGGAGGACCTTCCGAAAGTGCGCCCGACCGTCTTCGCGTCTGTGCCGCGCGTGCTGGAAAAGGTATATGCCGGGATCCGAAAGAAAATTATGGGCATGGAGGGAATGCAGCGCCGGATCGGGGAGTGGGCGCTCACCCTCGCGCAGCAGTACAAGATGGATGAGGACATGTCGGTTTTCTACGAAATGAAGCGGGCGGTGGCCGACCGGCTCGTCTTCAAGAAGTGGCGGGCGGCCCTCGGAGGACGGGTGCGGTGGATTGTGGTGGGCGGGGCTGCCCTCCAGCCCGATCTGGCCAACACCCTCGCTGCGGCCGACATCCAAACGATACAGGGATACGGACTCACGGAGACGAGCCCGGTGATTACCTACGCCCGGCCGCACCGAAACAAGCCGGGCACGGTGGGCGAGCCCATTCCAGGGGTCGACGTGCGCATTGCCGACGACGGGGAGATCTTGACGCGCGGCCCCCACGTCATGAAGGGCTACTTCAAGCGTTCGGAGAAGACCGAAGAGGTGCTTACCGACGACGGCTGGTTCCATACCGGCGACGTCGGGGAGTTCGACGAGAACGGCTTTCTGAAAATTACGGATCGGAAGAAGGACCTCTTCAAGCTGTCGACGGGGAAGTACGTCATGCCGCAGCCCATCGAGAATCAGCTCGGGAGCCAGCCCCACGTAGATAATGCCGTTGTGGTCGGGAACGATCAGAAGTTTTGTGCAGCCCTCATCTTTCCGAATGAGGATCAGGTGTACGCGGAGGCAAAAGATCGGGATCTTAATCCCGACTTGTCTTTTAAAGAGATACTGAAGGCCGAGGAGATCCACGATCTCTTTCGGTCGCTTGTGCAGGAGGCGAATGAGGGGCTCGACCACTGGGCGACGGTCAAACGGTTTGCCCTGGTGCCGGACGAACTGACGATTGAGTCGGGACTGTTGACGCCCACCCTCAAAGTGAAGCGACCGAAGGTGAAAGAGACGTTCGGCGACGAAATTGAAGCCCTTTACTACGACGATGAGCCTCCGACGGACCCGACGACCGAGCGCGGTTCGGTGATCGTCCCCATGTAGGAAGACGGATGTGTCCGTAAGGGGCAACGTGCAGGATAGGGGATTTTTGAGGCGCAGGCGGTACGCCTGTAGAAGGCGAACGTCGGCCGGCTCTGATTTGAAAAGGGACAGTGTCGGGCACACTGCGAAAAGCCGTCCGTTGAAGCCCCTGCGAACTGGAAGCGGTTCCGTCCCGTTAGGATCGTAGTTAACACTGTTAAGCTCAGATCATTCAAGGCCAAACCACCCAGACTTATGGAAACCAAAGCGCTTGATACCCGCTCGCTCCGCCTTGCTGCTCCGCCCACGCATCCGCCCTTTCGCACGGCGGCTGTGTTGGGGGCCGGAACGATGGGGGCGCAGATTGCCGCCCATCTTGCCAACGCCGGATTGGAGGTGCATCTGCTCGACATCGCGCCCGATGACGGCGACGCCCCGAATGCCGTCGTGGAGGAGGGATTCGAGCAGGCCCGCGACGCCAGCCCCGATCCCTTCTTTAGCGACGAGGTCGCCGACCGTGTGTACCTCGGCAATTTCGAGGAGCATTTCGACCGCGTCGGAGAGGTTGACTGGGTCGTCGAGGCCGTCGTGGAACGCATGGACATTAAGCAGAACGTGCACGCTCGGATTGAGGAGCACGTTCGGGACGATGCTGTCGTGTCGACCAACACAAGTGGATTGCCGATCCACGAGATTACCGAAGACCTCTCGGAAGGATTCAAGCGGCGGTTTCTGGGCACCCACTTCTTCAATCCGCCGCGCTACATGAAGCTACTGGAGTTGGTGCCCACGGAGGCAACAGCGCCGGATGTGCTGGA
This sequence comes from uncultured Salinivenus sp., assembly GCA_964407535.1. GTDB lineage: Bacteria > Bacteroidota > Rhodothermia > Rhodothermales > Salinibacteraceae > Salinibacter. Next base: position 9,573 of record CAYOWD010000037.1, on the reverse strand, counting down.
GCGAGTAGCGCAGTTCGGGCGCCTCCACCTGGGCAAGAGTGTCGTCGTGGCCAACGATGTGCCGTATTTTGTTGGCAATCGGATCGGGGTCTTTGCGCAGCTGCAGGCCATTCGCTACTACACCGACGGCGACTATTCCATTGAGGAGATCGACACGCTCACCGGGCAGCTTGTGGGCCACCCCAAGTCGGCCACCTTTCGCACTGCCGATCTCGTCGGGCTCGACGTGCTCACGGACGTCGCCAATAATCTCTACGACAAGGTGGAGGACGATGAGCGCCGGGAGGCCTTTCAGGTGCCGGACGTGATGCAGAAGCTCGTCGACGAGGGACGCCTCGGGGAGAAGACGAAGGAGGGGTTCTACAAGAAGGTCGACGACGAAATCAAATCGCTCGATCCGGAGACCTTTGCGTACACGAGCGCCGAGGAAGAGGAGCTGGGAGACATCGAGTCAATTGAGAATGCGGGCGACCTCACGGATCGGCTCCAGGCCATTTATCAGGATCCCGGGCGGGCGGGCACGTTCTTCCGCGAGACGACGCTGGAGCTGCTGGGCTACAGTGCCCGGCGCATCGGCGAGATTACGGACAATCCGGCGGATGTGGACCGGGCCATTCGCTGGGGCTTCAACTGGGAGATGGGACCGTTCGAGATGTGGGACGCGCTCGGGTTTGAGACCGTTCTGAACGGAATGGAAGACCACGAGATCGAGGTGCCTGACTGGGTGGAAACGATGCATGAGCGAGGACACACGCAGTTTTACCAGGACGGGAAGGGAGACCGTGCGGTATATGTGCCGTCAGAAAGCGGCTATCTCCCGGATCCACAGCCGAGCGACGAACTCCGACTGGCGGCGGTAAAAGAAGAGTCGTCCAATGAGCTATGGAGTAACGGCGACGCCGCTCTGCTGGATGTGGGCGACGGCGTGGCGCTCTTCGAGTTTCGCTCGAAGGCCAATACGCTCGGGCGCGACGTGATGATGGGCCTGAACGAGTGCATTGATCGGGTGGAGTCCGATCAGAACCTACGCGGCATGATCGTCGGCAACGACGGGAAGAACTTTTCCGTCGGGGCGAACCTGGGTGAGATGGCGATGGCGGCGTCGCAGGGCGCCTACGACGTGATTGAGCAGTACATCGAGGAGTTTCAGGATACGGTGCAGCGCGTCCGCTATGCCGACAAGCCAGTGGTGGTAGCGCCTCACCAGCGCACCCTCGGCGGGGGCTGCGAGCTGGCGATGGCGTGCCCGCAGCCGGTGGCGTCGGCCGAAACGTACATTGGGCTTGTGGAGCTCGGGGTGGGCCTCATTCCGGCAGGGACCGGCACGATGCGCCTGGCGGCGAAGGCGGCCCAGGAAGCGCCCAATGATCGCCACAATGCGATTCAGGAGCACCTCCGGCCCTACTTCGAAAATGTGGCGATGGCCGAAGTGGCCGAGAGTGCCGAGCAGGGGATCGAAATGGGATATCTGCCGCGCTCGACCGAGCTCGTGATGCACGACGACCGGCGGCTCTATGCGGCCAAGCAGCGCGTCCGGCAGCTCAGCGAGGCCGGTTACGTGCCGCCGCCTGTGATGAACAAGATCAAGGTGCTGGGCAAAAAGACGCTGTCGACCTTCAAGGTCGCGCTCATGCAGTACCGCGAGGGCAACTACATCACGGAGTACGACGAGCACCTGGCCACGAAGCTCGCGACGGTGATGTGCGGGGGCGAGCTCAGTGCGCCGCAGACGGTGCACGAGGACTACCTCATTGAGCTGGAGCGAGAGGTCTTCCTGAGCTTGCTGGGGGAAGAAAAGACCCAGGCCCGCATCAATCACATGCTCGAGCACCGGAAGCCCCTCCGAAATTAGCGTCGCGCGTTCGAACGTTTGACGTTCCCACGTTGAACGTTTCTGCAGGCAGCGACTCCGTCTTGAATTGGCACGCCCAATGACGACGGCCCTTCCCCTCGACATACAAGTCAACGTTTAACGCATAAAATTATGGAAGCACAAAACGGAGCCTACATTGTGAGCAGCGTGCGCACACCGGTCGGCAAGGCCAAGAAAGGCACGCTTCGAAACTATCGTCCGGAGGACCTTGGGGCCGAGGCGGTGAAAGGCGCGATGGACCGCGTCGACGGTTTGTAGCCCGAGATGGTCGACGACGTGTTCATGGGGTGCGCCTTTCCGGAGGGCCCGCAGGGCATGAACGTGGGGCGCCTCATTGCACAAAAGGCGGGCCTGCCCGACCGTGTCCCCGGCGCCACCATCAACCGATTTTGCTCGTCGGGACTGCAGACGATCGTGCAGGCCTCGCAGGCCATCGCCACGGGGACCGCGGAAGTCGTGGTCGCCGGCGGCGCGGAGTCGATGAGCCAGGTGCCGATGAGCGGATTCTTCTTTCAGCCCGATCCGGAGATGACGGACGCATCGACACCTACGTGTCGATGGGCATCACGGCCGAAAATGTAGCCGAGCGCTACGACGTTTCCCGCGAGGACCAGGATCGGTTCGCGCTGCGCTCGCACGAGCGGGCCGTCGACGCCATCGACAGCGGCCGGTTCGAGGAGGAGATTGTGCCGCTGGAGGTAGAGGAGACCCACTACGAGTCCGTCAACGGCCATGCGGGCGGGACCACCACCATGCAGACGGAGTTGACGGCCGACGAAGGGCCGCGTCGGGACACGAACCTGGAGGTGCTGTCCAAACTGCCCGCGGCCTTTCAGAAGGGGGGGACGGTGACCCCCGGGAACGCATCGCAGGAGTCGGACGGCGGGGCGGCGACCGTTGTGATGAGCGAGAACCGCATGGAGGAGCTCGGCGTCGACCCGCTGGGGCGCCTCCTCGGCTTTTCGGTGGCGGGCGTGGCCCCCGACGTGATGGGCATTGGCCCGGTCGAAGCGATCCCGAAGGTGCTGGAGCAGACCGGCCTCAGCCTGGACGACATCGGCCTCGTGGAGCTCAACGAAGCGTTTGCCGCCCAGTCGCTGGCGGTCATCCGCGAGGTGGGCCTCGACGAGGACATCGTCAACGTGAACGGCGGGGCCATTGCGCTGGGCCACCCGCTCGGCTGCACAGGAGCCAAGCTTACCGCCACCCTCCTGCACGAAATGATCCGCCGCGACGTGCGGTATGGCATTTGCACCATGTGTGTGGGCGGCGGCATGGGTGCCGCGGGAGTGATTGAGAATCTACAGCTCTAGCGATTTCTGCCGCAAAATGGGAGGCGGGAGGCAGAATGGACTGCCGTGCCCGCCTCCCGAGAGGGAAAAATTTCTTGCCCGAGATGGGTAGATTTGCAAAACATAACGGTGTTAACTACGTTGGATACCGTAGTTAACGCCGTTAATCATGCTGGTATGACCTCGTCCCCACTGGGGGCGGAGTGGTGCCGTTCGACGATACACGACACGTTTTCATTAAGACAAGGAGGTTTGTTATGAGTCTGCCGCTTTTTGATGCATTTGCGAACATGCCTACGGTGGGCGTCGTGGCGGGGGTTCTGCTCGTCACCTTCGCGCTCGGCTACACGGGAGCACCCTTGTGGCTCTGGGCGGGGGCCGGTGCCGTGGGATTGTACGGAGGAGGCGCGCCCCTATGGGTGTGGATTCCGTACGGTGTGCTCGTCGCCGTTTTCAACATCGGACCGATTCGGCGGCTGCTTTCCTCGTCGTTAATGAAACTGATGGAAGCGCTTCAATTCCTGCCGACGATCTCCGAGACGGAGCAAACGGCCATCGACGCCGGCTCGGTGTGGATGGACGGTGAGCTTTTTTCGGGCGATCCCGACTTTGAGAAGACGCTCGATCAGCTCTACCCGGAGTTGTCGGACAAGGAGCAGGATTTTCTGGATGGGCCCTGTGAGGAGGTCTGCGAGATGGTCGACGACTGGGAGGTGCACCAGCGCGGCGACCTTTCGGCGGAGACCTGGAACTACCTAAAGGAGCACGGCTTCTTTGGGCTGATTATTCCGGAAGAGCACGGGGGATTGGGCTTCTCGGCGGCGGGACGGAGTGCCGTCGTGCAGAAGCTGGGTGCCCACTCGGTGCCGCTCGGCATCACGGTGATGGTGCCGAACTCGCTGGGGCCGGGCGAGCTCCTCATGCACTACGGGACCGACGAACAGAAAGAGCACTATTTGCCGCGCCTGGCCGACGGCGACATTCTCCCGGCCTTTGCCCTTACGGAGCCCAACGCGGGCTCGGATGCGGGCTCGATGGAGTCGTACGGGGAGGTCTTCGAGGATGAGGACGGGGAGCTCAAGATTCGCCTCAACTGGGAGAAGCGCTACATTTCGCTGGCGGCCGTGTCCGGTGTGCTCGGCCTTGCGTTCAAGCTGGAGGACCCGAACAATCTGCTGGGGAAGGGCGAGGATCTGGGCATCACGTGTGCACTGGTGCCAACCGACGCCGACGGGGTCAAGCTGGGTCGTCGACACGACCCGCTGGGCGTGGCCTTCTACAACTGCCCGACGGAGGGCGAGGACGTGGTGCTGCCCGTCGACGCCATTATTGGTGGGGCCGACGGGGCGGGCCAGGGATGGTCCATGCTCATGGATGCGCTTTCGGCTGGGCGGGGCATTATGCTTCCCGCGCAGGCCACCGGCGGCGGCAAGTTCGTGACGCGAGTGGCAGGTGCACACGCCGCCGTTCGCGAGCAGTTTGGGCTGTCGATCGGGAAGTTCGAGGGCATTGAAGAGCCACTGTCTCGGATTGCCGGGTACACGTACATCATGGATGCGGCCCGCAAGTACACGAACGGGGCCGTTGATCGTGGGGAGAAGCCGGCGGTGGTGTCGGCCATCATGAAGTACAACACCACCGAGATGCAGCGCGACCTCGTGAACGACGGGATGGACATTCTGGCGGGGAACGGCATTTCCCGCGGCCCGACCAACCTCATGGCGCTGGCCTATCAGGCGTTGCCCATTAGCATTACCGTGGAGGGCGCCAATATTCTTACACGCACCATGATGATCTTTGGACAGGGCGCCATTCGGTGTCACCCATACGCCCTCAAGGAGATCGAGGCCCTGATGGACGGCGATGTCGAGAAGTTTGACGATGCCTTCTGGAGCCACATTGGACACGTGGTCAAGAATGGATTCCGCGCCTTTGGGCTGAGCCTGACGCGCGGTCGTCTGGCGAGCTCGCCCGTGAGCGGGCCGGCGGCGCCGTACTACCGGAAGCTGGCCTGGGCGTCGGCAAGCTTTGCGTTCTTCGCGGACCTCGCGATGGGAAGCCTCGGCGGGGCGTTGAAGCGAAAAGAGAAGATCACGGGCCGCTTTGCCGACGTGCTCTCGTGGCTGTATCTGGGCACGGCGATCCTCACGCGGTTTGAGAAAGAAGGCCGCAAGCCCGAGCAGGAGCCGTTCCTGCACTGGAGTATGCAGTACGCCTTTGCACAGATGCAAGAGGCGTTCGTCGGCCTCTTTGAGAACCTGAAGGTGCCGGGACTGACGTGGCTGATGCGACTGGTGATTGCCCCGTGGTCGCGCATTAACACCCTCGGGTCGATGCCGAACGACGAGCTCGGCGGCACCATTGCGCGCGCCATCCAGGAGAAGGACGGGGCCCGTGAGTGGCTTACCGAAGGGATGCACGTGCCGGAGGATGAGGACACACCGCTCGGCGAACTGGAACGAGCATTCCGGCTCAACCGTGAGGCCTACCACGTCGGCCAAAAGATCAAGGATGCGATCCGCGACGGGCAGCTTCCGCGGAAGCGGCCGCATCAGCTTCTGGAGACCGCTCAGGAAGAGGGGGTCATTACGGAAGAAGAATACGAGATCGTGCGTATGGCGGACGAGGCCCGCGAACAATACATTCAGGTTGATGAGTTTCCGCTCGACGAATATCGGCGGAACGGGAGCTTTCCCGGAAAGCCGACGGAGCGCGGTGCGTTTGCATCGTCGGTCGTCCAGACGTCGGATGCCGACGAAGACGAAATTCCCCCGAGCGAGCGCGGCGACGGAGCGCCTCCCGCGATGGGAGATGGTGCGCCGAACGTCTCGGGATCGGAGGCCGACGATGAATCATCGGACCGGCCCGAACCGAGTGGAACTGCGTGACTCCCACCAGTCACGTCATCGAGAATCCCCAATGGAAAGCCCGAGGAGAGCCCCTCTCCTCGGGCTTTCGGTATGTGGGCCTACTTCGTAGGTTGAATTCCGCATTTGCCTCTCTGACTGATCCTGCACCGCCATGAGCAACGACTTTTCGTCCGATCTACTTGCCGACCATCACATTGTTGTCACCGGAGGCGGAACGGGACTGGGCCGGGCAATGGCTCTTCGCTTTGCCGAACTTGGTGCTACCGTCACCGTCAACGGCCGCCGGCCGGAGCCCCTGGCCGAAACCGCATCCGATATTGAGGAGCAGGGCGGCACCGCTGAAGGCATCCCCTGCAACGTCCGGGATGCCGACGCCGTGGCGGCCTTCTTTGAGGAAGCGGAGGAGCGACAGGGCCCGGTCACGCGTCTCGTGAACAATGCCGCCGCGAATTTTCTAGCCCCCACGGAGGACATCTCCCCGAACGGCCTTGATGCCATTATCAAGACCAATCTCTACGGCTCCTTCTACTGTACGCAGGCCTGTGGGCGGCGGTGGCTCGACCGACAAGCGGAAGGCGTGGTCCTGTCCATTGCCACCACGTACGCCGAAACCGGCAGTGCCTACGTGGTGCCCAGCGCAATGTCAAAGGCAGCCGTTGTGGCCATGACGCGCTCGCTTGCGGCGGAATGGGGATCGGAAGACATCCGGCTCAATGCCGTTGCCCCTGGTCCGTTTCCCACGGAAGGCGCCTGGGATCGACTCATGCCCAGTCAAGACCTGGAGAAGCAGATGCGCGATCGCATTCCGTTGCGTCGCTTCGGCAGCCCCGGGGAGCTGGCCGACCTGGCCAGTTTTTTACTCAGTGATCTGTCCGGATATATGAACGGAGAGGTGGTTACCGTTGACGGGGGCGAGACGCTGGCGGCCGGCGGCCAGTTCAACACATTCACGCGCATGCCGCGGGAGCAGGTAAAATCCATGATGGAGCAGATGCGACCGGATGCAGAGGAAAATTCGGAATGATTTTGGCTTGACTGGTTGAGTGTAACGTGGTGTACGAAGAAAAGATTGGGATATACACTACATTCCTCCCAAAATATTTGCCCTACGCCATGGATGCTCTCAACCTAGAACTCTTTACCAGTGCGGTGGACGATGTCGAGCGCACGCAGTACGAAATTCTGGCTGGATTGCAGGAGGCAGAGTCCGCTTTCGAGGAGAAGCGCGTGTACCCGCACCTTGGGCGACTCGTACATCTGCACGGGGCCCTGATGACGGTGCTTGCCCGGACGGAAGAATTCCGGACGCCGGAGACCGGAGAGATTACCGGGATCGACTGGGAGGAGAAGTCGATCACCTACGAATGGCCGGAGCTGGAAGATACGGAGATGGACGTGGTCGAGGACCTTATCCGCTGGGCGCTTCCGAAGATCAAGGGGGCCATCGAAGAGGGGCGCTCGGTATATGAGCACGTCGAGGACAACATGGAGCTGGAGACGGTGGGGATTGTGCCATCGTACGTCCAGGAAGGGTACCTGATGGTGCCGGAGTCCGAGGCCGACGTCCTGCACGTGCTACGGTACGAACTGTCCATTATCCAGGACGAGGGCGAGAAGCACCGGGCCCTCCGGACCACGCACTGCAAGACGGTGGAGCAGGAAGGCGTAGACGTGCACCCCTCCAGCATTAAGCTGGATTTGTTGGAAGAGCGTCGCGACCTCCCGAACCCGGCCACCTATTTTTCCAATACCGCCCTGGATGTACCGTACCAGGAAACCCTGCTGCCCGTCGTGAAACGGCGTCTCATTCGACACCTTGCCACTGAGATGGGGGGGAAGGCATAGGATCCCATCCCAACTCCGCACGCGTCGTTGGTGTGTACAAATGTGTACGTTTGTGTGTACGTACGTGGAGAAACGCGCGGCGTATTTACACCGGCGCGTTCATATTTCTGAGTCCTTCTCCCGGCGTCGGGGTGGGTTCCAGCAGGAGGGGGTGTTCTGCAGGCGTTCGGCGGCGTCGGCCCCGGAGGCCGCGGCGTCGCCCACGGCAACGCCCTGGCGATAGTTGCCGGCAAAGAAGAGGGATGGGTGCTCCGTCTCCAGGGTGTCGAGCGTTTCTTTGACGGCGCCGTAGCCCTGGGTGTACTGCGGAATGGCGCGGGGCCAATATACGTGGTGGGCAAAGGCGGGCGCCCCCTCCACCCCGAGGAGGCGCTCCAGGTCCCGCTCGACGACGGACTGGACGGTGGCCGTGTCCCGTTCGGCGAGAGCGGGGGCCCGGGCCCCGCCGACAAAGGTGGTAAGGAGCACATGGTCGTCTGGGGCCCGGTCGGGGAAGAGGGTGGAGGAGAAGAGCGTTCCCAGAATGTCGAACTCATCTTCGACGGGCGGGACGAGCATCCCGAAGCCGTCGAGCGGATGATCGACGGCGGACCGCTCGTAGCCCAGCGCCACGACGCGAACGGGCGGATAGCTCACCTCGTCAAGGGATGTGCAGTCCACCGGCGTGTCGAGGGTGATCTGCGACAGTTCGTGGAGCGGGACGGTGGAGAGGAGGGCGTCGAACGACATTGTGGACGAGGCGGTCGGGCCGTCCGTCTGAACCGTCCACTGCTCCTCAGTGGATTGAAGGTGCGTGACGCGGGTATTGTAGACAATGTGCTCGTCGAGGTGCTCCGCCAGGGCATTGGGGAGGGTCTGGATGCCGTCCCGAAAGGAATACAGTCCGGATGGGGTCTCGTCGGGGTCGCTGTCGGAACGGAGGGCGCCCCAGAAGAGGGAGCCGTATTTCTCCTCCAGCGCCACCAGTTTTTCAAAGGCGTGGCGAGCCGAGAGCTGCTCGGGATCGCCGGCGAAGACCCCGCCGACGAAGGGCGCAAGGGCGTAGTCGAGCATCTCCGGGCCGAGGCGCCGACGCGCAAACGCCGCGAGGCTTTCATCGCCTTCAGGGGATCGGTCCGCGAACGGCTCGGCCAGGAGGCGGAGTTTGGCACCGGTGGAGAAGAGATCGGTGGTGAGAAATGCGCCCACGGACATGGGCAGCGGCAGCGGAACGCCGTCGCGAATAATATACCGTCGCGAGGCAGCATCATTGGCCCACACACGTTCCGATTCGAGACCCAGGTCCTGAATGAGCGTTTCCAGCAAGGGCGATGGACGAAGGGTGTTAGGGCCCGCTTCTACGAGAAAGCCGCTGTTTGTATCGGTGCGAATCACCCCACCGGGTCGATCCCCCGCTTCGAGGATGCGGACATCGTAGCCGTTTTGATGAAGACGATAGGCAGCGGTCAGGCCGGCAATGCCGGCACCGATGACGCCGATGCGAGACATATGGAAAGAAAAACCAGACATACGACAGTGATCGAGGAGACTCCAAGAGTGGCAAGAGAAACCGGAGCCGCTCATTCCGGTACCACCTCTTATAGGTGATAGATCCCACACAAATAAGAGAACCCCGTTATGGCTACAGAGGCAATGAATGAGAGCTGGCGTCGAATTCGCGACCAGATCAAAGAGATCTGGGAAGAGGCGGACT
>CAYOWD010000036.1:16945-21434 GCA_964407535.1 uncultured Salinivenus sp. | reverse complement strand
TAAAAGAGGGAAGTTAGATGCAACAACAAGTGAGAACTCCAGCACTGCGTTTCTTCGTTTTGTTGCAGATTGCCTGTCGACAATCTGAGAATGCGTCCTTACCGAAGAACGGTGGAGAGCGCCACGAATACACGAAGAACGGTTTCCGTCTTTCTCCTTTTCCACTCCTCCCCACCAGAATGACTCCTGTTCCCGCGATTACCGGGGGCGAACTTCTTTCCCCCTGTTTATTCCACTTTTCAGACAAAGAGCATACCAACCTTCTTTCAGAGAATATAAGTCCGCGTAAAAAGTCTACCCCGCAGGTCATATGAGGCGTCTTTACGACGCGCGTCTGAGATTCCGTTTCGTTTTTTACCTCGTGATTTCGTTTTTCCCGTGCGTATTGCCATCCTTTCCGACATTCACTCGAATCTGGAAGCCCTCCGAAGCGCCCTCCAGGGCATTGAGCAGGCCGGGGTGGATGCCATCTACTGTCTCGGGGACATCGTCGGGTACAACGCCGACCCCGCCGCCTGCGTTGACCTCGTCCGCAAGCACTGCACCGGCGTGGTCCGCGGCAACCACGATACCATCGTGGCAACCGGAGAGTCCCTGAACACCCTCCCCCCTGACGGGCAAGCAGCGGCCCGCCACAACCGAAACTGCCTCTCCGAGGAGCAGCGCGCGTACCTCGCAGACCTGCCCCTCACACTGACGGTCGAAAATTGCACCTTCGTCCACGCCACACCGGACGACCCGACGGCCTGGACCCGCCTCACCAACTATCCCACTGCACAGTCGCAGTTTGACCACTTCGACACGGATCTCTGCTTCATTGGCCACACGCATGTGCCCGCCGTGATGGCCGATCAGTTGGGGACCTTCGAGGTACGGTCCGGCCACCGGTACCTCGTCAACGTGGGCAGTGTCGGGCAGCCGCGCGACCAGACCCCTAAGCTGAGCTTCGGCCTGTTCGACACCGAGGCTTACAACTATCAGAACGTGCGGCTCAGCTACAACATCGATGCCACCGCCGCCAAAATTCGGGACGCCGACGCCCTTCCCAACGACCTCGCCGACCGGCTCTACGAGGGCCTATAGCCGGCCGTCCCCGTCAGGGCAGTCCCTCATTATCGCCGCTCCTTCCATCCCAGATAAAGAGCTCGCGCGCACATGAACGCCGACTCGGCGGTTTCGCGCGTGAACCAGTAGTTGACGCCGGCCCCGACGGCAGCACCCGCCAGCGGTACGGCTTGTCCCAGCTTGCGCTCCACGAGGGCCTTTCCAAGCTCGCGGGGCACGTGGCGATTCTGATCCCGAAACGTGCCGGACACCCGTCCCTCATACGCCCCGTCGTTGGCAAAGGCGGCCGCCGCCACGCTCACTTCCCGCAGTGCTTCATTGCGGGCTTCCGTGCCCCCAGCCGCCGCAGCATTAAAGATGGAGAGCACAAGCGGACGAAAGTCCGGCCCCCGCAGCGGAAACCCGTAACAGGCCCCAATCTGCTGGATGAGGCGCAGGTTGATGGTAAACAACAGCGGAATGTCTGCCGCGAGGAGCGCCGTGCCGGCCAACCCCGTCCCGCCGCCCTCCAGCGCCGCCAGGATGGTATTCTGCCGAAAACGGCTGCGGGCAAGCGGATCCAGCTCCCGAATCGGCTGACTCCGGAGATCGCCGACCGTCTGGGCCGGAAGCCCTCGCTCCGCGGCGGCCTCCAGAATGTCCGCATCCGCAAACGTCCACTCCGACGCGTCGGTGAGCGTGGAAAGAAACTGGTGGATCCGATCGACGACGCGGTCCATCGTCTCGGGATCGACCGTACGGTCGACAGCCCAGTCAACCGGCCGCATCGCCCAGTCCATGGCCTGGGCCGCCATCGACGCCTCGGCGTGCTGCCACTCCTCAATTGCACGCCGGACTTCTTTTTCCTCGTCGGTTAGTCGCATGGCCGGTCGGAACAGAGAGGGATAAACGTGGAGGTCTTTAACGCAACCAGCCCTGAAAAGATCGAACCGACGACAAACCATGTGGCGGCGGTCTCATAATCCGCCTGCTTTTCCGCCAATCCTCATTAATCGCCCATCGTCAAGACGGCCCGGAAGCGCGCCTCGTTCGCGATCATGCGGTCGTAAGCCGTGGCGGCCTCCGCAAGCGGAAACGTCTCGATTTCCGGCACCACGCCTGTGAGGGCACTAAAGTCGAGCGTATCCTCCGAGTCGTCGGCGTCGCCGCTAGGCCAGCCTGAGACCGACTTCCGGCCCTGAATGAGGGCCATCGGCGATACCTCCACCGGCTCCCCCGTCGCAGCCACAATGACGAGTGCCCCGTCGCGCCCAAGGCCGCCCACAACGTCCGTGATGGCCTCCGAATTCGGTGCGGTGGCCAGAAGGAGGTCCGCTCCCCCGAGGTCCTGAAGGGCCTCGGCCCCCTCCTCGGCCGACACGTCAATGAAGTGACGGACACCCAGGTCGGCGGCCAACTCCGCCTTGTCGCCACTCGTCGACAGCGCCGCCACCTCGCAGCCCATCTGCGCCGCGTACTGCACCGCGAGGTGCCCGAGTCCCCCGATCCCTTGCACCGCCACGAGGTCGCCCGGTTGCACGTCCTGATTGCGAAGCGCGTTGAAGGTCGTGATTCCGGCACAGAGCAGCGGTGCCGCCTCCGCGGCCGATAGCTCCTCCGGCATCTTGGCCACCGCCTCGGCCGGGGCCGTCATGTACTCGGCGTATCCGCCGTCGAAATGAATGCCCGTCACGAGGCCGTTTTCACAATTCACGAAGTCGCCTTCACGACAGGCCTCGCACGTGAAGCAATGTCCCCCGTGCCAGCCGACCCCCACCCGATCGCCCTCCCTCCACTGTCGCACATCCTCGCCGACCGCATCCACGATGCCGGCCACCTCATGGCCCGGTACCCGCGGGTACTCAAGTCCCGGAAACGTGCCCTCCTTAACGAAGGCATCACTGTGGCAAATGCCACAGGCCTCTACCTGCACACGCACCTCGTGGGCATCCGGCGTTGGGACAGGCTTTTCAACAAGTTCGAACTCCCCACCGGCGTGGGGGATTTCAGCAGCTTGCATCATCGACATCGATCGGGGTGGGTTTATGAGTAGGTGTGGTGGATGTCTCCTTGTGAGCGTTCCGAACCGACTCGGGCACGGGTGTGAACTTCTGTAATCGCACTTGGAATATTTTCAACCAATACTGCCCAATCTCCCCAACGGGATCCCCCTCCAACCACGGGCGTCACACCTTGGCATCAGGATACTCGACGACTACGCTCAAAACGCAGTGTCGGGGCATCGATCTCTTCAGCCCTCGTGTGCCGGCCAGGCTGCTACCGGGTAGCACGCGTGTCCTGGCATTTTTGTGACGCGCATGGGGGACACCTCCGCGGGTTCGGTCAATCTGACTTGCTGTGCGTTCAGCAAGCAGCATTGCGGAGTCTGCTGGGGCATTTCTTCTGTACTCAAAGCCCCCTTCGGCGTTTCTCTTGTCTTCGCCCCCCCTCGGGGCGATTGGTATGTACAATTGCGGAACGGACGATGGCAACTCATCTTGCCTGCGCTTTCCCCATGCTCCGGCGTCCCGGACGTATAGACGTGCATCAGGTGCCGGCCAACACGTCTGGGATGCGGCCTGAGCCTTGCCCCCCCGGGGCAGAATGCCGTTGTCGTGTTCTGCCCCTTCCAAAACCATCAACATTAGACCAACACTGAGGGCAGACGATTCCCTCTGGAAAACTGAAGGGACCGTCTGCGTAAGACATCCGTTATTCTCCCTTGTTCTTGTCAGATCCCCAACCCGCAACTGCACAACATGGACGAACCTAACCAGCCCGTTTCCGGAGACGGGGCCGCCGAACAGCCTTTCTCGTGTCCCGAGTGCGACCGCACCGTCGGTCGTGCCAACGTGCTCACAGGAGACTTTACGTTTGAGGACGTCACTCCCATTTCCAGCAGTCCCGACGGCACACCGGAATTTCGCGAAACGGGCCTCGACGACGGTCCTCAGAAAGCCATTGAGCTTCGCTGCGATCACTGCGGCACCGAATTTACACTCGGTGTCGAAACCAACGAGTAACTCGTCCTCGACACGTACTCGCACACTTGGCTCCCGTGTTGTCATGGAAAAACCCCTTCGGTCCCTCACGTGGAACGGCCCGGACGCGGACGCCCCCGTCGACGTGACCGATGCGCTCGTTGACGGCCGCGTTTCAGCCACGCCGCATCCCGACGACGACGTCGACACCCCCAAAGGGTATTCCATCGAGCTCACCTTGAAGACCGACAGCACAGCATTTGCCGAGGCACTCCAGGAGGCCCTCATGGCGCTCGACCCCATCACGGTAACGCTTCGACTCGACGACGTCGACACGCCCATTGCCGACCTGCCCGTCGGCGTCACCAAGGTCCCTTACCCGGGCGACCAGGACGAAGCGGAGCTCAGCGTGAAGCCGGAGGGGCACGACAAGCTCCATCCCTATTTCTGATCTCCCCAACGCC
>CAYOWD010000036.1:1994-16935 GCA_964407535.1 uncultured Salinivenus sp. | reverse complement strand
ATTCTCCTCTCCTTGAACGAGTGCCTCTTTGTCCGCGCGGCGGAGCTGCTTGATGGCATACTCCCGTTGCATGGCACTGGACTGGTCCGCGAACGACTCGACGTGCACCAGCTCGACCGGACGCCGCCCCCGCGTGTACTTCGCCCCCGTTCCGTCATTGTGCTCCGCGACACGCCGATCGACATCCGTCGTGTAGCCGGTGTAATAGGTGCCGTCCCTGCATTCGAGCACGTAGACGTAGTGCCCGTTCGTCGCGTCGGACTCGTCTCCGGTACTGGCCATATCTTACAACGTACCGATCCGTCAGAACGTACGTAAAGTGTCGTCTCCGTCGCAATGCGCATCTCGGATTTCCGGGAATCTGAGATGTCCGGGACCGTACCCCGACCTCAGCGAAAGCAAACGTCCACCACGTGTTCACGGATCGGGAACGTCGCATCGTCGCCGTATGCCTCACCGTCGGCGCACAACCGGTCGGGTAGGGCGCCGCCTCTCAGTCCCCCTTCTCTCCGCCGACGTTTTTGCAGATCCCCCTACTTTATATAAACTTCTCCGCACGGTCACACAGATCCCACACCAGCAGTTGTAACAACTGTCCGCACTCCCCAACTTGCAAATAGAAATAAGCGAGAACCTCGTTGGGTGTTAACTAAAAACCAACATTCTGCTCGTTACTCCACTCGACGATGCCTGCGGCTACTACAGTGGTTGCGGGCACGAGCCTGAGCCTGTCCTCCTGCTAATAGGACAGCCGCTCGGTGTATGCCTCGTCCAGCAGTCATCGTTCTGCACTCCCCACCAGACTTTTTCTGATGGACCACGATACGCCCTGTACCGAAGCGGCTCGCGCCCCCCGAGCCTCGGGCCGTTCTTCGTCCCCCAAACGTATTGCCCTCTTTACCGGCGCGTACAACCACATTGCCGACGGGGTCTCGCTCACGCTCAACCGACTCGTGGAACACCTGGAGCAACAAGGAGCCTCGGTGCGCGTCTTTGCTCCGACCGTGGACGACCCGCCGATCGACCACAAGGGCACACTTGTCCCGGTGCCGTCCGTCCCGCTGCCCGGCCGTTCAGACTATCGGTTCACTGTCGGCCTGACCCCTTCGGTTCGCTCGGAAGTGGAAGCGTTCAACCCGACGCTCTATCACATTGCAACCCCGGACCTGCTGGGCCGACACGCCCTGAGCCTCGCTCAGGAGACCGACACGCCGGTCGTGTCCTCGTACCACACCCACTTCAGCTCCTACCTGAAGTATTATCACCTCGGTCTGTTTGAGTCGGCCCTTTGGGAATACCTTCGCCGCTTTTACCAGCAGTGCGATCAGGTGTACGTCCCGTCCACGGCCATTGGCGAGGTCCTGCAGGATCATGGCATCAACAACGGCCTCCGGCTCTGGCAGCGCGGCGTCGACACCAATCGCTTTACGCCGCAAAAGCAGTCCGCCGACTGGCGCGCGTCGCACGGCATCGACGATAAGGAGGTCGTCGTGACGTTCGTGAGCCGCCTCGTATGGGAAAAAGGCCTCGACGTGTACGTCGACGTGATTCGCCGCCTCGAACGGAAAGGCATCCCCCACCGCAGCCTCGTGGTGGGCGACGGGCCCGCACGCGCAGAACTGGAGAATCGGCTGCCGAACACAACCTTCACGGGCTTCCTGGAGGGGGACCGCCTCGCGACCGCGTACGCCTCCTCCGACCTCTTCCTCTTTCCCAGCGACACGGAGACGTTTGGCAACGTCACCCTTGAGGCGATGGCCTCCGGCCTTCCCACCATCTGTGCGGACGCGGCCGGCAGTCGCGACCTCGTCGACCACAACAATACGGGGGTGCTTTGCCAGCCCGGCGACGCCGAAGACTTTACCGACGCCGCCCAGCGCCTCATCCTGGACACGGAGCTCCGCACCCGGATGAGCCGCGCCTCTCACGCCCGTGCCCAGAAGTTCACGTGGGACGCCGTCCTAAGCCGAATGAACCGCTATTACGACGACGTCCTGGGCCGGACGGCCTCGGCGTCTGCCGGCACTCCTGCCGCCCGACTTGCTACTTACTAACGACGCCTCGGCCCGTGCGCCTCTGTTTCGTCTCGCATTCGCTCCCCCCGCTCGGCCGTCCGACGGCCAACCTCGGCGGGATGCAGCGGGTGGCCCTCAAGCTCCACGACGCGCTCTCGGCGTCCGCCGCCGACACGGCGTCGTTCCATTACGACGCCGTGCTGCTCCGGAGCACGTGGCGTTGGGTACACGTCAAAGCCCCGTTCTTTTTGGCGCGTGCGGCCGCCCGTCTCATTCGGAAGGCCCGGCGCGGGGCACTCGATGTCGTGCTCTTCTCCTCGATGGTCACGGCCCTGCTCGCCGTTCCCCTTCAGGGACTCCTCCGACGCCACGGCGTTCGCACCGCCGCGATCGTGCACGGCCTTGACGTCACCACCCCCTTCGCCCCCTACCAGTGGCTCGTCGGCAAGGCGTTCCGAGCCCTCGATGCTGTCTTCCCCGTAAGCCGGGCGACCGCCCGCGCCTGTCGGGCCCGCAACGCCTCCCGCGACCAGCTCTACGTGATTCCCAACGGCATCGACCCGAACCGCTTTGCGTCCCCCGAGCCTCAGGCCGACACCCGCACGGCCCTCGCTGCTCATTTCGGCGCGCCCCCCTCTTCCGACACCCTATTGCTCTGCAGCGTCGGCCGACAGGTGGAACGGAAGGGAACGGCCTGGTTCGTGGACAATGTGATGCCCCTTCTCCCGTCGGACGTACACTACTGGATTGCCGGCGACGGCCCCCAGGACGACGCCATTCAGGCTGCGATCGATCGCCACGACCTTCACGATCGCGTACGTCCCCTCGGGCGCATCTCGAACGAAGCGCTCTCTTCCCTCTACCGGGGCGCGGACCTGTTTGTAATGCCCAACGTGCCGGTGGAAAATGATCTGGAAGGATTTGGCATCGTGCTCCTCGAGGCCGGCCAGTGCGGCACCCCTGCCGTGGCCGCCCGCCTCGGGGGCATTCAGGACGTGATCACGGACGGCGTCAATGGGCACCTCGTCGATCCGCAATCTCCCGACGCCTTTGCCGACGCCATTCTTCAGTATCGACAGGCCCCGACCGCGCTCCGCGACGCCGGGCGCCGGGCGGCCGCGCACACCACGTCCACCTTCAACTGGACGTCGGTGGCCCAACTGTACGTTTCGGCCCTCCGCACCCTTCACGACACGGGACGTCCCCCGTCCCCATTCGTGGCGGCCCCACTACAATCATCTATCCCGTCGGGGGAATAGCCCCTTTACGGGAACCGTCCGTTCGAGCCGCTCCAGAGCGATGTCGGCACAATCCGAGCGGGATGGGCGTTGAGATCCGGTAGTTGCTTTCTGAATCGACCTACGGGACGTCCTCATGCCTACCCGACTCACCCGGGAGCTCGCCGAACTGCGGAGTCGTCTTCTCGACATGGCGACCATCGTGGCCGAGCAGTTTACCGATGCCGTCGATGCCCTGCTCGACCATGACGTGGAGCGGGCCGAGCGCGTCGTCGAGCGCGACCGCGAGGTCGACCGGCTGGAGTTGGAAGTCGACGAGTCCTGCCAGCGCATCATGGCCCGTCACCAGCCGGTGGCCACCGACCTTCGCACGCTCCTCACCGTCGAGAAGATCAATACCGACCTCGAACGCATCGGCGACCACTGTCGCAATGTGGCCCGCAACACGAAGTATGTGACGGAAGTGCCCGAGATTCTCGACTCCCTCCGACTCCGGGACATGAGCAAGACGGCCCGTCGCATGCTCGACGACGCCAAGCAGGCATTTCTGGACCAGGATGCCGAATTGGCCCGCCGCATTCCCGATCTCGACGATGAGGTTGATCGGCTCCACCACGAAAATTTTCAGGCGCTGGTCGAATACATCCAGTCCCATCCGGAGCACGCCGAGGTCGCGGCGCATCTCATTACGGCCAGTAAGGCCGTCGAGCGCATCTCCGACCATTCCACCAACATCGCACAGGGCGTTGTCTTCCTGATCGAGGGCGTCGACATCCGACACGCCGACGTGCAAGACGAACAGCCCCCCTCTCCGCAAAACGGCTCGCTTTAGCAGTCATAACCCAGGTTGTGGGTTATGCGTTGTAGGAGTTGAGGGGTGCACTTTTCCTCGTTCAGCTCCCCCTAGATGAGGGAAAACCACGGTCCATCCCGGATATTTGCCTCATTTCAGCGTTCAGTTGCGGAAACGCTCAACCCGAAACCCTACAACTCACAACTTGAGTAGTCATACCCACTCCGCAGCCGGGCTCGTTCGAGTCCCGACTACTGTCGGGTACGTGCGTGAGGCCCATCATTTTGCGTTCATCCCAACACCTCTGCAGCCCCGGACTTGGTATTACGGCTCTTTCCACCGAAGATGAGCCACGACGGGCCGGTGATCGGACACGAGCGGGGTCTTCGTTGACGGAATGCGGGCCGCTGTAATCTGCCAGGCCGGATCGGCCAGAATGTGATCGATCTGCACGAGCGGACGCTCGGCCGGAAACGTCGCGCTCCATCCGCGGACGTGCTGATTCACGGCGTTCTGCAGGCCCTGCGCGATGTGCCAGTACGCCCACTGGTGGGGCGTACTGTTGAAGTCCCCAACTACAATCACGGGATGCTCCTCCCGTTCAATGTGACGACGGATCAGTCGAGCCTGCTGTGCACGACGGAGGGTGCTCTCTCGATACGTCCGGAAGAACTGCATCCATTCCGTCGGTTCCGCCCACTCCGACGGCTCCATGAGCCAGGGCCGTTCCTTCCCCACGGTGTGCAGATGGATGTTGTACAGCACGGCCGACCGTCCCTCCCACGTAAACGCGGTGCGTGTGTATCGCGCCCGCGCGTTCTCGCGGCCATCGGGCGGCAGGGCGTGCATGCTCATGGAATCGAGCATCACCCGGCCCAGCACGGGCTGCTGGATGGTGGCGGGCACCGGATAGCCCTGCGGCAGCGCGTACGTTCCCGATTCGCCCCGAAACGCATGGATGGAGTTCGACGTGCCGTTCTTCACCGTTCGGCCCTTCCCCCGCGTTCTGACGCGCGACTCCTGAAACGCCAACACGTGCGGCGCTTCTCGTTCTACGAGGTCAATGAGGGAGGCTGCCCGCGCCTCCTCCTTGACCAGATACGGCGGCACGTTGAAGGTCATCACTCGCAGAGACGTCGCGTCCGAGGCCGACAGTCCCCACGCTGCCATACTGCCTCCAAACCGCACAAGCAGAAAAATCCCCAGAATGCCTCCCAGTGCCACTTGCCGCCATTGCCGCTGCACCCCTCCCCATATACACAGCCACAGCGCCAGCGTGCCCACTGCTCCGCCCAGCACCGGAAGGAAGACCGCCACGAGATCTACCCACCAGAAGCGGGTGGGGGACAGGTACGGGGCAGCATATCCCAGCAGGAAGACGGCCACGAGAACCCCGGCGCCCCCCCATCCTGCCATCCACAAAATGCGACGAAGGGTACTCACGACCAATCCGACGATTCGACGTGCGAAAACAGAGCGACAACGATCCCCCGTGGGAAGGGAACGACTCGCTGCCATCGACGCAATGCTATGAGATCGGTAGTGCCGGGGGCTCAGCCGCGGCAACGGGGGCACGCACTGGTTCCCTCTGATAATCGACCACTGCCTCAATTTCCCGAACGAATTGCGGGCGGGCAGTGCGTACCCACTCTCGAAACGAGGCGGCATCGGGCGTGTGCCGAGCCCGAAAGCGTTGCAGTTGACTCAGGTCGAACCGCTCGCTCCGAATGCCGGCCTCTATGCGGACCGTATCGAACGCATTGCACACCTGCTCGAAGTGTCCCTCCACCGGCACGACCTGCACCGGCTTTCCCAGGTACCGCGCCTCGGCAATCGATTCGAACCCCGCCGTGGAGACGAATCCGCAACAGCGGGCCATGAGGGCCAAAAATTTTTCGTCGTCGAGCTGGTGAAAGGTCAGCGTCTCATCGTAGTGTTCCACCGCTGCCGCATCGGCCCGATCCCAAAAGCAGTGCAGCCGCACGTCCGGATTCTGTTCGTGCCACCGAACAAGTTGGTCAGCGTATCCGCTGTTGAGAATGTAGACGAGAAAGAAGGGGGCCGACCGCTCAATGGGCTGTTGAAACAACTGGTCGCGCAGCAGCGGCGGCAACACGACGAGCCCCTCCTCCCGACGGTCCGAAGCCGGATACAGCGACAGCGCAAGCCGCCGCGACGCCCCCCATCCCGCTACCGCCGCAAATGTGCGGGCACTCCAGCGCTGCATCCACCGCCCCGGCGGAAACTCATAGGACGGATGGTGAAACATGTACTGGTGGCCCACCGCCACGATGGGAACCGTCGGCCGGTACCGCACGGCGTAAACCCCCACCAGCGGCTCGAAAAAGTTTATGATCACGTCGGGATCGTGCTGCTCCACCGCCGCTTCGATCCTGGCGAGGCTTTCCAAAAACGAAGGGGTCCGCGTGAGTTCGCGGACCAGCGTCGTTCCCATTCGGACCGACCGGTCGTCCCGATCCGGGACAAAACTCGGGCTTTCGACGTACTGAACCGGCGTCTCAAACGCCTCGTCGAAGAAGGCGGGAACGGCACGACGCCGACTCTGCCCCACCACAACGCCCTCCACCCGATGTCCCGCCTGCGTCAATATGCGACGCAGCGACATCGCCTGGGTGAGATGACCTCGCCCTTCCCCCTGAACGATAAAGAGACAGCGCAGGGACATCGGATGTCCAGTTTACGTGCGGCAGTGTACGAGCGGCTTTTCAACGAGCCGTGAGTGCAACGTACAAAAGCCGAACGGGATCTGCATGCCCGCCTCTACGCCGCCACTGGACGACCGTCTGGTTTGAACTTCTATCCCCCGGGCCTCCGCTATCCCTTCCCGCCGACGGGCGAGAGATTGTCTGCAGGTTTACATGTGGGGCCGTTCTGCCACAAGCAGACGGGATATGCACGTGCGCCTTCCACGATGTTGTCGCTGTGCGTCTCACCAGCCCGGGGATGGTGAGGTAATCCCGGAGGGACCCGCCACGCCCCCCCAAACAAGGAAAGCCGCGATGGGACCTCCCACCGCGGCCAATCGGCTTCCGCTTTGCCAACGGATCTCCTCGACGACGATAGCAGTCTCAGACTCCGCATTACTCTCCGATTGCGGGCACGGCGGCCGGTCGCGTCGTCAGCACCTCAAGGCCCGGATGCTCATCCCCTCCACGACCGACATACTGATACGTGAATGGGTTCTTAAAGACGACTCCAACTATTTGCCTACCACGGTTCCCACCGAACGAAAGCGAGAGTTTACCTACCTGTGCACGGATCAGTAACTCCACGACTCCGCCCAGTTCTCATCTTTGGGAAACGTCCCCACGTAGTCAACCGAGGCAAAGAAGTCGTCGGTCGTCGGCACCGGCGTCGCCGTCAACACCGGTCCGACCGGCCGAACATTCAAATTCCAATGTGCAACAGGTTGCTAGGGCGGTTCTTTCCACTCGGTCCCTCATCGTAGCGGGGCGCCGGACTCGTCCGGCCAGATTGGTGGGAACGCATTCACAGATCGGTACGTCTCGCGGCGTCACATAAATCTTTTCTCGTGCGATCTGCTCAGTACGATAAACGGGCCCTCTCGCATCAGTTGGGATCCGTGCTTATTCCCGCGGGTCCGGAGAGCGACGATTCATCTCGCCTTGATGCGACGCAGCAAAGTAATACCAGGAAAATCCCCCCATGATCACCCCTCCGGCAAGGACAAATCCCAAAATTTCGCCCGGTGTCGTCTTCGGCATGGCGGTCAACTCGGGCAGCGCAACGATGCCCCCGATGAAGAGCACGAAGCAAAAGACGGCGAGGCCGAAGTAGTCGAGGAATACTTTCATTCGGTCGTCCCCCCCGCTTTCTCCACGATATCAACGAGAATCCAAAGCGAGGGGACCCAGAGGCCCACGAAGATGGCTGCCTGCGGGCGGCCGCTGAACCAGAGAAAAATGGAGAGCGCGAGCGCGAACACGCCGGCGCCGAAAATCCATCCTTGTCGATTGGTCATGAGGCAGAGGAAATTGAGAAAGGAACGGGCGTGCACGCTCCAACAGCGGACCGTCGCAAATCGCTTCCCCCGTCGCGACTGTCCGGGCGGGGCTGGTCTTCCATAGAGACGGACCGGTCTCCGCCTGGTTAACGTGGTGCGACAGACTCGCCGCAAGTGCACTAACATCGTAAGAGTGGTACCCAACCCGTCATATCGGCGGTCCCTGCGCGGCCCAATCGTTGCAACTCCCCTACATGTCGACCCAAAACGTGACAGCGCCGGGCCAGATCTGCCACTGAGTGCACGAACACAGCCACTCCCAACTGATCCCGAATAAAAACCGCCGGACGCCCCGACCGAAAGTCGGGACGCCCGGCGGAATCCAACTGTCAGTCCAAAGACCGACGGGGAAGAAGCCCTCTTTTACGGGCCGGTCAACTCTCCCTCCTCCGCCTTGATCTTCGTCCAACCGTTCAGATTCCAGCTGGCGCCGGATGCAAAGGCCCCGCGTTCGCTGACGGACACGAAGTTGTCGTTTTCCCCCGACGACTCCGTACCGAAGTCACTCGGTACGCTCGTCGTGGTCGAGACGGAACTCGCCGTTGCGGGATTGAAGCTCTGGATGGCTCCATTATTTCCACCGCGGTCAATGCTCTCAAGCGGAGCGCTGCCTGCGAGCTCATGACCGTTGTTGGAGAAGTACGTGGCGAGGTTGCCCTTCAGGCTCGTTCCGCGATCCCCGCTCGGGTTGTCCGAGTCGTCGCGGGTGACCTGGATGAGCTGCTCAAAGGTCCCGGAGGCATCGAAGCCCGACCCAATGTTGTGCCAGGTGTTGTTCACGTGGCTGAGCGGGTCGCTGGACGCATGCGTTCCATCCTGATCGCCGTCCCACCGATCGGACGCATCGACTGTACCGTCGATGTCTTCAAGCTGGATCCCAGCGTCGGTCCGTCCACCCGTGAAGATGGAGTTGTAGTAGGATGTCGCGTTGTCGTCCCGGTGGATGAGGAAGGGGTTGTTCGCGTCGCCCGAGGGGTTTGAGACGCCCGGTCCCATGCCGATGTACGTCGCGTTGGCGATAATCGACTGCGCAATCGGCGTTGCGCCGGCTTCTCCGGCGCCGTCCATCTCCGAGGCCCGTCCGGCCTGATTTCCGCCCTGCACGGCCAGCCAGAACTGGTTGCTGCCCCGGTAGCCCTGGTCGATGTCAAAGGCATCGTCCGACGCAAAGGCCGCAATGAGGTACTTGGTGTTGACGGTGCCGCCGAACCACTCGTAGCCGTCGTCGGCACTCGCGTACGATTCGACGTACTCGATCGTCGAACCGGCGCCTATTCCCCCCAGCGTCAGGCCCTGGATCTCGTCGCCGTTCCCGAGCTGGCTTCCGGTGTGGCGAATGGAGACGTACTTGAAGGTGCCGACATTGTGGTCATTGTTGGAGCCCCCGTACTCAATCCGGGAGCCGGTCTCGTCCGGCACGCCTTCAACCGCAACCTGGCGGCCGTTATTGGTTTCGGCGTCTCCGAGCAGAATCACACCGCCCCAGAGGCCGCGGTCGTTCCGGCCGAGGTCCTCTTCCGCAGCCCGAACGGAGGTGAAGACAATCGGATTGTCGGCGGCTCCCTCGGCGATAATCTTGCCGCCGGACGCTACAATCAACGCAGACGCATCCGATCCGCTGCCAAGACGGCCCTGAATTTCGGTCCCCGCCTCGATTGTGAGGGTCTCATTGGAGTTGACGAAGACGAAGCCGTTGAGCTCGTACGTCTTGTCACTCGTCCAGGTCACCTCCTGGTCCTCAGCATCGGACGGGGCAATGCCCTCGGCATTGACATCGGTGACCCGAACCACCTCTGCGGTGCCGTCGTCATCGTAGTCCACCTCGGTCTCGGTCTTCTCCGTGCTCACAGGACCCGACTCAAGACGCGTGGCTTCCTCGCCGTCGCTTCCGTTGTCGCCGTTGCTTCCGCTCCCTCCGGAGTCACAGCCCGTAACGAACACGAGCGCCGGAACGAAGAGGAGTAGGAGTACAGCCCGAAGAGGAAACCCTGTTTTCGTTGCTGCTGTAGATGTAGAGTACATTCGTCGTGTGTGCTTGAAAGAGAGAGTACACGATGTAGCGTGGGAGGGAAGTTTTTAATTCCATAACATCCTCCTACAAACCACCGAAGGGGCGAGCCGCGCAATCGGCTCGCCCCTTCGAGTTGGTGAGTTTATCGATCTCGGGTCGATCCCGATTTCAGATCGTCCCCAATCGTTGTGTGGTAACGTCAGTGTGCCTCGGCAGCGTCGCCCGGACCGTCCCCTCGGCTTCTCTGAACAGGAGGACGCCTAATAGCTGTAGGACACCCCGACGGAAAAGCTGCGTCCAATCGGACGCCTGTCGTTGATGTATTCCTGGCCCTTGAACTTCTGCGACACGATCTCGTCGCCGTTCAAGATATTCTTGATCGAAAATGACGCCTCTACCCCTCGAAGCAGCCGCTGCGATACGTTGAAGTCCAGCGTACTGCGTCCCCGCTCAAAGATATCGACTCCGTTTGCCGACACGGTTTGCAGCCGATCCCCGAAGCGATTGAAGAAGACATTCACGCTCGTCCCGGACTCGGGGTTTTCGTACCCCGCGTTCAGGTTGACAATGTAGGGCGACTGTCCCTGCAACTGACGCGTTTCCGATGGGTCGTCTCGGAAGCGTTCGAGCAACGCCAACACGCCGTCCGTGCGCTGAATTCGGGATTCGGTCAGGGTGAGATTGCCGCCAACCTGAACGTGCTCCAGCCAAGAAGCGAGATTATCCAGCCGCTTCCGGGCCTCCAGCTCTAACCCATATACCCTGGCATCCTCTCGATTCTGATAGGTCACAATGCCCTGATCCACAGACTCCGGGACGAAGGTGCGCTCAATGGGATTGGTAAAGTCCTTGTAGTACGCACTCGCCGACAACAACTCTCCGGGTCGCGGGAACCACTCCCAGCGCAGATCGAAGTTGTTGACGCTCGTGCGTTCCAGATTCGGATTGCCCCGTTCGGTGTAGTCCCCGATGAAGTTGAAGGACTCGAACGGAGAGAACTCCCGGAACGAAGGCAGGGCAACAGTGCGTCCGTACGCGAAGCGGACATTCATGTCTTCTCGAAGCGACCACACGAGGTTCGCAGACGGAAGCACATCGAGTTTCGAAAATGAGCCCTGCGTGTCCTTGTCGAGGGTGGACAGCGACATATCCGTGTATTCAAGCCGCGCTCCCCCGATAAACCTGAGCGATGACATCCCGGGAACCGGCGTCTCGACCATCGCATATCCGGCCCCGGTACGTTGGTCGGCATCGTAGTTGCCTCCTTGCGAGGGCACCTCCTTCACGAACGTTCCGAAAGACCCGTCTTCCTGAAGTCCGGCCTGCTCGTTCACGTATGCGTCCGGATCTCCACTAAACCCAACTCCGATGGGCGCGTCATGCTTGAATATGCGCTCCCGAAACTCACGAGCCTTTGCCCGAATAGACCCTCCCGTTTCAAACGTGGCCGTCCCCACCGGCACCTCTACCGAGGCCTGTCCGGACCAGTCTCGCTCTGTGAGATTCCGAAAGTACCGTGTCGGGAGGCCCGTCACCGGTCCTGAGATTGCGAAGTCTTCCCCGTTGGAACTGAATTCGTTCGGAAAGAAGCGATTGTCCGGTTCGTCTCGTCCCACCTCCGAAAACGTCGTCCGCCAGTTGACCTGGATGCCGTCTTTCCCGCTGGTGACCTGATGCGTCCCGTCGAGCTGGGTGGACAGCACCGTCCGCTCAATGAGGCGCGACACACGCGTCTGGAATCGACGATCCCCGGCGATATTGTCGCGGGGCAGAACGCCCGACTCGGAACGGGCAATCTTCTCCTCGTCGCGGTTGTAGAGCAGACGAAGGCCAAACTCGTGTTTGGGAGACGCCTGCAGGGACAAGCCGAGGAGACCGCCCCAGAGCGTTCCCTCAACCCCACGCTGCGTCGTATACGAGGCCTCCGGTTGTAGGCGATCGGAGTTCAGTCCCTGTGAGAAACGAGCAGTCTTGCCCCCGCTATATCCGGAAAATGATTCGTCGTACGTGAGCGTGGCAATCACCCCGAGCGACCGGTCGTTCAGAACCGAAAATTGATTGCCGACCGCGATCTCCCCGCTCCGATTCGCAAGCACATCGTCTGAATGGGGGGCAACCCCGGTCGCAAACGCCTGTGTTAACTCGTTCAGGGCTGCCTGCCGCTCAGGAGCCGAGGTCGGAGACGGCGGGACATTGCTACTGTTCGCGACTGAAGGCAACTCCTCCAATCCGCTCGGGGCACGCAATACACTCCCTCCAATGCCAACCTCACTGTTGACCGAGCTCGACACCGACGCATTGAGAAAAAACTCGTCCGGGAATGCTTTGGTCGTCACGTCGATTGCTCCCCCCGTAAAGGTACCGGGCTTGTCCGGCGTAAACGTCTTCGAGGTCACAATATTGTCGATGAGGCTCGACGGAAAGATGTCGAGCGCTACGCTGTTGCCGTCCGGATCGGCACTGGGGAGCGTCGTCCCGTTGAGCTGCACATCCACGTATCGTCCCTGCAGGCCCCGCACGTTGACGTACTTCCCTTCAACCACCGAGGCCCCGGTCACATTCCCCATCGCACTCGCGGCATCTCCCGACCCGGATCGACTCATGGACTCGGCACTGATGGCGTTGCTGACCGACGCCGCCTTCGCCCGGTCCTTCAACATCCCCGCCTCCGAGTCGCGTGCCGCCTCCGCCTCCACAACGACTTCCTCAAGCTGCTCGGTCTGCTCCCTGAGCGCCACGTCGAGCGAGGCCACATCGCCCGCCTTCACCTTCACATCCGTCACCGTCTTCTCCTGAAATCCGACGAAGGAGAACTTGAGATCGTAGCGTCCGGGATCCAGTCCGTCGAGACGGTACCGGCCCTCAATGTCGGTGGTCGTTCCGGTGGTCGTGCCCTTGATCGACACGTTGGCCCCAGGCAACGTCTCTCCGTTGCCTTTATCGACCACGACTCCGGCCACGGCGCCGGCTTCGTCGTCGCCCAGCGAGGCCTCATCCTGAGCAGACGCTGGAGCGAGCACCCCACCAACCCCTAGAAAAACCGCAAGTGCACATCCGAAGAGTCGTCGAGCCCGGAGATCGACCATGTTGAGAAAACGATCGTTTGGAGACAGCAAACACGAATCACGCCACGGCAGGCGGAATGCCGTCGACGTCTAGTGACCGTCCCAAACGATAAGGCCCGCGTGTAACCCTACCATTATGACGGGATTACCCTTCTATTACCTAGCCGATCTTCCCCTACCCTTCACGGGATCTCGTCACTGGGTTCGCATCCGCTTCGCCTACGTGCTTAAAACCTTCTTCGATCCCCCGTCCTGTCACTGAATTTTGCCGAATATTTGGGGGGTTTTGCCGTCCTGTCGAACGGCCCAATGCATCTTCCTGGGTCGGTTCCAGTTGGTTTTTCGATTGGAAGATTGCGCCTCGAACCGCCCTTCTCCATTCGCACCGTCCTCCGTGACCGATTCGAAGACGGCCAATCCGTACCTGATCCTGTTTGCGCTCTGGCTGATGATGTTCTCGGCCAGCAGCCAGCTGATCATCATGGTGCCGATTCTGCCGGAGATTGCCGAAACGCTCGGCGTCAATTCCTTCTGGCAGGGCATGTTGCTGACCGCCTACGCCCTGTCGCTGGGCGTCTCGGCGCTCATAACGGGGCCGGCGTCCGACCGCATCGGGCGCCGCCGGATCCTGCTGTACGGCACCGGCCTCATGGCCATCACCCTCGCACTGCATACGGTGGCCGCCAATTACGAACTCCTGCTCTTGATGCGCCTGCTCGCCGGCATCGGCGGCGGCATGCTGAGCGGGGGCTCCGTGGCGTACGTGGGTGACTACTTTCCATACGAAAAGCGCGGGTGGGCCAACGGATGGGTGATGAGCGGCGTCGCGTTCGGCCAAGTGGCGGGCGTGCCCCTCGGCAAGGTGCTGGCCGCCGGCTTCGGCTACCGGTGGCCCTTCCTCATGTTTGCCATCCCAATGGGCCTTGCGACCGTTCTCATCTGGCGCTTCGTTCCCCAACCCAGCGCCGACCTCGATGACGAAGCCCTTACGGTCCGTCGATTCTTGAACAAGTACCTGGGGCTTCTGAAAAAATCCCGGATTGCCGCGGCCGTCGGGGCGTACTTCCTCATGTTCTGCGGCATCGGGCTCTTCACCTCGTTCCTCCCCACCTGGCTGGAAACGACGATCGGGGTGTCGAGCTACAGCATCGCGCTTCTCTTCGCCATCGGCGGCTCGGCCAACGTGCTGGCCTCCCCCCTCGCCGGCCGCCTCTCCGACAAGATTGGGCGCAAGCCGCTGGTGATTGGCTCCAGCCTTGCACTCGCACTGTTCTCTGCCCTCGCACCGGTCTTCATCGTCGGCTTCTCCTCGGCCGCCGGCCTGTTCTTCCTTGCGATGGTGGCGGTGGGCGTCCGCATCAGTCCCCTGCAATCCTTGCTCACAGCCCTCGTGCGGGACCAAGAACGCGGCCTCCTCATGGGCTTGGCTATGAGCATCGGACAGGCCGGCTTCGGCATCGGGAGCTTCGTCGCGAGTGCGACGGTCGGTCCCTACGGCTACGCCAGCAACGCGCTCGCGGGCGCCGCCGTGACCGTCCTCATGGCCGGCATCGTCCACTGGGGACTTCCCGAACCCGCCCTTTCCTCCTCTCCCGACGACACCTCCACCCCTGACGACTCGTCTCCCCCCGACGAGCCGGCGTCCCAACCGACCCCGGACCCCTCCCCCGTCGCCGAGGCGCCGTGAGTGAAGCGAGGAAGTAGTCTTGGGCTGCGCCCTGAGTGAAGCGAGGAAGTAGTCTTGGGCTGCGCCCTGAGTGAAGCGAGGAAGTAG
>CAYOWD010000036.1:0-1894 GCA_964407535.1 uncultured Salinivenus sp. | reverse complement strand
TCTTGGGCTGCGCCGTGAACGAAGTGAACAAGTGCTTTCAGAGCGCGCCGTGAGTACAACGAACAAGTGCTTTCAGAGCGCGCCGTGAACAAGGAGATCCTAGATCTCCAGTGAGGAAGTGGTTTCAGACCGCGCCCTGGTGCCGACCGCCGTCGGCAGAGGAAGTGTCCCGACAACCGTCGTGGATGCACCGTGAACGCACCGTGCGTCCTCGTCCGCGATATTCAACTTTCACCCAATCGGCGGGACCCTGCCCCTTCCCCTGCCGGTATGGGGGACAGACCTTCGTCTTGTCGCCGGCACCGGTCGCGGTGCCCCTGATTGATCGCACTGCCTCTCCATGTCGTATCTTCTTCCCCCGGATGAACCCGAACTGACGGGGGCCTGCGCCTACTCGGCGGGCCTGTGTGTGTGGACCGAGCGCACTGCCTACCACTGGGCGCCCACCAAAGACTGGACGGCCTTTTCCCCCGCCCCCACCGCCATCGATTCCGGCTTTGAGGTCGACTCCGGCGTCCTAGCCGGCGCCGATACTCATGTCGGCTTTCTCCCCGACGACGGCACCGACTGGGCCTGGTGGGCTGACCTCTCGGCCTACTCGAACGCGCACCCCATGTACGGGGACCTGCTGCTCTGCACCAAGCAGACAGCCGACACCACCTACCACCTCTTTTCGATTTCCGAGGAGGGGCTGAACGCGGAATCGCAGTTCGGCGCGGAGGAGCTGGCGGCACCGGTGGCCGGTTGGAGTTCGCCCACCAACGCCGAACGCCTGTTGCTGTTGGGCGACGGCGGCCTGTGGGCCCTGGATCCGCCCTACGTCGAGGAGACCCTTCAGCACCTCGTCTCGTTCGACGATGTCGAATTGCCGGCGCTCGAAGAGATCCCGGGGCCGTTTCAGCCCGGGGTCGCGGCCGTCGTCATTCCGCGGCGCTCGCGCACGGCACTGCGCCTCGAACTCTCGGACGGCACGGGCCGCCCCACCGGGCTTAAGCACCTATCCGGCGATGCCGCCCTCTGGACGGCGTACCTCCGCAACGATCGCCCGGCGGCGACCCGACTGCTGTCCGCCCTCGTCGAGGTGCCGCCGCCCCCGACGGACGAACTCCGTCTCTACGATGTCCTCCGTGATGAAAAGGCCCCCCAGGCCGTCGCCACGTCGGCGGGGCTGTACGTGCCGTCGGCAAACGATGCCGCCTCAGCGTCGAACGTCGAGGCGATCTCAGAGGCCCTTCTGCAGTCGCCGCTCAATCCGGCGGCACTGGCAACGTGGGCCCTCTGGCTTGACGACGACGCGGCGCTCGATGTCGCGTGCCGGATGCTCTGCAACGCCGACGCGCCCGACTACGCCCTTGCCGAATCCCTCTGCATCTTTCCCGGGGTCGCGGCCTGCACGGCACTTTTCGACCTTCTCGAATCGGGCACGCCCCCCACCGGCCCGGCGAACGACTTTCACTACCCGCACGCGGCCCTGCGGGCCCTGGCCGCCCCGCTGGGCGAGGCCGCCGCGCCGATCGTGGCCGCCGCCCTCTCGGCCAACGACGTGCCGGCTCGGGTCGCGGCCTCCGCCATGGCCGGCGCCCTCCCGACCGACCCCGACCCGTCCGCCAGTCCGCCTCCCTCCCCCGAAGATCCTGCACTGTGGGGCGCCGAGCATCCGCTTCCGAAAGCGGAGCTACGTGCCAACGCCCATCACGACCATCCAGCCGTACGCGCTGCGGCCCGCAGCACCTGCGACCGGCTGTCGATCCTCCTGGACGACGACGCATCTCCATCCGGCAACGCCGACCCAACCTCCTCGGGCTACTCGCGACGATCCGCCCAGTCGAGCCAGCCGGACAGTCCGAAGTAGAAGGCCGGAAAGATGAACGACACCCACAGCACCCAGTCGCCG
>CAYOWD010000035.1:0-21604 GCA_964407535.1 uncultured Salinivenus sp. | reverse complement strand
CCTGTAGTCGCCTCGCCTCCCTTCACACCACATCCGGCGAAAACGTTTGAGGGGACAGACGTACCGATAACGGATGCAAGATATAGGCCAAACGCACTTGTGCGTCAACGCCCTCGTGCGTCGCTGACCTCCCCCGATTCGGAACGAGGTCCGATGACGTCGGGTCCCTGCACCCACTTCCAGACGCAAATCCCCCGGCGGAGTGTGCGGCGTTCGTGTCCCCCACATGAAGGCTCTTTGCGAAATATTGCTGGCAGGGATGCCGCCTGCTTTCTTCCTTGCACAGTGCAATGCCCAGCGATTTCTCTCACACACATTCATCCAGACTCTTATGAAAGTCACAGTGATCGGGGCCGGCAATGTCGGCGCCACCGTAGCCGATTGCGTCGCCCAGAAAGACATGGTGCACGACGTGGTCATGGTTGACATCAAGGAGGGCATGCCGCAAGGCAAAGGCCTCGACATGATGGAGTCGGCCCCCGTCCACGGCTTCGACACCACCGTGACGGGCACGAACGACTACGGCCCCACCGAAGACTCCGACGTATGCATCATTACCGCCGGCCTGCCCCGGAGCCCGGGCATGAGCCGTGACGACCTCCTGGCGAAGAATACGGAGATTGTGGGGGGCGTCACCGAGCAATTTGTGGAGGGCAGTCCCGACAGCAGCATTATTGTGGTGGCCAACCCGCTCGACGTAATGACGTATGTGGCCTATGAGGCCAGCGGCTTCCCGTCGAACCGCGTCATGGGCATGGCCGGTGTGCTCGATACCGCCCGGTACCGCTCGTTCATTGCCGAGGAGCTGGACGTGTCGGTACGCGACATTCAGGCCCTCCTCATGGGCGGCCACGGCGACACGATGGTGCCCCTCCCCCGCTACACGACCATCGGCGGCATCCCGCTCCCCCAGTGGCTCGACGACGAGACGATTACCGAGATCGTAGAGCGCACGAAGGGCGGCGGCGGCGAAATTGTGGACCTGATGGGCACCTCCGCCTGGTACGCCCCCGGTGCCGCAGCGGCCGAAATGACGGAAGCCATTATCAAGGACAACAAGCGCATCCTGCCCGCCGCGGCGTACTGCGACGGCGAGTACGGCGTCGAGGACCTCTTCATCGGCGTGCCCGTCAAGCTGGGCGCCGACGGCGTGGAGGAGATCATCGAGGTGGAACTGACCGACGAGGAGCAGTCGCAGTTTGAAACCTCCGCCGAGCACGTACACAGCAACCTCGACGACCTCCAGCGCCTTCGGGAGGCCGGTGAAATTGGCTCCTAACGACGATAGCGTATCCGGGCCTGCCGCCGTCGATCTCATACCGAGTGTGCCCGAAGCGCCGTTGGCTGCCAGCGGCGCTTCGGCATTCCGGACCCGTTCGCCGGCGCGCCCCGCATCGGCGTGCCGGCGGCATCCTCACGGCGGCGTCACCTCCCGAAGCGGATCCGCCGGTTCTCGGTGATCGTCCGGGTGGGCGTCGTCGTGCCGGCGCGGCTCCAGATGGGCCGTCACGTACACCGCCTCGTCCGGAAAGAGGGCGTCGATCCGGTCCTCCACCTCGTGCGAGCGGGCGTGCGCCTCGCGAATCGACATGTCGCCCGGAAACATCAGATGATACTCGACCCACACCTGATCCCCCGAGCGTCGATGTCGGACCTGGTGGAACTCGGCAATCGTCCCGTCCGCCTTCGCCTCCGTCAGCTCGTCGAGAAGTGCCTCGGTGGCGTCCGGGTCGGCCTCGTCCATGAGCCCGTAGATCGACCGGCGGAGAAGGCCGGAGGCCGTCCACAGAATATTGCCGGCCACCAACAGGCCCGCCACCGGATCGAGCCACGTGACGCCGGTGCTCCATACAAGCGCCACGCCTCCGATGACCCCGAGGCTCGTCCACATGTCGGTGAGGACGTGCTTCCCGTTCGACACGAGGACGAGGCTGTTGGTGCGACGGCCCACGCGGACGAGATACGTCCCCAGCGCACAGTTGACGACGGTGAGTCCGCCCATCATATACAGTCCGACGTCGAGCTGGTGAAGCCGGGGTTCCGTCAGGAGGTCCCGGACGGCCATGATGCCAATCACCAGGGCGGCAATGAGGATCAGCGTGCCCTCCACGGCCGATGCGAAATAGGAAATTTTTCCGTGTCCGTAGGGATGATCCGGATCCGGCGGCGTGGCGGCATACCACAGACTGAACCCCGCAAAGCCGGTCGCAAAGAGGTGAATGACCGACTCGGCGGCGTCGGAGAAAATTGCCGTACTGCCCGTCAGTACCGCGGCCGTGACCTTTCCGATCAGCATCACCAGCGACACGCCGAGACTGAGCGCCATGGCCCATTGTCGCTGTTGCTGCACCGCCGATTGGGCCTGGGAGGAAGAATCTCGGGACGTGGTCATATCGAACTCCTAACCGGTGCAATCTATTACAGGTTCACTTCTTGTGGACAGCGGTCTCCTTGAGCACACAGTAAATGCCAAAAGCATGCCGCTCCCCGGTTCGCCCTCCTACACGGACCGACCCACTCCCATCCTGCACATTCTCGTTCTTCCCTTCTCTTTTTCCGACGTTTCTCTACACCATGGTTCAACTCGACCACATCGGAATTGCCGTTGAGGATGTCGAGGCGGTCATCAACTGCTTTGACCGCCTGCTTGATCGGCGTCCCTACACGGCCGAAACGGTCTCGCTGCAAGAGGTCCGCACGCATTTTCTGGACACCGAAAACACGACGCTGGAGTTGCTCGACTCCCTCAGTGACGAGTCGCCGATCCATAAGTTTCTCGAACACCGGGGGGAGGGGCTTCACCACCTGGCCTTCGAGGTCCGCGACGCAGAGGCCACCATGGAGCAACTGCGGGAGGCCGGATTCACCCTCCTGAGCGACACCCCCCAGCCCGGCGCCGCCGACAAACAGGTCTTCTTCGTCCATCCGGAGGATACCCACGGCGTGCTGGTTGAATTCTGCGAAACGCAGACGCCGCCGCCCTGGACGCCCCAAACGGTGCCGCACCGCGATGGGGAGCTTGCCTTCTACGAACGCGGCGACCGCTCCAACCCGTGCCTGATCCTACTCCACGGCGCCGGCGGCACCACCTGCCTGGACACGGCCCCGCTCATGCGCGAGCTCAAGCCCTACTACCACGTGGTTGGGGTCGACCTCACGGGACACGGACACACGACCCTTCCGCCCGACGACACCCTCACCCTGGATCGGTTTGTGGAGGACGTCGATCGGGCGCTCGACGCCGTCGATCGCTCCTCCGGACACCTCTTCGGGTTCTCCCTCGGCAGTGCCGTTGCCCTCCAGTACGCCGCCGAACGTCCGGACGCCGTCGATCACCTCGGGCTCTTTGCCCCCCACCTCACGTGGGACGGAGACGACGTGGAGGCCCTGAACGGCCATCTCGACCTGGGAGCCCTCCGCCGTCACATTCCGCAGCAGGCTAAACGACTCGCGGCCCAGCACCAGCACCCGAAGACGCTTTTTCCCGCACTCCGGGACTTCGTGAAGACCCTTCCGTCGACCAACAAAGCACGCACCCGCATGGCCGCCGACGTGTCGCACCCCGCCCTGGTGGCCGGGCTCGACGCCGACCCGCTGTTCTCGATTGACGACATACAGGCCGTCTACGACCACCTCCCCAACGCCCGGCTCGCGCTCCTCCCCGGCCGCTCCCATCGCATCAAGGACTCGGTCGACCTACTGGCCTCACTGCTTCACCGGCACTTCCCTACGACGTAGACGCCCAGTCGGTTCGAATTTTCCGCGTGCCTCCCATAGATTGGACGTCCGTCCGTCTTTGTCGCAGGCGTCCCTCTGGTTATGTCCGACCCCGATGTAGAGCTGTCGCGCGCTCAATGGGGCTCCCGATTCGGCTTCCTGATGGCCATGCTCGGGGCCATGATCGGGGCCGGCAACATCTGGCGGTTTCCGTACGTGACGGGCCAAGAGGGCGGCGGCGCCTTCATTCTGGCGTACCTCGTCCTGCTGCTCGTGCTCGCCATCCCCGGCCTCATCGCCGAGGTGGCGCTCGGGCGCTTCACCGGCCGCGGCGTCATTGGGGCCTTCCGGAAAATGACGCCCTCGCGGGGACTCGCCGGCCTCGGCGTCGTCGTGCTCATGGTCAACGTCGTGCTGATGTCGTACTACGCCCCGGTCGTGGGGTGGACCCTGTACTACGCCGTCCACGCCCTCCTCTTCACCTTTACCGCGCCCGACTTTGCGGCCGGGGCCTTCTGGGAGGCCTTTCAAGCCCACACGGCCCTCAACGTCGGCATGCACACGCTGGTCATGCTCCTGGTCGGCAGCGTGCTCTACCTCGGCATCCGGCGCGGCATTGAACGAATCGTGGTGTACGCCGTCCCGGGCCTCATCTTTGCGCTCACGGCCATCGCCATCCGCGCCCTCACCCTTCCCGGCGCCGCGGAGGGGCTGGTTTTTACCTTCGACGTTGAATGGGCCGCCCTCCAGCGCAGCGGCACCTGGATCACGGCACTCGGCCAGTCGCTGTTCTCCACCGGCCTGGGCTGGGGCATCGCCCTCACGGTGGGCAGCTACCTGCCGGACTACGACGACATTCCCATCGGCGGCGGGGCCTTTACGGTGCTCGGCCAGTCGAGCATCGGCATCCTGGCGGCCTTCGCCATCTTCCCCATCGTCTTCGCGTTCGACATCGACCCGGCCGGCGGGTCCGGCCTCACCTTTGTCTCGCTCCCGCAGGTCTTCCCCAAGATGCCCGGCGGCGCGCTCTGGGCCCTCCTCTTCTTCGTCGGGTTCTTCTTCGCCACCTTCACCTCCGCCCTCCTCATTACGGAGGTGGGCGTCACCACCCTCACGGAAGAAACGAACTGGAGTCGCAACCAAACGGTGGTCGGGGTCTGCGGCGGCATCTGGGCCCTCGGCCTTGCCAGCGCCTACTCGTCGGACGTGCTCGGCTTTCTCGACTTCGTGTTCGGCAACTTCGGCCTGCCCCTGGCCACGCTCTCCATCATCGGCATGATTGGATGGGTCCTCACCCCCGAGAAGCTACGGGTGATCGAAGTGAACCGGAACGCCGGCGTCTACGTGGGGCCACTCTGGAATCCCATCATCAAATACGTCATTCCCGGCGTCATGCTGTTCATCCTGGGTCTCTACGCCTGGCGCCACCTCGGCTCGCCGAAAATGATTGCCGGCGTCGCCGTGCTCGTCCTCTTTCCCCTCCTCGGAGCCGCGGGGACCGCGCTCCTTCCCGACACCGCCAATGCTCCCGACTAATACCAAATCCGCCTACAAAGTCCAGAGTTGCAAAAACGTCGGTATAGGTGCAAATGGATGGGCATCAAGTACATACCTACACACCTACGGACTTTCATACCCGAATCCTTCAACCGGATTCGGTACAACCCCGCTTCCGGCGCATACGGTCCGATGCCCCCGGTCTTCGCCCACATCCGATATCCGACCCGTACAACACCCAACGCATAACGCCCAACGCATAATACCAAATCCGGTAGATTCATTCCGGTCTGCGAACCAGATTTGTAGCGCCGTTGGACTCCAACGGCGCTACGAGAACCTTCTTCTGCGATGTAGGACAGGAAAAACGCCTGACTGCGAATAGGTATTGCTCCTCTCTATACCGGAAGTTTGCAGCCGGACTTGGTATAACGCCCAACGCTACCTGCACAATCCCCAACGCTATACGCAGAATGCTTCGCTAATTACTTTGCAATAACAGAACCTCCTGCCCGCAAAAAAGCGTAGCCCCGCCATGACCGAACTCCCCCTCGACGTCTGGGTGATGATAGGATTTAGCATTCTCGCCTTCTTCGTCTCCTCCATCGGCCTGCTGATCTACACCCTGCGCCGGGAAGAGCGCAAGATGCGTCTGCTCCAGGAACAGGAGGCCATCGATACCTACGCTCCTGCTGCCATCGACGACCTCCGCGCCTGGATCGATGCCCACCCGGACGATCCCGACATAGACGACGCCCGTGCCGCCTACCGGGACTGCGTGACGGCCCTCCGCACCACCGAGCGACACGTCTACGACTGGAGCGACGCAGAACTCGCGGCCCTCGACAATGCCGACGGCCCCTCCTAACAACTTGGCACGACCAGCCTTTCAAAGCGACTGGTGCTCCCCCAGACGTGATGTGGACCAGAACGTCGTATGCGTGGAGCGGCACCCGCTATTGTTCCGGATCGGTACGCCCTATTCCGAGGGGACGAGCGCCTGCTTTGCCCGCACGTACGACTGCTCCATAGCACTGGGGGACGACGGCGTGCGCAGCGGGAAGTACGCGAAATCGAGGTAGGTGGGGATCTGGGTGTCGTAGAACAACGGATCGAGCGGCCGTCCGCTCTGTCCCCCCGGGTACACGCCGTACCCCGTCGGCGAACGGGTCGAAAAGTCGATAATAACACGCTGACTGGCGCTGTGCGTAACCGTGTGCCCGCGCCCCGGCGACAGGGTGGCCTCAAATCCGGGAAACACGTGCGGCCCCCGCCAGAGCGGACGAAGGGCCTCGCTGCCGGAGAGGTGACGAAAGACAATGTTGTGCTGGTCGCCCCATCGCCACTCGGCCGGCGCCCATCCGTATCGCGACGCCATCGTATCGGCCGTGACGTCCAGGACGTGGCGGAGAAACGCATCCGCGTCTTCCCGCTGCGGGGTGTCCTGGACGTCGAACCATTGAGCGTCGGACTCGGCCCGCAACAGGTCGAGCAGAACAGCATCCGACGGATCGGGTCCTATGGAAAAGAGGGGCTCATCCCACATCTGGGTCCGGAGCACAGAGAGAAACGCGTCCATGACGAGCGGCTCCGGGCGATCAACGGTGGCCGCTCCGTCCCACTGCTGGAGCCGACGGCGGAGCGTATCTGCTCGGGGCGACAGCGAATCGAGCTCCGCCAGAAACGGCACAAAGGTCCGATGCTGCTGCACCTGCACGTCGGCCTGGTACTGCTTGAAGTCCGCCACGTCGTGCTGAGCCGTCCCCCGAAGCAGCGAATCGATCCGAAGGGAGCGGTAGCCGTCGCGCCAGTCGTGCCCCAGGTAGTACGGATAGTCCGGCCCGGTCGGCTTCTGGTTGGCAGACGCCAGAAAATTCTGCTCCGGATTGCGGGCGGCTGGGAGCGAATCAAACGGCACGCGCCCGACCCACTCGTGGGTATTGGTCGATCCGGGAAGCAGACCGCGCCCGTGCCCGCCCCGTCGGGTCGGCAAGTACCCGGTGGACCGCACCGCGATGGTACGGTCCGCCCCCGCATACAGGATGTTCTGCATCGGCGTGTCCCAGTCGCGAAGGGCCTCCGTAAACGCCGCCACCCCGTCGGCCCGGTTCATGTGCCAGAGCGCCCGGAGCGTGCGGGAGGGCTTATGCGCCACCCATCGCTCCGCAATGGCCGTACGGGGATCCCCCGCCTCCATGGTCACAGGACCGTGGTGCGAAAAATACGTCGTGTCGAGCACCGGCTCGGCTCCGTTGACGCGGATCGTGTCGACCTCGCGACGCAGGTCCCGCCATTCCCCCTCGTACCGGTACTGGGTCCCCGTCGAATCCAGGCGGAGCACAAAGTGATCGATCTGATCCGTCCCCGTATTCGTAATCGTCCATCCAACGTGCTGATTGAACGCCTGTACAAAGACCGGCGCCCCGGGAATCGTGAGCCCGTACGCATTCATCGTGGGCGTCACCAGGTGCGCCTCGTACCAGATCGACGGCAGCGAGAGGGAGAGGTGCATGTCCCCCGCCAGCAATGGAGCCCCCGTGGCCGAGCGCGCCCCCTGCACGGCCCAGTTGTTTGAGCCCTTGCTCGGGGCCGGCCCCGTCCCCACCGTCCGCCTCAACCGATCGAGCCCGTCCCGTCGCTGCTGCAGGGCGGATTGGACGTCGGCCCGTCGGCCGACGGAGCGCGTGGACGCCGTGGGCGACCGATCCCCCCCCAGCTGCTGGGCGGACGGAACAATCGGCGAAAAGAGCGCGGGCGGATGGTCGGGATACAACCGCTCGTACGTCTCTTGTCCCAACGAATCGCGAAGCGCCGTGTAGGCGGGATCGTCCGACTGGTACGTCAGGTCGAACGTCATGTACTGAATGAGGCGCAGTCCCTGGAGCGGCGTGTACGGATCGGGCCGGTAGCCCAACAGCCGAAATTCGAGGGGCAGATCGGCGGGCGACGTTCGCTCCAGATAGGCATTCACCCCCGCCCCATACCACTGCAGCGCATCCAGCTCGATGCCGTCCGCCGCACGGATCCGTTTTAGGTTCTTCCGGGCCCCCCAGTCCATGCCCGTTCCCCGCAGAAACCGATCCGTATCAACGGCCTTCGGTCCCACCGCCGCGGCGAGGCGACCGGCCGCCACGCGCGGCAAAAAATCCATCTGGAAGAGCCGATCCTGCGCGGCCACGTACCCCAACGCAATCACAGCGTCCCGATCCGACCGGGCGTAGATGTGCGGCACGTGCCGTTGGTCGCGCACAACCGTCACGGAATGCTCCAGGGCCGACAGGTCCACGCGGCTCGTATCGGCAGGGGGGCGGGCGGTGCGCGCCGTGCGGTAGAGCCCATCCGCCGGGTCCAGCACCGTGATGGGCGACGGGAGCCCCTCCGGGTGCCAGTGCAGCCCGTAGAGCACCGCTCCCGTAAGGACCAGTAGTCCGGCAAGAAGCCCCAAACGACCGTACGTGGAAGACATCCGGAACGAGCCTCAGCAATCAATCGGAAAGAAATGGTCAGGAGTTCAGGGCCTCGTCCGGCAACGGAACGTCGTCGGCCTCAATGGACTCGTCGGAGAGGGTCGACGACGTGTCGGTGTCGTACTGCTGAAGTCGCTCCATCAATTCGTCCGTCGCATTCGCGTAGTCGCGCGCGCCGCGGCCGTTGGAGTCGTGATCAAACACCGTGGTCCCGCCCTCGCGCGCCTCTGCGAGGCTCGTGCTGGTTCGAATGACGTTCTCCAGCACGTTATCGCCGTACTTCTCTCGAAGATACTGCTGGTACGTTCGGTGAATGCGCTTTCGGGCGTCGACCTGGGTAAGCAAAAAGTGCTGGGACTGCAGGCGGGGATTGAGCTTGTTCTTCACCATTTCAATCGTCTGGTAGGTTTGCTCCGACCCCACGACGGACTGGTACTCCGGAAGCACCGGAATGATAATGTGCCGGCTCGCGACCATCGCGT
The DNA here is from genome assembly GCA_964407535.1 of uncultured Salinivenus sp. GTDB lineage: Bacteria > Bacteroidota > Rhodothermia > Rhodothermales > Salinibacteraceae > Salinibacter. The sequence continues at coordinate 12,441 of CAYOWD010000035.1, read as the reverse complement.
TGAGGCTGTAGACCGTAACGGCCGCGGCCGTGTCAAAGAGAATGAGATCGTACTCAAGAGAGGCGTTCTGCAGGGCCTCCCGCACCCACAGCACGTCGGTGGGTTTGTTCAGATCCCGCATGCGCTTCGTAAGTGTACTGGAGGACGGAAGTAGATCAAACCCGCTCACCTTCCGCATCTCGATTGCATCCAGATTAGCGGACGGCTGAAACAGCGACGCCACCGTCGACTCCGGCTCGGGCTCCTCCACGTCCATCGTGCGCGTGAGAAACCCCTGGGGATCGAGATCAATTACCAGCGTGCGCCATCCCGAAAACCCGAGCGCCGCCGCAAGGTGAATTGCGGTCGTCGTCTTTCCCGTTCCTCCCTTATGATTGCAAACCGACAGGACGTACATAACGAGGCGTGCCTCTGAAGGGAGCTAACGGATGAAAGGTAGAAGCTTTCGGGGGGCCTGTCAACCTATCCGATTTTAAGCTTTTTACAGAATTGTACGGGCCGGCGCGTTTCCTGCGGCCCCTACAGGGCCCCGTTCGGGCTCTCCCCGAACCGCCCAGGCTTCCGGAGGCCCCCAGAATGAGGCGCACAAGTTCGTTGCTCTTCCGCAACAGTCCGCTTCCTCAATACGGAAATGCGTGGCTACCGATCCGTGCTCACGGGTCGGGGAGCGCGATTTCCGTCGTGCCGAGCCAGTGGCGTACGTACGTTCTCACAGACCGGTCCCCCACTCCATGAATGCCCTTCTCTCCATCGCCCCTCCGTTCATCCTGGCGTCCCAGTCGCCCCGGCGGCGTGCCCTTCTCGAACAGATCAACGTGACGTTTACTGTGCGGCCGAGCCCCGCCGACGAAACCCTCAACGGCACGCCCCCGCCGGCGGAAGCCGCCCGTCGGCTGGCCGCCCGCAAAGCAGCGCCGGTCGCCACCGAACATCCCTCCGCCCTCGTCCTCGCCGCCGACACGATTGTGAGCCATGAGGACGACATTCTGGAAAAGCCCGCCTCTCCGGCCCACGCCGTCGACATGTTGCAGCGGCTCAGCAATACCACCCATTCCGTGTATACCGGCATGGCCCTCCAGCACGCCGATACGGATCGGGCGGTCCGCACCAGTGTCGAAACCCGGGTCACCGTTGCGGCGCTCAGCCAGGCAGAAATCGACGCTTACGTGGCCACCGAATCGCCGATGGACAAGGCCGGCGGCTACGGCATTCAGGACCATACCGCCCCCTTGTTCGTCGAGCAGCTTGAGGGCGATTACTACAACGTCGTCGGACTGCCCCTCCGCCGCCTGTACCGGCTCCTCGTCGACGACTTCGAGGATCTCCTCGCATAACCGGGGCAACCACATCTTGCTCTATACTGTGCACAGGAGCGCGTCGGCGCACAGCGGTTCTTGCGTCCATGCATTCACGTCTCCGTTCATTCCGGGCAAAATGGAAGGAACCGACGGCAACGGAGCGCCCGACTTCCACACCGAGGCTTCGTCCCCTACGACCCGTTCGACGCAATCGAGCGAGCGCAGGCGGCCCCGCCGTCGTCCGGTCGGAAATTTAACATGTAACCGCCTCGGGATCTCAGCGTCCCCGTTCAACTTTCAGGGACGCACGGCGTATGAGGACGTGTTGTTTCCCCCGAAAATCGCTCGGAACTGCCCATGACGGTCCCCACCCGGGACAAACCGACTTCGTTTCTCCGCTCGCCCCTCTCGGCCCGTTCGCTCCGGATTCTGCTCATCCAGGCCCGAACGGCCCCGCGCATGGTGGAGCAAGAGCAAGTCTGCTTCTCGGAGCGATGCCGACTGCCCCGCGATCGGTTCCGGGTCCTCAACGTCGCCAAGGGCGAACCCCCGAGCCCCGACCATCTCACCGACGTGGACGCCGTAATCATCGGCGGCGCCGGGGCCTACTCGGCCACGGACGATTACGACTGGACCCCGGATCTGCTCGATTTTGTGCGACGGATCGTGGACCGCGAGATGCCCCTGTTCGGGTCCTGCTGGGGACACCAGGTCATCGTTCGCGCCCTGGGCGGACGGGTCGTCTACGACCCCGAGCACTCGGAGCTCGGATGCGGCGACGTCGAACTGACGGAAGCGGGCCTGACAGACCCCCTGTTTCATCGCTTTCCGCCCCACTTTCGGGCCAACATGGGCCACCACGACCGGGTCGTCGAGCTGCCGAGTGCAGCAACGGAGCTCGCCAAGAATGAGCTTCCCTATCAGGCCTTCCGGCTGGAGGGCCTTCCCATCTACGGCACCCAGTTTCACAGCGAACTCGACGCCGAGCGCGAACGGGAACGCATTCTGGTCTACCGGAAGCACTACCGGGACGCCCTGCCGGATGAGGAAACGGTCCAGTACGTGCTCAACGACCTGGCCGACACGACAGAGGTCGACCACCTCCTCTACGACTTCCTCACCACGTACGTGGCTCGCGACGAACGCCTTAATGCCGCCCCGACAAGCCTCGCCACGCCCCCACCGTCCGTCCCCGTCGGAGACTCCTCCCCTGCGCCTCGACGGATCCCCGAGCCGGAATCGGAGACGGAAGCACCGCCGCCCGGAACGGAGTAATACCAACTCCGCAGTGCAACTCGTTGCCCAGCTTCGTTGGGGGTTTGTGAGCAACGGTGTTGATTGTCAAGCGGACGCGGAGGGGAGACCTGGCAGATCTGCATGGAACGGGACTGCAACAGCGCAATCGAGCCGGACCAATCTCTTCGCAGGTCGCCCCCAACATCTTGGAGGGAACCAGGAGCTGTCAAGTCTCGCAGGGATTGCGGTCACCGGATCGGCGGTCAGCAGTCATACCAAATCCACCTGCAAAGTTCAGGGTTGCAGAAATATCGGCATAGGCGCAAACGGATGGGTATCACGTACATACCCACACACCTACTCACGTACATACCCGAATCCGTCAATCGGATTCGGTATTGTCGATGTAGTAGGTGGCCTCCGCCCGGTCGCACGGCCCGCCCACGGGGGGATTGGGCTTTCGCACCGTGACCTCAACGCCCTCCACGGACGGGTACGTGTCGAGCACCTGATGCGCAATGCGGTACGCAAGCTTCTCGATCAGGTAGAAGTTGTTCTCCGTCACCAGCTTGCGGACGAACGAGTAGATCTTCTCGTAATTGACCGTGCGCGTGAGGTCGTCGTGCAGGGCCGCTTCTTCAAAGTCGAGTTCCACCCCTACGTCGACCTCGTACCGTCCCCCTACTTCGTGTTCTTCCTGCATGACGCCGTGGTGGCCGTAAAACACGGCATTCACCAGTTGGACGCGGCCGGACGTGTCCCGGCCCGAAGAAGAAGCGGCGGTCGGCTTGTCGGACTCCGGCACGGTCATGGAAGCCTCCCAGAAAAAGAGCGAAGAACGCAGACCCGCACTAAGCAGGCTGCTTTTCGAGGGGCACGAGCGTCGGGATCGCCGCCAGATCGCGGAAGTCGGCGGCTCGGGCGCCAATCTCGGCGGGGCCGAGCTCCACCAGGCGACCCGGACCGTACTCCTCGACGACGAAGGACGCCATGACGCTGCCGTACACGACGCCCTGGCGGAGGCTCTCATGGTCGTAGGACTCGGACCGCACGAGGTGGCCGGCCAGTCCGCCCGCAAAGGCATCACCTGCCCCCGTAGGGTCCTGAATGTCCTCCAGCGGATACGCCGGCGCGCTGAACATGGAGCCATCGGAGAAGAGAAGCGCTCCGTGCTCGCCCTTCTTGATGATGAGGGTCTCCGGCCCCATGTCTTTGATGATGTTGGCCGCCGCCACCAGGTTGGGTTCGTCGGCCAGCTCACGGGCCTCGGAATCATTGATGACGAGGCAGTCGACCCGCGTCAGCGTCTCCTTGAGGGCATCCGGGGTGTTCTCGATCCAGAAGTTCATCGTGTCGGCGATCACGTAGTCCGGATCGTCGACCTGGTCGAGCACGCTCTGCTGCACCGTGGGGTCGAGGTTGCCGAGGCACACCACCTGACTGTCGGTGTAGGAATCCGGGATGTCGGGGTCGAAGCCCTCCAGCACGTTGAGCTGGGTCTCTAGCGAGTCCCGCTCATTCATATCGTAGTGATACCGGCCGTGCCAGAAGAAGGTCTCCCCGTCCTCGTCGACCTCCAGCCCCTCCAGGTCGACGCCGCCGTCGAGAAGCGTCTGACGGTACTCGTCGGGAAAGTCGTGGCCAACCACGCCGACGAGGCGGACGTCGTCGGTAAAGTGACGCGCAGCAAGACTAATGTAGGACGCGCTGCCGCCCAGCACCCGCTCGGCGGAGCCGAAGGGGGTCTCGATGGAATCGAAGGCGACAGTTCCAACAGAAAGTATACTCACAGGTGGATTACAGTGAACTCTGAAAGGTCCGAACGAACGCTAAGAACGTAAGAAGGAGCGGCGGCCCTTTGCACCCAAACCGTACGAATTCTGCACCAAAGCCGCCGCCCGTACATAAGCGGGACGCGCCGGGGACAGCGCCCCGCTCGCCGTACAATCAGCCGGCGTCGTTTATCTACAGATCTCGCAGCTTCGACGCCAGGTACCCTCCCGCCGCGATGCCGGCCAGGGCAAGCGCCGCCCGGGAAACGGAGAACCCATCGGACGAGCTCGTGTCCGCCACCGAATCGGAGACCGTATCTGCGTACTCTTCAACGGCCTCGGAGGCCGTTTCAGTCAGGGCCTCCCCGAGCTCTTCCGCCTCTTCCGCGGCCGCGCCGCTCTGCTCTTTAAGCCGACGCGAGGCATCATCGGTCACTTCGCGGAGGCGTTCCGACGCCGTCTCAGCAAGGTCCTGCGCCTCTTTCTGCGCACTGCGCCCGGCTTCCTGCGCTTCACTCGCCCATCGCTTTCCGGTCTCTTTCGCCTGCTCCCGAAACTGCGCGCCGGACCGCGAGGCCCGATCGCCGATCTGCCGGCGAAGCTGCGTCGCAACGGCCTTCGCATCGTCCGTAAGCCGACGCAGCCGTCGACGCGCCTGCTCCGACAGTGTGCGCGGCGGCCGCGGGCGCGTCGCGATCGAGGCGCCGTATCCGGCCGCCGCCCCCACCCCAATCGACAGGGCCATCGTCAGCAGGGGATGACGCTGAATCCAGTTCTGCGCCCGGGCTTTGGCCTGACGCGCCTTCAGTCGGGTAATCTCGGCACGGAGCTCTCCAACGAGCTCGTGCAGATCCTGCTCCGGGTACCCGGACTCCTCTTCGTCCGTCTCCTCTTCTTGATTGGTGTCCGGGGCGTTCGTCGTGTCAGTACTCATATCGTGTTGTGATCCAATGATGGAGAGTGGTGTGGTAGCACGCCGTCGGTTCTCGTCGCTGCCCTCCGACAACGGAGAACCGATCGGTCGAAGTGAAACGAAGAATCCGGAAAATCAGATCGCCCTTACCGCCGCCCTTCAATCAAGTTTCCCCAGACGGCTGATGGCCCGCCAACGGCCCCGGGCCTTTATCCAGGCTCGGCCGTTCGCGGGCCGCCCCCGGTCCTCCGGGGCGCCGGGCTCAATCTCGAAGGCAGGCGCCCAAGAAGACCCCGGTGGCAAATGCCCCGAGCATGGCCTCGCGCTGGTGTTCTTTGATCCACATGCGGGCGACATTCCAGGCCATTGAAAGCTGCCCCCCTTTCGACGGCGGGGACGACGGAAATTCGGGAGCGGACTCTGCCGCTCCAAACGGTGATCCCTCCGAAAATGGGGGCTCCTCCTCCGGCTCAGGCGGTGAAAACGGACCGTTCTCGGACGAATCTTGGGGGTCACTCATCACGATGCAAGACAATTGGAAAACAGAGGAAACGAGAGCGGATGATCTGCTTAGGAGGTTGCCGGCACGGCCCACTTGTTTGTTGGTCTCCGTGCCCTCATCTTTACGCACGTCACGCGCGGCGTTCCTCATCTGGCCTTGTGCCGGCCCGCGCGCTGCCGGATGCAACCCTCCCGATACGTGAATAAATTCCTAAAGTCCGCGTTCGATCATGGTTGAGCATGGTGCCGGAGGCCTTCGGTCTCCACGTCCCCAAACAGATTTTTCTCCCACGGATCGGTAACGCGATTTATGATGGTTTTCTCCCTCCCCCGAAGCCGCTGGGCCTGGACAACAGCCCTCCTCCTGATGGCCGGCTCGCTGGCCCCGACGGCTTCTGCCCAACGGACCGCGCCTTCCCCTGAACGGACCTATGCCGACGCGGTTCAACTGTATCACCAGCGCCTCTACGCCGACGCCATGTCGGCCTTCGACACCTACCGACTGCGGCACCCCGACCAGGCCCAGGGCGGCCAATCCCTCTATCTGGAGGCCAAGGCGGCGCTGGCCCACAATCGGGACGACGAGGCCATCCGGCTCTTCGAACAGTTTCAGGCCACGTACCCTACCCATCCGAAGGCCGGAGACGCCCAACTGAGCCTCGCCCAGTACTTTCTGGAGGAAGGCAATGCCGCCGCGGCGGAGGAGCAGCTCAACAGCATCCTCAAAAACCCCTCCTCCCGCGATCAGGCCGCCCGGGCCCTCTACCTGATGGGAACGAGTGAACGGGACCGGGGGAATCTGCAGCGTGCCCTTCGATATTTTCAACAAGTCCACACGGACTATCCGCAATCCGAGGTGGCGCCGGCCGCCCACTATGCCGTGGGAACCACCCAGGTCCGCCTCGAACAGTACGACCAGGCGGCCGCCTCCTTCGAGCGATTGGGCAATCGATACCCCGACTCCCCGTATGCTCAGAACCTGGGGACGGCTCTGGGGGAAGTCTACTATCGGCTCGGCCAGTACGGCAAAGCCGCGTCGGAGCTGCGCTCTCGCCTGTCCCAACTGGAGGGCTCCCAGCGCGCTCGGGCACATTTCCTGCTCGCCGAATCGGCCAATCATCTTCGCAACGGCGAGGAGGCCGTCGTACAGTACCGCCGGGTGCTCGACGACCACCCGAATACGCCGTACGTCGCACCCGCCAAGTACGGTCTGGGCTGGCACTACTTCCGAGCAGGAAGCAACCGGCGCGCGGCAGAAGCCTATGCCCGGGTGCGCACCGACCACTCCGGGCGCCTCGCCCAAAAAGCCACCTATTACGAGGCGATCCAGCGCGGCGCAATCGGCGAGACGGAACGCGCCATTGAGCTCTACCAGACCGTCGCCAAAAAAGCCTCCGATACCCGCCTGGCGCCGGAGGCGCTGTTTGAGGCCGGCCTGCTTCGGTACCAGCAGCAACAATATAGCTCCGCCGCCGCCTTCTTCCGGGCTCTTGTGCGCGACCACCCCGAAGCCGATCGCATCGGCGACGCCTACTACTGGCTCGGGAACGCCTACCTGGCCGAGGAGGAGCTCGACCGCGCCCTCGATGCCTACAACAAGGCCACCAGCTACGACACGGCTCCCCAGTCCCTGATCGTAGAGGTCCGCTTCCAAAAGGCGTGGGCGCAGTACGAAGAGGGCCGGTATGCAGACGCGGCTCCCATCTTCCTGTCGCTCGCGAAGAACGCCCCCGAGACCGACCGGGGCAGCGCCGCCCTCTTCTGGGGGGCCGACAGCCAGTACCAACAGGGCAACTACAACGAGGCCCAAACCCTCTTTCGTCGCTACCTCGACCAATACCCAGAGGGCGACAAGGCCGCCGGCGCCCGCTATGCCCTCGCCTGGACGTTCTTCAAGCAAAATCGGTACAAGGCAGCCGGCCGCAACTTCCAAACGTTCCTGGAGACCTATGAGGGCGAGGACCGCGACATTCCGTACGCCCAGGACGCCCGGCTCCGACTGGCCGATTGCTACTACGCCCTCAAGCGGTATGAGGATGCGGTGACGGTGTATCGGCGTGTCGAAGGCACGGCCACGGATTACTCGCTCTACCAGGCCGGGGAAGCCCTCAATTACGCCGGGCGGCGCGACGAGGCCCTCCGCACCCTGACCCGCCTCGTCGACAAGTATCCCGAGAGCACCTGGCGTCCGGAAGCGCTCTACCGCATTGCGAGCATCCACTTCCAGCAGCAAAACTATGAGGCGGCGGACTCAACCTACCGCCGCCTGCTCAACACCTACCCCAATCACCGACTCGCCCCGAAAGCCCAGTACGGCATCGGCGACAGCCGGTACAACGCCGGGGAGATGGAGGCGGCCGTTTCGGCGTACCGCAAGGTGCTCGAACAATATCCCAATACGACCTCCGCCGGCGAGGCCGCTTCGAGCCTCTTCTTTGCCCTGAGCGCTTCGGGCCAGGATGACCGGGCAGAGGAGATTATCAACTCGATTGCCCAGAACAACCCCGACGCCAACCTGAAGGATCGCCTCCGCTTCCATCGGGCCAAAGCGGCCTACCAGAGCGGCCAGTCGAAAAGGGCTCTGACGCTCTTCCAGTCGTTCGTCCGCACGAGCACCACCTCCTCCCTGCTGCCGGAGTCTTACTACTACCTGGGGCTCCTGTACGCCGACCAAGACCAAAAAACCGAGGCAAAGAACTACCTGAGCCAGCTCGTCGATCAATTCCCCAATAGTAACATCCTTCCCGAGGGCGCCCTCCGGCTCGGCGACCTGTACCGGGAGGAAGGCGCCTATGCCCAGGCTGCCGAGACCTACCGCGCCGCTGCCGAGAGCGACGCGATCAACCCGGAACTCCGGGCCCAGGCCCGATACGGGCAAAGCATCTCGCTGCTCAACATGGGACAAAACGAGGAGGCGAAAGAGATCCTGAATCAACTTCTGAACGAAAGTCAGGGCGGACCGCTCAGGGCATCCGCACAGCTCGGCCTTGCCCGCATCTACGAAGAGGAGGGCCGCCCTGAGAACGCCCTCAACCTGTACCGGTCGGTCTCTGAAGCCTCCGATAGCGAGACCGGCGCCGAGGCCCTCTATCGCCTCGGTCGGCTTCTGCTGAACCAGGGGAAGCCCCGCGAGGCGCTTCGGGAACTGGACCGGATCTCGTCGCTCTACGCCGGATATCCCGAATGGATCGCCCGATCCACGCTGAAACAAGCCGACGCCTATCGTCAACTCGGGCAAACCGGAAAAGCGGCGCAGCTATACGAGGAGGTGATGGACTCCTACCCCGGAACGCCGTTTGCCGAAACCGCCGAAAAGAAGCGCAAGTCGCTGTAGCGGCCCGCTGTCCCTGTACTCGTTCTTCTCTCCTCACTACCAACCGCCCTCCCGCATGCCTATCCGCTGCATGCCTTCTTCCCTCTTCTACTGCCTCGGGATCGTGATCGGGCTTCTTCTGGCCCCCGTCCCAGCGCAGGCTCAGGAGCAATCGGACACGACGGACCAGCAACTGCCCGAAATTGCCCCGCGCGAAATTGAGATTCGAGGCGAGCTGCAGGTGTCCTTCCCCTCGCTGGAGCGCCAGCCGCTCAGCGGCTTTGCCTCGCCGCCCAAGATCCCCTCTGTCCCTTCGGACCGCATTCCCTACGTGGAGTCGTACAAACAGGCCCTTGAAGACCTGCCGGAAAGCCTGCCGGCCCCCGAGGCGGCGTCGCAGTCCGTGTCCCAGCCCGCCCCGGCCGACGAGGGCTTCTTGCAAATCGGCGGCGGCCGCTACATCTCTCGCTTTGTGGAAGGCCGGTATTTCCTGGAGCTGACCGACAACCAGTCGTTCTCTTTCCACGGCGACTACTTCGGCACGAATGGGTTCGTCCCGTTTCCGGAGGACGCCCCTGACCTGGAAACCCCGTCCGACGAATTCGAGGGCTCCGTCCAGTTTGAAAGCCGACACGACGGCCTCGCCGTCCAAGCCGACGCGCATGGTCAGGCGGACCGCTACACCCTGTACGGACGCCCGTCCGTCGTCGACAGCCCCGACCCGAACGCACCGGAGCGCACCGGCCTCAGCGGCGGATTCGGGGCGCAGCTCCGTACGTTCGGGTCGGTGGAGTCGCGGCTCGGCGCCGGGTTCGACCGAACGGCCTACGCGACGGAGTTGAGCCCATCGGCCGACTCCTCTCAGTCCTTCACCGAGAACCGACTCCATCTCGACGGACGGCTTCGCCTCCCAATTGCCGGCCGCGAGACGCACGCCGACCTCACGTTTGACCGCTCCACCTATGGGGGCGACGTCACCGGCAGCTCCGGGTTTTCGGTGGACGGCGGGGTTGGCCTTACCGCCTACACGACCGACCAACTCTCGTTCGACGCGGGCGTTCGCATCATGAGCCACAGCGCCCCCGTCACACCCGACGCCCCCACCCCGTCCACCGACGGGGCCACGCACGTTCTGCCGTCGGCCCGCGTCGAATTTCGTCCCACCCCCGACCTCACCCTCTTCGCTGAAAATCAGCCAACGCTCACCAGCAACGGCCTCAATGGGCTGTATGCCGAAAATCCGTACGCCGAGCACGCCCCCTCGGTCCGGCCCACCGTCTACACAACCAACGCCGAAGCGGGCGTTGTGACCTCCCTCGGCCCAGTGCGGCTCCAGTCTCGGGCCGGCTTCCGATACGCCCCCACGTACCGGTTCTTCAGCACACCGGTGACCCCCAGCGGGGACCTCGGCGGCCCCATGCAGGTGAACTACCGCTCTGCCCGCATCATTCGCGGGGGCGCTCAGCTGGCCCTTCAGGGCATCGAGGGCGTCGAGGCGTCCGTTGATGCCTTTCTGCGCAATGGGACGCTGGTCGGCTCCGACAACGACATTCCGTACTTCGCCCCGGTCGTTGCCCACGCCATGTTGTCGATCTCGTTTGCCGACCAGAAGGGCCTTGTCCAAACAACGGGGACCATTGAGGGCCCCCGGCCGATTGCCCCCGACTCGGACCGGGAGGTCAATTCCTACGTCGCCTTCGACGTGGAGGGCTCTTACCGCATCACCTCCCTGCTCGACGCCGTCGTCGAAGTTCGAAACCTGAGTCCGGGCGCCCCGACGCGTTGGGCCCGCTACGCGCGTCCCCCGGCCACCGTCTCCGCCGGCTTCCGCATTCACTGGTAGGTCCGTCCGCGTACACAGTTGCCCAACGACAGTCGAGTCCCCATACGGCAACGTCTCTGCTGTAAATTGCACCCAGCAGGCAAATGCCTCTTTTCATTCGTACCCCCACGAAGATCCATCCGTTCTGAGCGGACACCAAGCGAAAAGAGCTCAACAGCAACAGCATCTTGCCGCTGGATCGAAACGCAGGCGGCCTCGCACGTCCCATCGCCCTTCTTCATTACTCACATATTCCCGCCCATTTCGGCCCAATCGGAAGCACACGGGCAGACGCCCCCCAATCGGCCGCTTCGAGATTTCACACACAATCCCCCTGGCCTGCTCGGGCCGCCACAGCACGTTCCGGAGATTTTATTGAACTAAACGCGAGGAACAGCATTTGCATCTTTCCCGCCTTGAGTGACTGTTCACCACTTCCTCTCCCCCCATGAGCTCCCCTTCCGCCAAGGAGACAATTGCAGCATTTGTGCGTGTGGTGCGCCGCAGGCTGGAAGACGGGGAGACCGTCGACGTTCCGGGCCTCGGCACCTTTCGCGTCGAGCATCAGCCCAGTGAACTAAAAGAAAATCCAGACGGTGAAAAGTACATGGCTCCGCCGAAGGATGTCGTTCACTTCGAGCCCGAGCAGTAACTTCGCGTTCTTTCGGCTGTCGTTTTTGTTATGCCTGCCTCCATCCATACGCTTCTTGCCGACGAACTCGACATCTCGGACGAGAAGGCCGAAAAGCTCTTGTCCGCCATGCTGCGGGAGGTGCAAAAGCGAGCCCGCAAGCAGGAGGACGGCGTGCGTCTTCCAAAACTTGGACGGTTTACGGTGGACGACGGCGACCTCGCGTTCTCGCCCAGCGCTTCGTTGGCCCGTGCCGTCAATCACCGCTTTGAGGGACTGGACATCGAAGACTTGGCCAACGCGCCCGGGGACGTAGAACAAGAGACGGAGGAGGAAGAGGATGGCCCCAGCACGATCGCGCTTGGATACCAGGCAGGGGGCAACCTCGATCCCATCGAGGAGGACGAGGCAGCCCCCGCTTCTGACGCAGCGCCCGACGACGCCGCTCCGGATACGGCGGAATTCCAGGCCCCCGACCCCAACGGCGACGCGGCCCCGGACACGGCTGAATTTCAAGCCCCCGACACCGGCGCTTCCGGCAACGAAGTGCACGACGACGAAGCGTCCGAGACTGCCGCATCTCGGAACCAGGAGCGGGACGACGAGACGGAGAGTGAAGGCGCCCCGGAGACCGCCGAGTTTCAATCCCACCCCCCTGGCGCGTCCCTCTCCGGTGCTACCGCGCCCGACGCCTCTGCCCCTGAAGAAAACGGGGCTTCTTCGTCGCAATCCTCAACGGAGCGGCCCGTTTCCGATTCTCAGGAGCCTGCTGCAGACGAATCTGTTTCGTCGGCCCCCGAAAGCACCGATTCTCCTCCCCAGACGGAAGAGCTCTATCCATTCGTGGAGGATGTGCCCGGGGGCTCCCCGTCCGAGGAAGAATCCTCTTCCGAGATCGACGAGACCTCGGACACTGATGAACAGCCTGTCGCCGATGAGCCTGTCGCCGATGAGC
>CAYOWD010000034.1:0-21719 GCA_964407535.1 uncultured Salinivenus sp. | reverse complement strand
CGTCGAGGGGCTTGCGTGTAATACCAAATCCGGTTACAAAGTTCGGGGGTTCAGACGTAAAAGCATGGGTGCAAGCACTTGGGCCTCACGCACATACCCCCACACCCCGACGGTAGTCGGGACATTGCTCACATACCCAACGGAGCTTACGGAGTTGGTATTAGTACTACGCGCCCTCAGAATCGAGGATTATTGATCCAATGGCGAAACGACTTCCCGAAATACGTCTGCCATATTTTCCTGAAACTGCTTGATCGTGAAGTGATCGAGATAGCGCTGGCGGGCACGCTCCCCCATCTCGCGGCGAAGCGCCGGATCACAGATTAGACGCTCAAGACGGTCGGCCACAGCGTCCGGATCCTTCGTCTGCACCAAAAAGCCGCAGTCCCCGTCTTCGCCTACGACTGTTGGAATGCCACGCCATCGCGTGGCGACCACCGGCAGCCCGAAGCAGAAGGCTTCCACCAGGACGAGCCCAAACGTCTCCGATTCGTAGTATGACGGGAAACAAAACACATCCGCATTGGCAAAAGCGTCCCACTTTTCGCCTCCACTCAAGACCCCTAGAAACGTTACGTGCTCTTCGAGCCCATGGCGCTCTAGGTAGTCATCGACCTCTCGTTTGAACGCCTCAGACTCGAAGCGACCCATCAGGCGAACGGTGAACGCGTCTCGTTTCTCGGAGAGGTGCTTACAGGCCCGAAGCAGCGTCATGACCCCCTTGCTCCGACACAGCGCCCCGACAAATAGGATGGCAACCGCCGAATCACTTGGGCCGGCGGTCCAGTTTTGCGCTGTATCCGCTTCTCGGGCCTCGCAGGCGTCCTCCATTCCATTCGGAACGATGAACTCTTGACGCGCCTGCAAACGCCGTCCGTCTTCAGGCGTCTGCTCAGAGATCCGTATGGCCGCATCAGGCCGAAAGAACGCGGCCCGAAACAGCGGACGCAATGGAGAGGGCAACTCGTCGTACAGGGTGGAGAGCCCCCCGGCGTGGAAATGAAAAACGGTTTTGGGAAAAAGCCAGCGAGTGGCCAGAAGAATCACCATATCTCGGACCACTGGAATGATGTCGGGACCTGCGGGGGGATACCAGAGCGCGTCGGGCTGCTCTAGAAAGCGTGCCCGTATGATGCGCCCAACCACACGAGCGAGCTCAATGATCTTGTGCAATGCCAGTCCTGCATTCAGCTTCCCCACTTCGTCCACGTCTTCAGAGAAGCCCATACGTACGTGGACCAGTTCAACATCACCATAGTCGCCTTCCAGCATTTTCTCCACCATGATGGCTTGCCCGTGGTGGGGGGGAGGGGTTTGACCAACAACAAGGACTTTCTTCGACATCGATGATTAATCCTTTGCCTCAAAATCGATCATGCGATACCAACTCCGCTTATGAAATTCGGGAGTGCAGAGGGGTCGGTATGGACGTAAGCACATGGGCCAGACGCGCTTGTGCGTCAACGCACCTGTGCGTCGCCCCCAGCCCGCGATAGCGGCAATCCATGATTGCCAGAATCTCGGATTGCCATCGGGACATTGCTCACATCCCGACAGTGGTCGAGGCCATTGCACTCCCCTACTCCCTCCAACGGAGCTGCCGTACGGGTACGGCTGCGGAGTTGGTATAAATTTACCCCTCAAGCACAAAAGCGGCCTGCGTGTTCTTCGATCGGGTAAGCGTTGCAAATACCTTCGAGACGTATTCCCAAGCAGCCGGGCCTATAGCGGTCGCAGGTATGCCGATCATAAGATTCAACGTCTGCACAAGGCGATGCGCGAGCTCCGCATCAGTCGTGTAGAGCCACTGAAACCAGTACGTCCAAGGATCTGCCTCGACGTAATACGTAAGATCCAGGTCGGTCGCCTGTACCCACTCGTCAATGACCTCCCGGTCCACCGTATGCAGGTGATGGGGGTTTTCTGCACGCTCGTTAATCGGAACGAGTCCCAAGAAGGCGCCTCGCTCGTTCAGACAGGATTGGATGTTCCGAAGATAGGTCCGAGGCGCCTGCATATGCTCTAAGACATGGCTGCACAGGACCAAATCATAGGTTTTCTCGAGCAGGGGATGTTCCTCCCAGTTCGCGATACTGATCGTCCGCAAATCCACCTTCGTGTGCTGATCCTTATATCGCGCCTTCACGGCCTCAACATTTTCGGGATCCACCTCCACGCCGTAGAGCCGAGCCGACGGCGGACAGTATCGGAAGAAGGCCCCGGCCCCGAATCCGTAGTCGAAAATGTCACGACCTTCGAGTTCAATACCGACTCGGTTAATCACGCGTAGGGCCAGCAGCACCTTGCTCATACGCATGTACGAAAGGTCATGCAACACCGTCTGCCGCCCTCGATAGACCGACTTAAAAATCTCCTGTGTACCAGAATTACTCATTGATCCTATTGATTACGTGCATTGAGAACGAGTGCGTCTGTGCAATATGAATGTCATGCTCCCTGTGCGACGTACGAGAAACGACTGGCCTTCCGACGTCCCTGTCTCAGACGTGCCCGCCCAGCAATTACGACGGCAGCAGCAATCCAAAACGTGACGGATTGCTGCCAAAACGGTAATACGAGATACGACTCCGTAATCCCGCCGATCAGCGTGACGACAATCAGCGCATGCAAGGGAACGAGTGCCCACCACGCCGCCCCACACCGACGTACGATCTGCCTCCAGCCAAACAGTATACACCAACCGATGTAGCCAACGATGGCCAGAAAGCCCCCAGCCGCCAGATATCCACTTCCGCTAAACACCTCGATATACGCGTTATGTGCATTCCCCCAACTGCCAGTGTAGAGAAACTCGATGCTATCCGGACGCATGAGCAGTGTGCGCGGACCGGCCAAGTATCCAAGTCCCCAAAGCTTGTCCTGGCACACCTCCCAGATCAATCGCCAAACGCGCGTCCGCCCATTCAGGGTGTAGACATACTCTCCCCCCCGCATTATCTTCTCACTGATCTCGGCGTATGCGCTAACGACGGCATCCGAGGTACTGCCCAACAGCAATCCTGTACAGGCAAGTGCGACGATGGTCGCCCCCGCCGTGAGCAGACGTACGCCCCGACGACTGAGACGTCCCCACTGCCACCCAAACAGGCCGGCCCCCACCACGAAGGCCCCGTACTCGGCGCGTGTCTGCCCCAGGAACAGGAAAAGAAGTCCCCCCATCATCGCAATGGCCAACGCCCATTGTCGCCGTCCGTCGCCCACGCCCCAGAAGTAGAAGCTGATAAGAAGCACCGTCGAGGCCAAGAGCGGCGAATAAGCAATCTGGCCGCCTCGAATGCGCAACCCCGTCCCGGCGCCCGAGTCTTGTAAAACCATTCCCGGCGCCCCCACAGCAGCGATCCCAATGACTAGTAAGAGTCCGACCGCCATGAACAGCAGTCCCTTTACCACCTCATGAGGAGTGAGGGTGCCATCATATATTTTGACACCGAGATCGAGAGCCGCGATCACCAGAATGGTGAGCATTCCGACGTTGCCGAGCGACAACTTCAAACTGGGAGAGATCAGACAGGAGACGTACATGGGGAGTATCCAGAGCAGGATCCACCACTTGATGCTTCCCATCCAGTGGAGGAACCCCATCATCTGTCGGCGCTTCCGATACAGTTCCAGAACGGCAACCACTCCGAAGGCAGTCCACCAGGCAACCTGCAAGAAATTCCAGAAATCAAAGCTTCCCCGCACCGAGGCCATTGCCCCGCGCGTACTCTGCACACGAAATGCAGGAGGGCCCAGGTAAAGCCAGAAGATCGGGAAGCGAAGAACGGACAGCTTCTGATTCATGAGCAGGGACAGATAATGTCTCATACCGAATCCGGTTGAGGGATTCGGGTTTGAAAGTGTGTAGGTAGCCTGTCCCGACTACTGTCGGGATGAAGGTATGTACGTGAGCCCCAATCGCTTGTGCCTATACCAATTTTTCTGTCTCCCTGAACTTTGCAGACGGATTTGGTATCACGTGACAGAGGCAAGAGGCGTCCGATGCCAGCACGCCCACATCCAACAGGGAGGGATGTCCGAGCGTATTTCGTAGTGATCGATTGTCACTGCACAGCCGGTTACGAAGCCCCCGTCGGAGTAGGACGTCGCTGAGTGTCGTCTCGTCCCCTCCGCGGAAACGTAGTCAGAAAACTGGTTTGATGACCCAGCGTCAGAACCGAGGCCGAAAAGCCAGAGCAAAAAATAAATTTACTTCAGTTTTATTTACATCACGCACAGTTCTATAGAAACGACTTCACTATTATCGATCGAACGGGGGTCACAATTTCTAGATCGTGATTCTCATTTCCATCGCCCCGCCACGCCGCTAGGAGCGAAGTGGAAACGGACCCGCATAAGGCCCTAGGATCGGCAGGCAACCGAAGTGATTTGCTGAGAGGAAAACACTGACGGTTCAGAACCTCACCACTGATGATCTTGCTCGTAACCGTATTCAATCAGCACATCGCCGGCCTCCTCCTTGAACCGCTGTTTCAATTCATCATCGAGATGCTTTTGCCAGCGCCCGGTGGTGCCTTTGTTGAATGTTGGGCTTTTCTTTGAAAACAGCTTTTCGCATAGTGTGCGAAGTTCATCCGCGGGACGATCCAACTCCAAGAAGTTGTAGATACGGCGCAATGTTTCTAGTTGTCGCTCCTCGCTTTCCCCTCCGGACGCACCGATGAGATCTTCGAAGCGTATCAGCAGGGGCTTCTGGTCGTACAGCCATCCTTTGAATTGCAACATCATGTCGCCGATCGAGGGAAAGCCGGTGGACGGGTCTCCTACCACGGAAAGTTCAATACGACTTCGACGGTCCGGCTGTGCGGCGAATAAGTCGTGGTAGTTGTGGGCTTCTTTCTCCGCAATATACGATGCTCGCGATATAGCCACGTCCCGCGGATCGCGCACGATAAACAGAGGGCTCACCGAATACGACTGGAGAATCTGACTCCGATCCTCAGTGAAAGGCAAGTGCGAGACGAGAACCTGATTGGCCTGAAGTCTCGAAAGGATCTCCCGGAGTCCCCCGTAGCGCTGGATATTTTCGTGGTTCAGCGTGGGGAGCAGTTTCCGGTAAAGAGGAGGAAGAAGGCATAATGCCCTTTCGAGAAGATGCGTACCGGACTTCGGGACGGAGATAATGAGAACGCGCGGCCCGGACCGATTCAGAATGCGTTCCTTCAGCCGAGTCGGCGTGACCCCAAATCGTTTCGCATCCCATACCTTCTTCGAAATGTACGATGTTACATTCATACCTTATTTTCTCGTTTTTCTACAGAAAACTTATAGCCTATTTTGCATGAAACACTAGAAAGTAAAGCGATCCGGCCCCAACGACGGCCGACGAGGCGGCAAGTCCCAGTGTGGCCCCCAGAATGCCATACTGTACCAGTAGCCCCATCCCGATCGTTAGCGTGATGCCGAGGCCAATGACATACGCCCAGAAAAGCCAGTCTGGTTGTTCGATCGCGCGCAGTCCCGCCTCCAACACGACGCGCCCGCCATCTAGAAACGGATAGGCCCCAAGCGCCCACAGTATTGGGGCATACGTGTCATACTGCCCGTCGTAAAGCAGCCGCATGATCTCTGGCCCAAAAAAGCCAATCAGCAGCCAGTAGGCCCCAGCCCCTCCGAGAAGGCATGCCGAAACGAGTAGGGACTTCTGCCAAAAACGTCCCTCCGACTGGGCCTTGACGAATTCAGGGATGAGCAGCATTGAAAACGCGGAGTACGTGTGGAGTACGGGCTTGACCACGTTTAGGAGTGCCTTGAGCGCCCCGCTGGCCTCGAGGCTGCCCCATACGGGGAGAAGCAAGATGTAAATGTTGCCCATCATCCAGTGTATTGCACCGGTTCCCGCCGCCCAGCGTCCGTAGTCCCAGTGTCGCTGCAGCACCTCGGAAGAAAGGGAGGCATCGGCGCGGGCGGTGGTCCATCCCTCCAAGTGGCTCGCCATGAATCCGCCGGCCAGTCCGCTTGCCGCGCCCAGGACGAGCATGGCCACCCACACCGAAACAGAGGTGTACGAGTTGAGGCCGTAGACGAGAGCCCCGACGGAGAGAAGATACACTCCGCTCCCGACCGCCGCCCAATGGTGCTGGTTATGCACGTACAGGGCCCGGCGCACCACCCGCACGAACAGCATGAAGGGAAGCGTTACAGCCAGCCCAAACAGGGCAAGGGACAGATTCACCGATCCGGTGTAGCCGAACCAAAGTCCGCCTCCTCCCAGCAGAAGCGTCCCCGTCCCCGCGAACCCGCCGGTCCCTCGTAACAGGATCAGCCGCAGATACGCCGGAAACTGCTCCGCAAAGCGGTCGGAGCCGAACACCAGCATCGGCTGAATGAGAAACGACGCGTTCACGATACCGATGAAGATAAAGATGCTGTATGCGATGGCGAACGCCCCATACGCCTCCGGCGACAGCCAGCGGGCCAGCAAAATGTTCAGTAGGAAATTGGCGCCCGCAAAAAGCGTCTGATCGCCGATCGCCCAGACTCCCTTCTTCAGAAGCGGAAGGAGCGACGATTTGCACCGGACGAAAAGTCGGTGTACTCGGTGTACCACCTTCATTCGTTCGTAATCCCCCAGTAGTTAAACGGACCGGGCACAAAAAGGTAGCGGAGCGACTGTGGACGTACGGCGTAGCAAACAACGGTGCCCGCACACCGAAGCCGCTCGACCGGCGTGAGGTCGCCGATGGTAAGTACCGCACGCATGTAGCTGAGAAACGAGCGCCAGGGCGGCGTCACAACGTCAGGCTGCTCTCCGGTCTGAAACTGGATCAGTTCACGACGCGTGCGGGGCGCATTGCCTGCATGGAAGCGGCGCAGGAACAGTGGCTCTTCGGCGCGGACGAATCGGCCGAGCAAACTGAGCTCGCATATCAGAAGTCCCTCCTGCCCGTGTAGCTGCATCAAACCGGTACGCTCAAGAGCCGATCGCCGGATGAGTCCGTAAATTTCATGCGCAACAACGGTCGTATACAACGTGGCGGCGAAGCGTTTGCGCACATCCTCGGCAAGCATCGCCGCTCGTTGCTGCGGATCGAACAACCGCAGCACACCCGCCCGGTCGACGAAGCCGCGTCGGTCTTCATCGTACGGAAGCGGATCGCCGTCCCCATCAATGGCGCGGATTCCAGTGTGCGCGAGCGCCGCGTCGGGATTCGTGTCCAACAGGTCCACGCAGCGCTCCAGAAACGTCGGCGCGCACAGATCGTCGCAGGCAGCCCACTTAAAGTATCGGCCGCTCGTCTTCCACACACACCGGTTAAAGTTTTCGAGGCCCCCAAGATTTTCGGAATTGCGCTCGTAGCGCACCCGATCGTGCTCGGCAGCGAACGCCCGCGCCATCTGAGGCGTCTCATCGGTAGAGGCATTGTCCAGAATCAGCAACTCGAAGTCGTCGAAGGTCTGATCGAGCATGCTTTCGACGGCGGCCTCCAAATAGTCGGCCCCGTTGTAGACGGGCATCCCAATCGACACTCTCGGCGTCCGTTCACTCATCTAATCTTTATTTTATTATTTGTGCCAATCAACGATGACTTTCCGCCCATGGAAGGCCTCTGCATAGCTGCTTCGGGACTCGACTCCTCGAAGCCGTAACAGCGCCCAGAACGTGTCCGCCGAGAACCAGGCCTTCTCCTGCTGCGATTCGAATCCCTCCATAAGGAACTCCACCTTCTTTCGGCCCACGGTCTCATCAAGCGGCACGAAAACGTTGGGCCGACTGAGATTGCCGTCGTACTTGGGGATCTCATATTCCAGAATCGAATGGTCGCGGAAGACATTCCAGGTCAGGTCGGAAACGAGCCGGTGATCCTGGTGGCGGTCGTCCCGATGATGCGTGAAGATCAGCTCGGGCGACACGCGCTCTGCGAGCTGTTCAATCCGCTCCTTGATCGCTGCCTGCTCGGACGGGAAGTAGCTGTCTCGAAAGTCGAACACGTCGACAGTATGCTCCTCAGCCCCGCTCAGGAAACGATCGGCACTTCGCCGGGCCTCTGTTTCCCTCGTGGAGTTCCTGCTAAATATAACCCAGTGAACCCGCACATCAGGGGTGTTCTCGATCAGCTTCAACAGGGTGCCGCCGCAGCCGATTTCGATGTCGTCGGCATGAGCCCCCAGACAGAGAACAGATTGCGAGGAATCGGAGTCGCCGTCAAAGCAGAACGGAGTCATGATTGAGAATCGTGTTTCAGGGTCTCAGCGTCCCCCCAATGGTCGCTTTGGACCTCCCGATCATCTTGATAAGACGCACTTGCGGCTGCCGGCGGCGGCTCACTACTAGACGAGGGACACAAGCTGGTGAGCCGATCGGCGGACTTCCACACCTCCCACGGCGCCTTTCCACACTGATACAGTTCTTCCAGGTGTTTTTTATCCTTCGGGGTGTCCATGCAGCCCCAGAATCCATTGTGCTCATACGTAATGAGCCGTTGCTCGCGAATTAGTCTCCGAAACGGCTCCTCCACAAGTTCGTCCCCGGGCTCCATGTACTCGAAGATTTCCGGGGTAAGCACAAAATAGCCGCCGTTGATGCGCAGACCCGTCTCGGCAGCCGGTCGGATGTCCTGCACCGTGCCGTTCGCATCCGACGCAACCGTATGAAAACTGTGAAACGGTTCGACGCTCACAAAGCTGGCCGGGGCATCGTGCCGCTGAAAGTGATCGATCATGTCCGGCAGATGAAGATCGGTGACCCCGTCCGCGTAATTGGCCAAGAAGATGGATTCGTCTTCGAGATGCGACTGCACCGCCTGAAGCCGCTCCCCGACACACGCCTCCGTTCCGGTATCGACGAGCGTGATGTCCCACTCCTCCGTACCGGAGGCAATCGGCTTCAGCGGCTTTTCGCCCTCCGGAAACGGCACAAAGTCGTACGAGATATACGGCTCGTGATCGCGGACGTACCTCCGGATCACCTCTCCGTAGTGCCCCAGACACAGGATGAAGTCGGTGTGTCCGAAGTGCGCGTAATACTTCATGATGTGCCACAACACCGGACGATAGCCGATGTGCACCATTGGCTTCGGTACCCGCTTCGAATAGCCCCGGAGTCGCATCCCGCGGCCGCCGCAAAACAAGACGACTTTCATAACGGATTCTGACAATGTTGTGAGTGGAAAAAGCGAACGTACCTGGAATGCCCGACCGCTGCGGATCGCTCGCGGATCCGCCAACCGAACGCCTGCCCCTCTCCTCCGGACAGGTCACGTCGGCTCCTGCATCGGTCGAATGTCAATCTCCGTCACTTCGGCCGTCCGCGGCAGGGAGAGGGCACTGGCAACCGCCGAAGCAACATCTTCGGGTTGCAGCAGACGCTCCGGGCGGTACGTTCGGCCTTCGGCGTCGTACAGCCGCTCTTGCATCGGAGTGGCGGTTTGCCCCGGAAATACGCTGAGCACCCGCACGCCCTCGCCGTTAACTTCCGCGCGCAGGCTGTCGGCCAATCCCTTCAGCCCGTGCTTCGTCGCGGCGTACGGACCGGTGCCGGACTTGGCGTGCCCGACGATGCTGGAATTTATAAAGACGATTTCTCCCTGACTGGCGCACATCATGGGCAGCAGTGTCTGCGTGAGCAAAAACGGCGCGCGTAGGTTCGTCTCGAATTGAGCGTCCCATTCCTCCGGAGCAGCGTCTCGGATTGGGGCATTGGTCATCGTGCCGGCACTGTGCACCAGCACATCCACCCGCCCGGCCTCCGCCTGCACACGCTCCGCGATTGCAGGGACCGCTCCGTCCTGCGTCAGGTCGTGCCGACACACCGCCACCGACGCCCCCGAGGCATCAGCGGCGGCCTGGGCCACTGTCTCCAGTCGTTCTCGATTTCGCCCGACGATGAAGAGCGACGCTCCCTCGTCGGCCAGCTGCAGCGCAATGGCCCGCCCGATCCCACTGCTGGCCCCCGTTACGACGGCGTACTGTTCGGAAAAGCGATTCATGACGATTGGTGAATTAGCAGATCGTGCTCGCGCAACAGACGGGACGCGTGCTCGACAACGGAAAAGGACAACCCCGCCCGTTCGGCGATGTCGAGGAGCGAATGCGTTCCGTCGCAGAGATTGAGGGTCCAGAGCATCGCCTCCTCTTCATCCGCGAACCCCGTCCCCCCGAGTTCGCTGTAGAGCCCCCGCCGCCCCAGCTGCGGCTCCCCCTTCGGATTGGTGTTAACGTAGGTGTCGTTCTGTTCAAGGACCTCGATCACCTTCCGGTAGCAGCGAAACGATTCGGCCAACGCCTCCGGCGTGACGAGATCCAGATCGTCGGCGGAGGTATGATACTCCGGGTATTCGCCGTGCGGCGTGCGGGAGAGACGCCCTACGGGCAGGTCGAATCCGGGTGCTCCGTACTGTCGCTCGTCGTATCCAATGGGAGAAAACGAGCGGACCTCGGTGGGCGCATCCATCGTCTGAAGCACGTGAGCCGCCGCACGGTCGATTACAGCGTCGCCCGACCGGCTCTTCTTGTAGACGAAGGGACCGGGATCCCCCACGCAGGTCACAACGAGCCCGTGCTTGATTCGCGAAAGGTGCTCCTCATTGCAATGAAGCCAGGTAAGGGCCCCGATGGTGGCCGGCACAAAGACAAAGCGGTAGGTGTATCGGGGAGACCGCTCGGTCAACGCCTGGGCAAGACGAGTCGCGAGTACAATGCCCGACAGATTATCGTTGGCCAGCGACGGGTGGCAGACGTGACAGGACAGCAACACCTCCTCGTCGCGCTCTCCGGGAATCACGCATTCCCCGTACGAGAGGTGGCCCTCCTCCAGCGAGGCATCGATACAGACCTCGTAGGTCCCGTCTTCCAGTGCCTCCAGCGTGCGATGGCGCAGACAGAAGCCCCAGGCCTCGTCGTCGTAGTACGCCGTACGATACGGAATCCAGTCCGGGTGCTCCGGTCGCGTGTGCAGGTGCGGCCGCAACTCCTCCAGCCGCATGCGCGTGTCGACGGGCGCGCTGTAGTTCACCACGTGCAGGTTCGACTCCTGAAAGTCGATGACGCGCTCGCCGTCCGGACGCTTTACGTACGCGTCCTGGATATTCCACTCGTTCGGCACGGTCCAGTCGAACACCTGCGTGCCCGTCGGCACCTCGTGGATCTCAAGCGGCAGGTGCTCCTGCACGATGCGCAGCGTTCGGCGCAACCCTTCTCCCGTAATGCTCCGACAAATAGGATACAGCCGACGCACCAGGGCGTGCATTTCCGCCCCGGCCCCTTCGGTCTGCTCCTGTTGAGCGATCGATTCCATAGCAAAAGGACTGTCGTGGATCAATTATTCAGTGGGCGCAGCCTCGAAATCCGGGTAGTTCGCATCCCGAGCCTTGATGACCTCCACCGGAGCCGGCCAGTCGATGTCGAAGGCCGGATCGTCGTAGCGCACCCCGCGGCCCGCATCCGGAGCGTAGTACTCCGAGATCTGGTAGTACACCTCGGTGTCATCCTCCAACGTCAGAAAGCCGTGTGCGCATCGTTCGGGGACGTACAGCGTCGCCCGGTTGTCGGCCGTAAGCTCCACCCCAACGTGGTCCCGAAACGTGGGGGAATTCGGACGCAGGTCGATGACTACGTCGTAGATCCGGCCCCTCGTACAGCGTACCAGCTTCACCTCTTCGTGCGGCGGCATCTGGTAGTGCATGCCCCGAAGCGTGCCTTTCGCCTTGTTGTATGAGATGCTGCACTGCACAAACTCGGTGGTCAGGCCGCGCTCCTCGAACATACTCTGGTCTTGGGTCCGGGCAAAAAATCCGCGGGCGTCTCTATGGAGCTCCGGCTCGATCAAGACAGCTCCTTCCACCGAAAGATTTTGAAAAATCATGGTGATACTGGTTTTTTTGAACACGTATCCACCGATCTGAGGTCGGTAGATATCACTTTTTCTGCAATTGCACTTGGTACTCCCCCTCCGGAAAAATACGTTCACGCCCGTTCTCCGGGATCGATAGCTGCGTCTGCGATCGAATCAGGAGACGACCGTGGGCTCC
Source organism: uncultured Salinivenus sp. (assembly GCA_964407535.1). GTDB lineage: Bacteria > Bacteroidota > Rhodothermia > Rhodothermales > Salinibacteraceae > Salinibacter. Next base: position 9,729 of record CAYOWD010000034.1, on the reverse strand, counting down.
GGAATGGGAACGATGAAGCGTCCGCCCCAGGAGCGCACGTCCGCCATTTGCTCCATGATCTCTTCTTTGAGATTCCAGGGCAGGATGATAACGTAATCCGGCTGGGTCTCCCGAATCTTGTCGGGCGCATAGATGGGAATGCGCGTCCCCGGCAGATACCGATCCTGCTTGTAGGGATTGCGGTCTACGGTGTAGTCGAGAAAATCCGTGCGGACGCCGACGTAGTTGAGCAGCGTGTTGCCTTTGCCCGGCGCTCCGTACCCGACGATGGTTTCTCCCTGCTCTTTGAGATCGATGAGCAGGTCCAGCAGCGCCCGCTTCGTGGCCTTCACCTGCTCGGCGAAGTCGGCGTACGTCTCCAGACGATCAAGACCGGCCTCCTGCTCTCGTTCGCGGAGGTGGTCGACGCATTCCCGAACCGGCTTCGTGTCATCCTCAGCGTGGCGGGCGTAGATCCGAAGCGACCCGCCGTGGGTGGACAATTCCTCCACGTCGAACAGCGTCAACCCGTGCGCGGCGAAGATGCGTTCCACTGTGAGGAAGGAGAAGTAGGAAAAATGCTCGTGGTAGATGGTGTCGAACTGGTTCTCCTCCATCAGCCGCAGGAGGTGTGGAAACTCCAGCGTGGCAACGCCCTCCGGCTTGAGCAGGGTCTCGATGCCGCTCACAAAGCTATTGAGATTGGGGACCTGCGCCAGCACGTTGTTGCCCACCCACAGGTCCGCCTGCGTACCGTCGGCGACCATCTCCTGGGCGAGCTCCTCATTGAAGAACTCGACGCGCGTCGGAATGTCCTTATCGAGGGCGGCCTCCGCGACATTGGCCGCCGGCTCCACCCCGAGCACGGGAATGTCCTGCTCGTGAAAATATTGCAGGAGATAGCCGTCATTGCTGCCCACCTCCACGACGCGGCTCTCCCCGTCCAGCCCAAAACGCTCGACGGACGCCTGTGCGTAGCGCTGCGCGTGGTCGAGCCAGGTGTCGGAGTAGGACGAGAAGTAGGCGTACTCCGAAAAAATGGTGTCCGGCGACACGTACGTGTCGAGCTGAACCAAAAAGCACTCCTCGCACACATACGTGCAGAGCGGGTAAAAGTCCTCTTTCTCGTTCCACGCCGTCTCCGGAACGTAGCTCTCACAGAGCGGCGAGCTTCCGAGATCCACAAAGACGTATCGGAGCGGCGCGTCGCAGAACCGACACTGAAGCCCCTCGACAGGACGCTCATCCGGCAGCGATCCGGCCGCCTCCCGTTGGGAGGCGGCCTTCTCCGACTGAGCATTCCGTTGATCAAGTACGTCGTCTTGTTCAGAAGTCATGACTGAAGTATAGGGTGAGAAGACACGTCGCGAGGCGACTTCTAGGCATAGCTGGACTCCTTCCAGAAAAACCGCTCCCCGATTTGTCCAGTATCGATTAAGTGCTTCAACTGCTTCAGGCGCGTAAAGGCCCTAAACTCGAAGGTCTCACGCGACAACGAAATGCGGTCGAATAGACGAATAAGCTCTTCGGCGCCGTCCCGGACGGTGTGCTCACACTCAAAACCGGGCAGTTGCGACTGAATCTTCTCGAACGACACGCGGTAGCTGCGGCTATCGGGATTGGTAGGGCTGGTGCTCATCGGACAATCGGGAAGCACGTCGGCGACGAATTCCGCAATCTCGCGGATCTGATAATTTTCGCTCGTGTCTCCGACGTTGAACACCTCATTGTGAACGACCGAGCGGGGCGCCTCCAGGGTACAGGCAATGGCCTTGCAGATGTCCTGGACGTGTACGAGGGGACGCCAGGGGGTGCCGTCGCTGGTGAGCCGAAGTTCGCCCGTCGTCCAGGCCAGACCGGCCAGGTTGTTCAACACGATGTCGAATCGCATTCGGGGGGAGGGGCCGTACGCGGTCGCATTTCGCAGAAAGGTCGGCGAAAACGACCCGTCGGCCAGTGTTGACACGTCCCGCTCGACAAGCGCCTTGCAGTGCGCATAGGCCGTCTGGGGATCGATGGTGTCGGTTTCGGTCTTCAAAGCGTCAGCGTCCTGCGCCCCGTATATGCTACAGGAGGAGGTGTAAACGAACCGCTCGATCCCCTGCGCTTTACAGAGCTCCGCTAGCCGAACGGAGGCGCGGTGATTAATCGCATACGTGTTCTCTTCGTCGTGCTGCCCCAACGGATCGTTCGACAGTTCAGCCAGATGCACAACCGCATCGATCCCCTTCACATCTTCCGCGGTCACATTGCGCACATCTTTCTGCAATTTGTCGTCCAGCGGACGGGGCGCTCCGTCGTCGTAGAGCCACCCATCCCGGTAAAATCCGGCATCCAGTCCCGTCACCGTGTGCCCCTGCTCAACCAGCGTAGGCACCAGCCGCGCGCCAATGTATCCATCCGTTCCTGTAACGAGAATATCCATGTATCTCAGTGTTCTACTCAAAAAAAACCTGCGATTCAAGAAGGCACCCACGGGCAATTACGCCGATTGAGTTCCCTGGCTCCCCGCTAATTGACGACGAACTGGGCAATGGCAATGGCAAGACTGCCGCTTGCCGATATGATCGTCAACGCGTCCCGCCATTCGAATTGCCGGTCTTCGACGACCTCTACAGTCATCACGTCCCCATTCTGAAGATCAGGGTACGCAGCCGATTGGGTGGTAATGCTCCCCTCAAAGTCCTCCTCAAAGATGAGCTTGCGTCCGTTCTCCTCCGGCCGGAAGAGCCGGATGGTCGTTTCGCGATTCCGCTCCTCCTGACGCACGTCCATGACAGGACCGCCGGAAAGGGCAAGGAGCTGGCCGAGGTCGGTTCCCTCCTTCAGCCGATAGAGTCCCGGATTCCGAACGGTGCCCAACACCTTTACCCCGATGGTCGCCTTTCCCGGCTCCATCAAGAAGAAGTACGAGCCAATGTTGGTGTCGGTCTCTTCCACCTGGCCGTAGTCCTGCGCTCGCCCATCGGTCACCATCCCCGATGTCACCGCCAAGAGAACCGGAAGAACCCACCCATAGAGGCGAATCGATTTCATTTTATTGAAAGACAAACTCAGTTTCATGTTCGTATCGAGAATGTTGGACGTGTCTGCGGAAATGAGGAAAAGTGGTCGTCCGATGTGCACTCTCTTACGTGTCGACGTCGTGACGGCCGTTGCTGTAGTAGTCCTGGTACTCGTATCGTGAGGTGTAGCTGGAGGGCTCAGACGGATTGAACCGATTCAGAACGGTACCGACCACCTCGGCGTGAGCGTCGCGCAGCTCCGTCGTCGCCTGGCCCAACTCCTCCACCTCCGTCTTTCCGGCCTGGGCCACAACGAGTGTGGCGTCGCATTCGGGGGCAAGAAAAGTCGCATCGGCCATGGCCAGGACAGGAGGCGTGTCGAAAATGATGAGGTCGAAGCGTGTGCAGAGACAGTCGATAAAGCGTTCCATCTCCGGCGCCCTCAGCACCTCTTCCGGATCTTCAAGCCATTCGCGAAGGGGAATGACATAGAGATTCTCGACAGAGGTGGTAAAGTGCTCAGTCCCCCGGACAGGATCGTCCAAGAATTCCGTCAACGATAGCGCCTCGACGGCTCCCGTTCGGATCTGCGGCTTACACAGGTCGGCATCCACCAGCAGCGTACGGCGTCCGCTGCGGGCGGCAGCCGCAGCCAGGTTCAGCGCGGTTGTGCTCTTACCCACCCCAGGCTCGGGACTGGTGACCAGCACCGTCGTGCCCTGTGCCTCGCGGGACGTCGCCGATTGGACGTTCACGTAGAGGCGTCGGTAGGCCTCGGATGCCGCTGTTGCATCCTCCCGAGACGCAAGGACCGTCGATTCGGAACGGGGATCGCGTTCCGCATCCGCGCTATGCGCACTGGGAAGAAGGCGTCTGCGCTCCCCTCTCCGCTGCCATTCCGGCACGACCCCCGCCGGGCGGAAGTTGTGCTGTTGAAGATCCTCGGGCGTGTAGAGCCGAGAGTCGATTTTGTAGCGTATAACCGCCACGATGACTCCCAGGGAAAGCCCCAGCAGAATCCCCGCTACCACGATCAAGGTGCGCGGCAACACCGGGCTCTCCGGAACCAGCGCCGGACGCACCACCTCGGCCGGAGCAATCGTCGCCTCATCAGCCAATCGCACCTCTTGGAGCTGGTCAGTGAGCGTGGTGTAGACTTCCTCGGCGGTCGCTCGCTGGCGCTGCAGACGAGCCAGCCGCGTGGACTTCTTCGGCATGGCTTGTAAACTCGTATCAATCTCGTCGAGCTCCGCCTGAAGGGCCTTGACTTTCGCCGTTGCCCCGCTGAGACGCACACGGTGCTCGGCCGCCTCCCGCTTGAGCTTCGTCACATACGTCATCGACGCCCCTCCCCCTGCCTGAAACGGATCCGTGCCCCCGACCGCCATCATTTCGTCGACGTACTGCTCCGTGAGCCGTCTGGCACGCTTGCGAAGTTTCTCGAGTTCGTTCTTGATCTTGGCAATGTCTTCGTGCTGCGATCCGCTCTTGCGCAGGTCCGGATTTTTCACGTACATCCGCTCCAGCCGTCCTTCCAGCTCAGCGATGCGATCCTGCACCCGACTGATGTTCTCGTTGACCCCGCTCGCAACACGCTCAACTAGGTTCGGACGAATCTTCTCAAGTTCTCCTCGGACGGACTCCAGTGCCGCCCGGGCCCGTTTGCGCTCCACGCGTGCTTCCGCAATTCGGGCTTCCAGCTCGGCGCGCTGTTTGATCCGCTGGCGGGTCTTCTCGTCCAAGGCGGTCGCTCCCGTCCGGCTCTGGTACTGCTGAATCTTTGTCTCAAGGTCTTGGAGCTTCTTCTCGTATCGGGCACGTTGGTGCTCCAGAAAAGATCGAGCCGACGTGATACGGCGTCGATTGGATTCCCGAACGTGGTTAATGTATTCTTCGGCGTAGGCATTGGCAATGAACGCAGCTTCCTGAGGGTTGGTGCTGGTAGCGGTCACGCGAAGCGCGTTTCCGCCCCGAATGTCCTCGCGCCGCGCCGATACGTATTTTGCCTGAAGGCGCTTGGCCAGGTCCGTCAGCTCCGTGTCCTGCTCGCCCTTCGTCTGAAGCGCCGTCACCGGCCCGTCAATTTGGTCGCGCGCCTCTCGTAGGCGCCGAACCGTTGCCTCGGCAATCGGAAGGGACTGCTTCAAAACCAGCGCCTGGTCTCTCATCTTGTAATCGCCCCGGTGGAGGGTGCCAAGACGCCCGCTGCGGAGTGGGCTCTGCTCGCCTTCCTGTCGCGGCGGCTCCTCAACCATCAGGAGGGTGTACGACTCGTAGTCCGGAGCCGAAAGGTAAACATAGCTGCCGACAAGGCCGGACACGACCAGGGTGATGAGAAGAATGGCCCACTTGTGGCGCCACAGGATCTTCTTTACCTCGCGCACGGACGCCTTTATTCCCCAGTCTTGCCCCAGTTCTCTTCTTTGCTCCTGCACCGGTCCCCCGGAGCCAGCCGACTGGGATGGATTCATACCGTCGGAGAAATGGGAAGGTTGATGATAAGAATGGTCGCTCATATCAGAATGCGACACGTTGTAAACCCGCTGGTCATCGTTCTCCACTTATTCCTCAGTAGGCCCCCTTTCCTCTTATTACGGACCGCAGGGTGCGAACCAGAATCACAGCATCAAGCCAGAGCGACCAGTTGCGCACGTAGTAGGGATCGTACGTCTCAATCCCATCCGTGCCGGCATCGCTGCGCCCCGCGATCTGCCACAGGCCCGTAAGGCCCGGACGGACGCGCTCGCGGAGCTCAGCGGCATGTTCGGCAAGCGTCTCGTGATGATAATCCGGAAGCGGGCGCGGCCCCACGAGCGACATCTCCCCCCGCAGGACATTCCAGAGCTGCGGGAGCTCGTCGAGACTGGAGCGGCGCAACAGACTCCCAATGCGCGTAATGCGTGGATCGTCCTTGAGCTTGTAGGAGTTTTCCCACTCTCGGCGCAACTCCTCATCCTCGTCCAGTTTCTTCTGGAGTACCGCCTCGGCGTTGGGCACCATGGTGCGAAACTTGATCGTCCGGATGGTCTCCCCATCTGCTCCAATTCGTTCCTGAATAAAGAACGGACTGGCTCCATCTTCCCACCAGATGAGAAGGGCCAGCACAGCGCAGAGAGGAACCCATAGCGGAGCGGTGACCCCCACAAGTAGGAGGTCCATGGCGCGCTTGAGCACGCGTGACTGGAGGCTGGAAAGATTGTGCTGCACTTCCAGCCCCAATACGCCGCCCAGGTCGCAGGGACGCACCCACGGGAACGGCGCCGTGCAGGACGCGGGAATGACGAGTCGGGAGCGGTAATGATCAAGCGGCCCGTCTAGCAGCCGCTGAAGCCGATCGGGGCCCACATCGGGCATGGCCAGCACGGCAACCGGGACGTGCGGCATCACGAGGTCGGCGCTTCCCAGCACCTGCACGTCCTTCACGCCCCCGCCCCAATGTTTCGGGTCGTCGCCGTACATCACGACGGGATCATAACCGAGTCCCTTCTCTTGTCGCAACAGCCGCACGATGCGTCGTCCCATCTTCCCGGTGCCGTACACGGCAACGGGGACTCCCCACCGTCCAAAGGCAATGAGCAGCCGTCGCACCAGTATGCGGGCATACGGAACCGCCCACAGGCTGATAAGGAACGCCAGCCCCGGCACCAGGAGGCTAAGGAGCGGCCTCTGGCCTGCGACAAAAAGCGAAACGCCCAACCCGCCATAGATGCCCCCCAACAGACGTACGATGCGCCTGAGCTCCTCTTCCGGGCCATATCCCCACCCCGGTAAGAGCCTCTTCCAGAGAGCAACCGTCCACCAGATCGGAAGTAGGACCCCGATCCACGTCAGCACGCCCATCATATTCAGGCTCACGAATCGGAGGCAAAGGATGTCGGCCAGCAGCAAGCTTCCCGCCAGCGCAACGGCGTCGCCGAGCGCCAGACACATCCCGTTTTGGACGCGACGCCACAGGTAGGAGATCGCCGGTTCGCGAATCTTCGCCGACGCGTCCTCGTCCTGCAGGAGCGCTGGCGGTTGCTTTACGAACGGACCGTTTTCCACTCCGCCAAGCATACGATAGCTACACTTATTCCGAAGGAAACCGCACCCCTACCAGATGTCTCTCTACGAGACAGGCTCTCGTGCTGCAGGCTGCGGATCCGCCTCGCCCTGGGGCACGGCGGACTCCTGGAGGGTCCCATTGCGCTTCGCGCGCACCTGATCTTCGATCCAATCGTACGTGCGGGCAATGCCCTCCTCAAGAGGCGTCCCCGGTTCCCATTCCAGCACCTCCTTCAAGCGCGTGTTATCGGAGTTGCGCCCGCGCACGCCCTGCGGTCCCTCCACGTGTTTCTTTTTGACATCGAGACCGGCCGCCTCGCCAATGATGTCTACGAGCTTATTGATCGTCACCATGCGATCACGGCCCAGGTTCAACGGTTCGTTGTAGCCGGACTCCATGAGACGGTAAATGCCCTCGATGCAGTCGTCGATGTAGCAGAATGAGCGCGTCTGCTCTCCGTCGCCCCAAATTTCGACTTCTCGCTCGCCGGAGAGCTTCGCTTCGGCGGCCTTGCGGCAGAGCGCGGCCGGGGCCTTCTCACGCCCGCCCTCCCAGGTGCCAAGGGGCCCGTACACGTTGTGGAAGCGCACAATGCGCGTGTCGAGCCCATGGTCGTCATGGTAGTGCTGGTTCAGGCGCTCAGTGATGAGCTTTTCCCATCCGTAGGCGTCCTGCGGGGCCGCGGGATAGGCATCCTCCTCCTGCAAGGCCGTCACATCGGCATCCGACTGCAAATGCTCCGGATACACGCAGGCACTGGAGGTGTAAAGGTACCGCTCGGCGCCGTTGCTCCGAGCCGCCTCAAGAGTGTGGGTGTTAATGAGAATATTGTTGTGCAAAATCGCGGCGTGGTTTTCGGAGATAAACCCCATACCTCCCATATCGGCCGCAAGGGCGTACACATCGTCGATCCCCTGGGTGGCTTCCAGGCAATTTGCCCATCGACGCAGGTCCAAAAGCCGAAACTCGTCGGCTTCAGTCGGCTCAAACTGCGGACGCTTCACGTCGACGCCGCGAACCCAATAGCCTTTGTCCTTGAGAAAGGAAACGAGATGGTGGCCGATAAACCCTCCGGCCCCGGTGACAAGAACTCTTTTCATAACTTCGTGAGACGTTGGTGATGAAGTTCACAAAGATCGATGACTACGCGTCCTCCGGCACGGCCCGATGACCGGCATGAGGACAGTCCGTGGAGCCTTCAGAGTGGCTCACTTCTTCGAAACGTCCGTGTGGGCCGTTTTCGAAAGGAACTCTTGCAACTTCGAAAGGCGGTGCTGTGCCAGTTGCTTGCCGAAACTGCCGATAAAGCGAGGAACAATGCGCGAATAGCGACTCCAGAGCCGACGCGGCTCCGAGCACAACCGGAACAGCCATTCCATTCCCCCTTTTTGCATCCAGTTCGGGGCCTGGGGCACATGTCCCGCGTGGAAGTCGAAAGCAGCCCCCACCCCGATCATGACTGTTTGGAGACGATCCTTGTGGGCGGCCATCCACTTTTCCTGCTTGGGACACCCGATGCCGACCAGTAAAATGCGAGCCCCGGAATTCGTAATTTGGCGCACGTACTCCTCGTCTTCTTCATCGGTGAGCGGACGAAACGGAGGGGAAATCTCACAGGCGACGTCAATCCCTGGAAACTGCCGTCCAAGAAACGAGGAGAAGTCGTCGAGCGTCTCCGGAGTCCCGCCGTACAGTCCAATTGGGATTCCTTCTTCAGCGGCCGCTCGACAGACATGAAGCGTCAAATCGGGCCCGTAGACGCGCTCGGCGTCCGAAATGCCGAGGGCCCGCAATCCCCAAACGAGCGGCTTGCCGTCCGGCGTATTCAAGTCTGACTCGTTCCAGACGGGACGGAGCCCCGGATGTGTATGGGCTTCGATAACACCGTGCACGTTTGTGATGCATACGTAGCGCGACTCTCCTGCTTCCGCCCAGCCTGTGATGCGTTGGGTGGCGTCACTGTAGGTCGTTGCGTCCACTCTCGTACTCAGAATACGACGGTGCGTAATCGGAGACATGCTCACTTCAAATGCAGACTGTGAAAGGGATCGATGAGTGGATTCCCGTCCATGCTAGCGGCCCCACCGTTCGGGCAGAACGGATGGATTCGATTTTCTTCGGCCAGAGCGGATCAACGTCAGTCCGAGGCAGAACCCGCTTTACCGACCAACTGACCCCAACTCGCCTTCACAATGCAATTATACCGCTATCTCGTCGAGACTTGAGGTGACGAGCACGAAGGTGCGAATTTGCAAGCGCTCCTGAATCTGCCGACCGTATTCCCCGAAATCGCTCAGCTACGTAGATATCTGTGCTCCCCCCAGACATCACTGTCTCCTCAAAAGACCTCCAAAAGCATTGTTTTAAAATAAGCTTTGCATAATACGCTTTTAAGTCTCGCTTCGAGTACGCGCGGCTTTACTACGTAATAGTGCGCACTAAGTTACCTCCAGCTCAAATTATACGAAACTTACATATAATATTTAATTTTATTTTAACTAAAACTCTACTTATGACTCGGCGCATTTCTTTTTATACTTCAACTGTTTAACATTGAACAAGTAAGCCGCCAAACATCTGCAGCTGTTGCACTTTGTGGGTGGCTTTCTGTCGGGGTGTATGTTTGCAAGTACGTACGCGGAGCATACTGCAGTGTCAACGCTAATTTTGCGTACGGACGGGAGGAGGAAGAACCGTTCT
>CAYOWD010000033.1:0-21924 GCA_964407535.1 uncultured Salinivenus sp. | reverse complement strand
GCGGCACCGAGATGTCCGGCGGCATCCTCTGCGGCAATTTCCTGGAGCCGCTCAAGCCCGCTGCCTTCTCCGGTCCCGTTCCCGGGATGGACGCCGACGTGGTCGACGCCGAGGGCCACTCCGTCCGCGGGGAGGTGGGCGAACTCGTGCTGCGGTCGCCCTGGATGGGCATGACCCGCGGCTTTTGGGGCGACGACGATCGCTATCACGACACATACTGGAGCCGATTCGAGGACGTGTGGGTCCACGGCGACTTCGCGGCGGTCGACGACGACGGCCTCTGGTACATCCTCGGCCGCTCCGACGACACCATCAACGTCGCCGGCAAGCGCATCGGCCCCGCCGAGATCGAGGCCCTGCTCAATGCCCACGACGCCGTCGCCGAGAGCGCGGCCGTGGGCGTCCCACACGACGTGAAAGGCTCTGAAATCGTGGCGTTCGTCGTCCTGCGCCCCGACCGAGAGGCCGACGATGCCCTTCGCGACGAGATCATGCATGAGGTCGTGGAGGCCATGGGCAAGCCCTTGAAGCCGCGCGAGGTCCTCTTCGTCGATGCCCTCCCCAAGACGCGCAACGCCAAGGTCATGCGCCGCGTCATCCGGGCCGCCTATCTGGACGAGGAGCTGGGCGATACGTCCAGCCTCGAAGACCCGACCACCGTCGACGCCATCCGAAACGCCCGATAGCCCCTCATCTGGGAAGAAAGGCATTTTTGTAGTGTCTCACCTCGGGCTCGCCGCCGGTCAGCAGAATGCCGACCACGTCGAACCGAGCCGGAGCCCCCTCCCAGTCTTGTTCGTACAGGTACGCCTGCGCCACCTCCGACAGCACCCGTTGCTTGTCGGCCGTCACGGACGCCGCCGGCGGACCGAATCCCGTCCCCGTCCGCGTCTTGACCTCCACGAAGACGAGCTCGCCCTCCTCGCGGGGATCGTAGCAGATGAGATCCACCTCGTTGCGGCCGAAGCGATAGTTGCGCTCAAGGATCCGGTACCCGGCGTCCCGGAGGAACGACGCGGCCCGGTCCTCCCCGCGGTCGCCGATGTCATTCGGTGTAGACATGCCGATCCGTGAGAACGTACGTAAACGGCTTTCTTCAATCTGGTGAAGACCGTGCCCAGTTATGCACGAAACCGCTCCCTAGAAACTTATACCAAATCCGGTTACAAAGTTCGGGGGTTCAGATGTAAAAGCATGGGTGCAAGCACTTGGCCCTCACGCACATACCCCGACAAAGGCAATCCCGACAGCCGTCGGGATGCCAAGTCGGGACATTGCTCACATACCCAACGGAGCTGCCGAACGAGTTCGGCGGCGTACGAGTACGGCTGCGGAGTTGGTATTATTCACGGACTGGTAGGGACCTTCGGCTCCGACTTACCGGCTCGACGCGTCCGTGTCATCGTCGGTCGGCCCCGCCTGGTCGAGGGACCGCGCAAGGTCGATGAGCCGACGCAGAAGGGGCTCATTTTCTCGTTTCACGAGCGGCAACAGCGCTTCCGTCACGCGCTCGAAGACATCCATCAACTCAAGGAGCCGTTCCAGACGGTCATGCAACCGCTGGTCCGCCTCCGGGCGGTCTTGCAAAACTTCTCCCTCCGGCACTAGGTGATCGGCCACCGACTGGAGATGCTCCCGGACCGGCTGCACTTCCTGTCGCTCCCGCTCCTCAATGATGCGCGCCGTAACCTGCCACACGTCCTTCTCCGCCTCGTAATGGTCCTTGCGGGAATCCGCCACCGACGTCTTCTCGGCCAGTTCCCAGTCCACAAGCGCACGCAGATTCATGTTGGCGCTGCCTCGGCTAATCTGGAGCCGCTCCATGATTTGGTCGGTATTGAGCGGGTGCTCGGCACAGTAGAGCAGCGCATACACCTTCGCCATCGCACGGTTGATGCCCCAGCTCGATGCCATCGTGCCCCAGAACTCGACAAATTGATCCACAGCCTCCCGATGACGGGCGCTGGCAGACTGCCCCTCAATCGAAGAGTGATGAGACGGCGTGGAGTCGGATGCAGTCATTGCTGATCGGACACCGTTTTCGCGGATCCGGCAGGGCAATTCAGAGGATGGTGACCAGAGGCCTACTCTCGTCTGTCGGGAAATAAGTTTCTGTTGTCCTTAAAGGCGACGGCAAGGCCTGTGATTCGAGTCTCAGGATTTGTAGCTTTAGTGAGCTGCACTCTCTTTCATCGACGTTCCCTCCCCGCATGAGCGCGCATTCCTCCATCATTACCCTTACCACGGACTTCGGAACGGAAGACGCGTACGTGCCCGCCATGAAAGGGGCGATGCTGTCCATTGCCCCGGAGGCTCAACTCGTGGACGTGACCCACGCAATCAGTCCACAGGCCGTCATGGAGTCGGCGTTTGTGCTGAAGGCGACGCAGCCATACTTTCCCGAAGACACCGTTCATCTCGTGGTCGTTGATCCTGGTGTGGGCACCGACCGACGGGCCGTAGCCGTGCAACGGGACGGCCACTGGTTCGTGGGACCGGACAACGGCGTCTTTCCGCTCGTCTTCGATGGGGAGTCCCCGGATGCGATGGTTGAACTCGATAATCCAGATGCCTGGCGTACGTCCTCGCCAAGCAGCACCTTTCACGGGCGCGACATTTTTGCCCCCGCCGCCGCTCACCTCGCCGCCGGTCGCCCCCTCGACGACCTGGGCTCCCCCATCGACGCCCTGGAGTCGCTTCGCTGGGCGCGTCCGACCACCGGTCCCCAAACGGTGCAGGGCTGGGTGCTGCACGTGGACCACTTTGGCAACTGCATTACGAACATTCGGTGGGAGACCCTCGTCACGGCCCTCGACCTGGACGCCTCCTCCGTCTCGCCCGAGGTTCTCCCGGACCTCAAAGCCTACGTGGGCAGCACGGCGCTGGAGTCCATTCAGTCCACCTACGGCGACGTACCGGAGGAAGACCCCCTCCTGCTATTCGGGAGCACCGGTTTCCTGGAGGTCGCCGTGAACGGCGGGAACGCAGCCGAGCGACTCAACATTCGGAAGGGCGATACCGTCAAACTCACCTTTGATCCTTCCGCGTAATGCCCTCCGCCGACCGGGACTGCGCTGTTGGCAAACGGGGAAGAGAACACACGATCCGGTGCATTCAGCGGTCTTTGGAGGACCGCCCCCTTCCTCGGTAGGGACCGGCTTCCTCCACCCACCAAGACGGGTCGGGGCATCTTCATCGTTCCGTCTGGGGGTAATGTGCAACTGCCCCTCGTACTCCAGTCGCTTTTTGCGATTGTCTTTGCCTCTCATGTCGTTTTCCGCGTCCGAGTCATCCGCCCTCGCCCAATACGTCCACGTGCTCTATCCGCTGGCCCAGGTGCTTGTGGGTCCGAAGGAGGCCGACGCCCTGCTGCACCGCACCTACGAGCAGGCCGCCGCCGTTCCACCGTCGGATCGTCCCTCCAATGAGCGAGAGTGGCTGGTCCGCCTCCTCATCGACGCCCGCAACGAGTCCCCAGAATCGGACATCCCCACGTCTGCATCCGACACGACGGGCACCGGCGACGCCTTCCGACGCGACATTGCCGAGCAGGTCGCCCGAGATAAGCTGCCGGTTGCCTTCGCCTCCTGTGCACTTCGCGAGCGACTCATTCTGACCATCGATGCACTCACCGACACCCCCGACGCGCTCCTTTCGACTGCCCTTGACACGACAACCGCCGAAGCCGCCTCGTTGCGCGACCGCGCCCATTCGACTCTGCGAGCGTCGCTCCGAGACGTGCTCACGGGACCGGAACGGATGCTCTTTGACATGGCGCTCCCCGACGACGCCCTCCGGGTCCACCTCCACGCGTTCCTCACAGATCGGTTTCAACCCACTCCCCCTTCAATCCAGTCGGACGTGGCAGACATCCTGGCCTCGAATCGTGTCGAGAACGACGTCTCGTCCCGCTCCCTGTCTCTGCCCACAGAACGCCTCTCCGAGGGGACGCGCCTTCTTCGACGGTGGATGAACTCGTACCGGGGACTTGCCGTCCTCGCCGTCGTCGCCCTCCTGTTCGTCGTCGGCCTCGGCAACTTCTCTTTCTTCGCCCCCGAGCCCGCGTCGTCCTCCACGAGCGTCGTGGATCTGTCCGTCCGCAGCGCCCCGGACGTAGCCCCGACCCACCCAACGACGTCTCCGTCCGAAGCCGCCGCCTACATCCAGCGCACCTGGAACCGGCAGGTTGCCGTTCCGACCATAACGGAGGCCTCCCTTCAGGGCGTCGGACACGTGCCGCTGTCCGACAGTAGCACCGTACCGGTGCTCCTGTATGCCGACGACGACAGCAACCACCGGATCGCAGCGTACGCGTTCAACTACGCCCTCCTCGACCAGTCGGGGAACCGGGCGGTCCTTGCCCCCTCCCTCCGTACGAAACTGGCTGCGCCCGACACCCTCCTCGCCCGCCAACATGCCGACCATAGCGCGGTCCTCTGGCGACACCGGGACGACATCTTTGTTGTGGTCGCCCCGCACGCAACTACTCCCCCACTCCGGACCCGCATCCAGCAATGAGGGCATCGGGCTCCGCGGCCTACGTTGGGAGCTCAATGCGGAAGACAGACCCTTCCCCAACCGTTGAGCTCTTTAGCTCAAGCGCGCCGTCGTGATACGTTTCCACGACGCGTCGGGCAAGACTGAGGCCCAGCCCCCATCCCCGCTGCTTGGTGCTAAAGCCCGGTCGAAAGACGTTGCCCCACTGATGCCGACGAATCCCGGCCCCGGTATCCGCCACCTCCACGTACACCCGCCCCTCTTCTTGTCCGCCCGTCACCGCAATCCGTCCCTTCTCCTCTTCAATTGCATCAAGTGCATTCTTGAGGAGATTCTCCAGCACCCAGGCAAAGAGCTCCTGATTCACACGCACCTCCAGAACCGACGGCAGATCGACCGTGAGCTCCACCTCCTGGCCCCGGTGGGGAAGGCGCCGCCGAATATAAGAGGCGGTCTGCATCACAATGGGAACGAGATTTTGCTGCTCCAGCTTGGGTTGCGACCCAATGTCGGAAAACCGATCCGCAATGCGCTGGAGTCGCTCCACGTCGTTCTCAACCTCATCAAGGGTCTCCTTCCGACGCTCGTCGTCGAGATCGGCCGACCGCAGCATTTGAATCCATCCCATCAGGCTCGATAACGGCGTCCCGAGCTGATGGGCCGCCTCGCGGGCCATCCCCATCCATAAACTGCTCTGCTCGCTCCGCCGGATGTAGGAAAACCCCAGGTATCCGACCATGATGAAGAGCCCGACGAAGAGGAGCTGAAACCAGGGAAAGATGCGGAGCTCCTGGACGAGCTGGGACTCGTCGTAGTAGAGATACTGGGTGAACTTCCGCTTGTCCCCGAGTGACATCGGACCGCCTCCCCCCGACACATCGACCCGAATGGGTATAGGATCGTAGGTCGACCGCATCTCATCGATGCGCGCCCGCAGATCTTCAACCGCCTCCAGCGAATCCGACGGGGCGTTCGGCAGGGAGTCCGGAACACCGACGTTGCGCCAAAACCGAGGCCGACGCCCTGTCGAGTCCGTTATAATCGCCGGGATCCGGAAAGGATTGGGCTCAACGATGTTGTTGAGAATGAAGTTGACCTCATTCGTCGGCGGCATTGACTTCGCCCACTGAACCGCCTCGCGGTAACGGGCGAGCGCTTCCGGGTCCGGGGGGGATGCCCGCTGATCGCCCTCAAGTCGACTCAGGTACTGCTCAAGATCCTGAAGGGTGCTGAGGTGCGGATTAATGGACTGCCGCTGGGCCTTGACGAGTTCAGCCTGTGCATCCGCCCAGAGTTGAATGATGGCCTGCTCGCGCTCACGGAGCCGATCCACAAGACGCCGCGTGTACAACAACGACGCTACGGCGATAATGACCGCCAGGACGATGAGTCCAAGCTTGAGTCGAACGGACCAGCGATAGGTTTTCATGGAGACGCACAGTCATACCGATCCACCTACCGATGCGGTGTTTTCCCTCTCCCCCCAGTGCCCACCGTTCTCAGTGGACGCAGGCGTAGCAGCCCCGGCCTTCTCCTGCGCAAGCGCCTCTTGTGCATCCTTTCCTCCCCGTTCCAGACGCCCACACGTACGCACATTCCGGCTCAATCGGAAAAGAAACGAGCAGGTGAGCCGCCATCGCCCGTTCTGACTCTCCCTACGATCGTCGCCCACGCTCCGCAGCCGAACCGGTTTCCACGCTAGGCCGCCGTGAGCGTGCCCACGTCGGAAATGATCTGGTCGCGACGCGGTCCGTTCGACACCATGCCCACCTCAGCGTCAAGATACTCCGAGATGAAGGCAAGATAGTCCTTTGCATTCGTCGGAAGCTCGTGGAAGTCGCGAACACCCGTAATGTCTTCGGACCAGCCCGGCAGCGTCTCGTACAGCGGCTCCACCCGTTCGAGGGTCTGCGCCTCACTCGGGAAACGGCGGGTCTTCTTGCCGTCGTACCGATACTGCGTACACACCTTGAGCTCATCCATCCCCGAAAGCACGTCCAGCTTCGTGATCGCCAGGTCGCTAAACCCGTTGATCATACTCGTGTAGCGCAGGGCCACCAGATCGAGCCACCCGCATCGACGAGGCCGTCCGGTCGTCGCCCCGAATTCGCCGCCCTTCTCGCGCAGTTCCTCGCCGGCCTCGTTGTCGAGCTCCGTCGGGAAAGGCCCGTTGCCGACCCGCGTACAATATGCCTTTGCGATGCCCAGCACCCGCTCCACCTCCGTGGGCGGAACGCCGAGCCCCGTGCAGCATCCGCCGGCGGTGGGATGGCTGGAGGTCACGTACGGATAGCTGCCGAAGTCGACATCCAGAAGCGACCCCTGCGCTCCCTCCGCAAGCACGTGATCGCCCGCATCGAGCCGCCCGCCCAGATACTTGGACGTGTCGGTTACGTACGGGTCAATCTTCTGATCGAATTCGACGTATTCCTCTACAATCCGATCCACGTCGAGCGCTTCCGCATCGTAGATGTCCCGCAGGATGGCATTCTTCTCCTCAATCGATCGACGCAGCTTCTGTCGGAGCACGTCGCGATCCAAAAGGTCCACCACGCGAATGCCGGACCGCGCAAACTTGTCGGTGTAGGCCGGGCCAATGCCGCGTCCGGTCGTCCCAATTTCGTCATCGTCGGAGGCCGAGGCTCGTTCTTCCTCCTGCGCCTCCTCGATCGCCTTGTGGTACGGCATGATGAGGTGGGCATTGTGGGAAATTTTGAGCCGCTCCTCCACGTCAATGCCCAGCGATCGAATCTTCTCGATCTCCTCCAGCACCGCTTTCGGATCGAGGACAACCCCGTTCCCAATCACGCACGTGACGTTGTCGTGGAAGATGCCACTGGGCACGAGATGGAGCACAAATTCCTCATCTTTGCCCTCGTCGTCCTCCCACACGATGGTATGCCCAGCGTTGGCTCCGCCCTGATAACGGGCAACAACGTCAACCTCCGGGCTCATGAGATCGGTAATCTTCCCCTTCCCCTCATCCCCCCACTGGCTTCCGATGACGATAGATACCGGCATTGCATTCAGCGTTGATTTATAAACGAAACGAGCGTAGGTCCACCCAGTGATGCCTCCCCCTGGGCCGGACGCTACAACCGACCGCGAAGCCATTACGGCAAGCGAGCCCAACCAGGCCCCTCCCTATCGACTCCGACGATCGGATCTCGGGCAAAAACTGCCCAGTCCACTCCTAAGATGATCGGATCGACTTCGACACACGAGACGCCCAAAACACCTCCCGTCGTTCTGTTCCTTCCACAGGGCGCAACGAGATGCTCTCACCGCTGCGGACAGGCGAGGCCGTCGTACCGCCCCTCCGGGCGTTGTTCGGGGGCTACGCAGGCTGCTCCTCAAGACGACGGTTCAACTCCACAACCGTTGGAGAGGCGACGAACACCGAGGAATACGTCCCAATAATCACCCCAATGATCAGGGCAAAGGAAAATCCGCGCAGAACCTGGCTCCCGAAAATAAACAGCACCGTCACAACGATCAACGTGGTCACCGACGTGACGATCGTCCGGCTGAGCGTCGCGTTGATGGACTTGTTGACGATTTCCGTAAAGGACTCGGTCTTAAACAAGTTCACGTATTCGCGCACCCGGTCAAAGACCACCACGGTGTCGTTTAGAGAGTATCCCACAATCGTGAGGAACGCCGCGATGATGCCCTGATCGATCTGCAGCGAAAAGGGCAACACCCCGGCAAAAAGCGAGAAGATGCCGAGCGTGATGGTGACGTCATGGATGAGCGCCGCGACGGCCCCAACGCTATACCGCCACTCAAACCGGATCAGGATGTAGAGAAAAATCACCGCAAGCGCTCCAAACACCGCGTAGATCGCTCCCTGCTTTAGGTCCTCGGCAAAGCGCGGTCCCACCACACTCGTCTTCTCGATGGTGGGCTCAGTGCCCGAAAACTCCGTGCGAATGGTGGAGAGAATGAGGTTCTGTACCTTATTGGTATTGGTCTCTTCTCCCTGTACGGAAGTCCGGACGAGCAGGCTCTCGTCCCCGTACGTCTTCACTTCGGGCTGGTCGCCGAGGGGCCCTGTCAACGCGGACCGCACCTCGACGGCATTCAGATTCTGCGTGTTGCCGACGACGAACTCAAACCCGCCCCGGAAGTCAATGCCCAGAGCAAGCCCTCTCACCAGCAGCGACAGAATACTAATTGTCAAAAGGGTTCCCGAAATCACGTAGCCGAGTTGGCGACGCGAAATCAAACGGTAGTCGGCGTTTTCGAACAGACGCATAATCTTCCGAAATTCCTTGGTGTCAACTAGTAACGGGCGCGGGCGCCCCGCAGTCGAAGCGAATGCATGCTTAGCCGTAGCTCACGTCCATCCGGCGTTCCTCGACCATGTAGTCGAAGATGAGGCGAGTCACGATAATCGCCGTAAAGAGCGACGAGAGAATGCCGGCCATGAGGGTGACGGCAAATCCTTGCACCGGCCCCACCCCGAAGGAGTAGAGAATCACGCCCATGAAGAACGTCGTGATGTTGGCGTCGAGAATGGCGCTCAGGGAATGATCGTATCCGTCGGAGATAGACGACCGCAGGGTTTTGCCCGTGGCCTGCTCCTCCCGTATCCGATCAAAGATGAGCACGTTGGCGTCCACCGCCATTCCGATGGTGAGCACAATTCCGGCAATGCCCGGCAGCGTGAGGGTGGCCCCGAATCCAGCCAGAATGCCGAGGATCATGATCAGGTTGAGCAGCAGGGCGATATCGGCCACCACGCCCGCCGTGTGGTAGTACATGATCATGAAGAGCACGACCAGCAGGAACCCGACAACAATCGAGATCAGTCCCGCCCGGATCGACTCCGCTCCGAGACTGGGCCCCACGGTGCGTTCCTGAATGATGTTCACCGGCGCGGGCAACGCCCCGGACCGCAGGATCGTGACAATGTCCTCCGCTTCCTGACGGCTCTCAAGGCCGTCGATCGAGGAGCGTCCCCCCGTAATGCGCTGCTCGACCACCGGATACGAATACACCACGTCGTCAAGCACGATGGCCACCTGCTTTCCCACATTGGCCCCCGTCAGCCGCGACCACTTCCGGGCCCCCTCCGAATTCATCGTCATCGACACCGCCGGCTGATTCGTCTGCTGGTCGAACTGGACGGAGGCCTCCGTAATCACGTCTCCGGTGAGCTCTTTTTCATTCTTCACCGCAAGGAGCGGATACATGGGCTCCTGGCCCTCCGGGGCTATGTTCCGGGCCCCCCACAGAAACTCAACCCCTGCCGGGACCATCTTCTGCACAGCCGGATCAGAGAGCAACTCGTTGACGCGCGCAGTGTCAGACTCCAGAACGTGTCCGACGACTGGCGAGTCCTGACGCGGCAGCGGCTGCATATTTGCAAGGAGGGGATTCTGCGCCGCGCCGCCCTCTTCGCCCTCCGTAAGCGATGTGCCTTTCTCCCCCTCCTCATCTCCCGTCGCCAGCTCTGTGGCTTCCGTCTCGTCGGAGGCCTCTCCGGCCGTCGTGTCTGCCATTTCGGACGCCTCGCCCTCCGCCTCAGCGTCTGCCACCTGCGCCGTGTCGGCCGCCGACGGCTCGTAGTACTCGATGATGCGCTGCACCGATGCTCGCAGCCGCTGCGGATCGGCCATCAGGTGAAAGGTAAGCTGCGAGGCACTCTCCAGCAGACTCCGAACCCGCTCCGGCTCGTCCACGCCCGGCAGCTCCACCGAAATGCGGCGCGACCCCTGCTTCTGAATCGACGGCTCCGTCACCCCGTACCGGTCGACTCGATTGCGCACAATCTCCATGGCCTGATCGACCGCCTCGTCCGCCTTCTTCTGGAGGTACTCCTGCACCTCATCGTTGGCTGAACGCCGCGTGATGCCCTCCGATTCGTTCCGAAAGTAACGGGACAACCGCCCGTCCGGATTTTTGGATTCAAACGCCTCGACGAAAGCATCCACCACGCTCACGTCTTCCTGCTTGGCGCGTCGGGTAGCGGCCGTGAGGGCCTCCTTGAAGGTTTGATCTTTGTTAGAGGCCAGCTGCTCAAGACGCTTTCCCATCTGCACCTCCAGGGTGACGTGCATCCCCCCCTGTAGGTCCAATCCCAGATTGAGCGACTCCTCATCTACCTGCTGAATCCACTGCCGGTTCTTATCGACATACTCCTGCTTCTCCGGCTCGGACATCCGATCCATCTTGTACGACAAGTACAAGTTCTGGACCGACGGATAGAGGTAAAACCCGCAGATGCCAACGAAAAAAATGGTAAGTCCAACTCGAAGACCGTTCCCCTGCATTACAGTCGTTCGTTCAGTTTACGTAGGCAAATTGACGAAGGCCCCCGATCCCCATCGATGCCGCGCATCCCCGTTTGCGACACGCACACATCCCCCGTCGACCGCAAACCGCGAGATCGTGGGCAACAAAACTTCCAACCGTGGACGTACACCTCCCCGTCGACTAGGGGCCCATGGGGCGCGCCGTAACAAGCCACCGAACGAGACGCCCCGTCGCAACGAATGGAACGAGTCGCGACCAAACGGTGGGATCGATGCGGGAAACCGGCGGTACGGGCGTCCGGTCGTCCCGTCCCGCACCATAATGCTTGCGGGCCCGAGACAGGGTTTCACGAGCTGCGCTCCACACCACCGGAAAAACAACCCCCGTGGCGAAGAACAGTCCCAAAATGCGCAATGTGAGCGGCAGACAACCCATGAAAGCCTGTACTCGGCGAGAATTGGGCGGCGCAAGGAGGAATAACGTATTCGTGTGGATTGTTCCTCTCAACCACTTCCTCCCCAATTTGGTATGGGATTCACGTCTGCCACAGACTGGGCTGATGCTTTCCGCGTTCCGCTCAATGCTCTTTCTCCTTTGTTTCTTTCCCCTATGCCTTCCTTCGCTCCCACGCATCGAGGCACCCTCACGACGCCCGACGGAGTCGATCTACACACCCAGTACTGGGCACCGTCGTCTGCACCCGACGCCGTCGTTGTACTCGTCCACGGATACGCCGAACACTGCGGCCGTTACAATCACGTGGCGCGTGCCCTCGTCAACGAAAATGCGCTCGTCCATACGTACGATCAACGCGGCTACGGTCGCTCCGGCGGCCGACGCGCCTACGTCGATGCCTTCACCCAGTACCTGGACGACCTCGAATACGTCGTGGCCTCGGTCCGGCAGCACGGGCCCGAGCGCCCACTCTTCCTCTTCGGCCACAGCATGGGCGGATTGGTGGTCGTCAAGACGCTGCTGGACCGCGGCGTGTCGCCTCGGGGCATGCTCCTCAGCGCCCCGGCCCTCGAAATCAATCCCGACCTCGCTCCCTGGCTTCGGCGCTTGTCCCAACTGCTCGGGCGTCTGGTCCCCTTGTTCCCCACCGTCCGTTCTCCCGACGACGCCATTTCTCGGGATCCCACCGTGATCCGGGAGGCCAAAAACGATCCCCTGAATTATCATGGCCGCGTCCGGGCCCGCACCGGCGCCGAGATGCTCCGAGCCGGACGTGAGGTGCGTGCACAGCTGGACACCGTGGACACGCCCTTCTTGGTGATCCACGGCACCGCCGACCGTCTTACGAATCCGGAGTGGAGTCGCATGCTTTACGAGCGCGCTCGGGCCGCCGACAAAACCCTTCGACTCTACGACGGCCTCTATCACGAAACGTTCAACGAACCTGAGCACGACACCGTACTGGCCGACCTTGCGGACTGGCTGCGAATCCGAACGCAATGAGTAGAAGGAAGGGACTAATCTGTCAAACGGGCTCACGGAAGTGGCATCCGGGCCAGAGATCTCAATCAGGTTGCCCTCCCTTCCAGCTCCGAGCGTCCTCGGAGCAAGTGATGAACTACCAGTTTTGGACTACACCGAACATATTAGATCTTGGTTCCCTCCAAGATATTGGGGACGACCTGTGAGGGAATTTTTCCGGCTCGATTGCGCCGTTGTCGCCCCGTTCCTTGTAGATCTGTCAGGGCTCCTCTTCCCTTCGTTTCCCTCCGCCGAAGCAATCGCATCCTGCGGTTAATCTGATAACCCTACTGAGATCTCCTCCCTGGTCGCTCCGCTGGAGGCAAGCACGCGTACCAGGTTTGTTTGGGCGCCCCTTTGCACGTCGCCCACTGTGTCTCGGCTTCCCATCCGCTCGCGAAACAGATTCTCAAGCATTGCCCACTGTTCTGCGCTCCCTCATCTGCCCCCACGACCGGCCGTTCTTCGCCAATCCGCAGGTACCACGCGTTTGGAAATTTCTCGTCCATCCTGTCCCCGTCTCCGCAACGCTGGGAACACTTTTTGCTGTCTCTTCCGTTCCGCTGAAGAGATCTCGCATCGTTCCTTTCTCCAACCACTCCCCTTTCGCACCCATGCCGACATACACATACCGTCGTGAAGACGGGACAACCTTCGAGATCAAACAGAAAATTACGGAGGATCCTCTGGACACCTGTCCCGAGACGGGTCAAGACGTTGAACGCATTATCACCGGAAATGCCGGGGTCATCTTCAAGGGGGAAGGCTTTCACGTCAACGACTACGACAGCCATGGCCCTGCGGAAGAGAGCGACAATGGGGACGAGTAGCGACAGGCCGCACGGAATTACTGGGCCGGATCCCCAAACACGTCGTCGAAGCGGACCGACATCATATGTCGGAACTGCGACGGCCGGGGCCGGGCGTGTACAGCGCGAGACGCTGCTTCGACGGCCGTTATTCCCATGATCGCCGGTTGGATTCCGGGCAGGGGCCGTATAGGGACCGATTCCGCCTCTCACGTTGCTCGGTTCTCTAATACCGAATCCGGTTGAGGGATTCGGGTTTGAAAGTGTGTAGGTGTGAAGGTATGTACGTGAGCCCCAATCGCTTGCGCCTATACCGATTTTTCTGCCTCCCTGAACTTTGCAGACGGATTTGGTATAATACCAACTTCGCAAACTCCGTTGGGGGATGTGAGTTCAGTGTCCCGACTGCCGTCGGGGTGGGAGCAATGTCCCGACAGCGGCCGAAGACATCGCCCTCATGGACCCAACGGAGCTGCGGTACGAGTACGGCTGCAGTGTTCTCGTACTGCCGTCCGGAATCCGGTACTAGGACACCGTCTTGCACTCAAACTCAAGAAGCTGGGCGTCCTCCGCATTCACGTGACGGCCGAGGCTCAGGTGACCCGTTCCGTGGAGCCGCAACTGCTCCCGGTGTAAGAACATGACCTCCTCGCCTCCAATCTGGACGTAGGTCCCATTCGTGCTGCTGTCCGTAATCATGAACGAGTCGCGCTGACGCTCAATCACGGCATGGGTCCGGGAGACGCGAGAGTCCGGCACTTGCAAATCGCTCTTGGACCCGCGCCCGAGCATCAAGGGGCCCTGCTCGACCGTCACGACCTCATCCCCGTACTCCAGCGCGAGGACATTTTTGGTCTCGTCCTGCACGGGGGCCGGCGCCCGGTTCTCTACGACTGTGAGGTTGGACCCACTCTGTTCACCAAGCAACTCCACGATTTCAACGGGCTCCTCTTTCCCCCGCAGCACCGTTTCCCCCAGGTTGCGCGTGCGGTTCTCAAAGAAGTCCGGAAGCGGCTCTAGCGTCTCTCCGGTCGTCACCACCTGCCCGGCTCGCGCCCAATCCACGAGTCGGGAGGCCGTATTGACCGCATCGCCGTATACGTCCCCATCTTCTTCCTGCACCACCGAGCCGTAACACATTCCCACGCGGACCTCAATCCCGAGCGCGGCCGTCTCCTCGTCTGCCTGCACCGCCTCCGGAAATTTCGTGACGGCACTGGTGGCGGTAACGAGTTCCGGAAACGTCCCCATTACCTCATCGCCGATTGTTTTGACGACTGCGCCGTCGTGCTCCCGGATCACATCCGAGATCAACTCGAGGACCCGTCCCACAATATCCCGGGCCTTATCATCGCCGTATTTCTCAAACAGCGCGGTGCTGTCGCAAATATCGGCGAAGCAAATGGCGAGTTCAGTGGTGCGTGACATCAGGGACAGTCAAATAGGCGGAAGGGACAGTCAAATAGGCGGAAAAGCGCGGCGGGACAGCCAGCGAGAAGCACCCGACCAGAGGCAGACGCCGACGTTCTACAATGCCCGTATCCCGGAAAGAAATGTGCGTTCAGAAAGCACATCATGCCCACTTCTACTCCGTTGGGCCGTTCCCCTTTCTCTGCAGTTCAACGGGAATATCAAAAAAATACGGCCCACCCGTTCGATCAATTTTCCTTCGGCGTACTCGCGTCCTCGGCGGCTGCGTCGTCCGAGGCATCGTCCTTACTCCTTCGTTGTGTCGTCTCCGTTAGGTTCATCTGCCTCCTCTTCTTCGCCGAGGAGGTCGTCAAGCTCCTCATCGCCAACGTCATACCCCCCGGGATCAATGTCCTCAAGATCGGAATCGGCCGTCTGAATGTCGGACAGGTCGTACCCTTCGTCCTCGTCTCCCTCGTCGTCGAGCACCTCTTCCAGTGCACCACTTCCGTCTTCCTCGTCGGTATCGCGCGCCTCTTCTTCCCAGGCCTGTCCACGGCCGACCCACTTCTCGACCTCCCGAAACTGTTGTTCGCTCATCTCCATCCGCTGCGCAATCGCCGCGATCTCCTTGCGCTCGGCTTTGCCGTACGTCCCGTCGGCGTACGACAGCCGCATCAGCTCCTGAACGAGGAGAAATCGAGTGTTGGACTCGGTGAACTCCTCCGCCAGGTCGCGGACCGAAATTCTTTGTTCCGTATTTAGGATGGACTGCACATCCGCCTTCTCCTGCTCGTCCAGCTCCCAGGCCTCGGCGTACTCGTTCACCATCGCCTTCTCGTCTAGATCCACGGAATCGTCAACGGTAGCCAGATGAGCCAGCGCCTTGATAAACGGGAACCGATCCGCCTTCTCTACACGATTGACGACCTTCATCCCAAGCGACTCAGACATAAGGGGGGAGGGGATTTCAGATAAAAATGATCGCTGATGCTGCAAGTTCGTTTCCATACCGGATGCGGCCGTACGCTACTTCCGGTACAGGATCTACCCATTAAATGTCCGAAACCCTGTTCCGGAAATCAAGACTTTGAGCTGTAGCCACACAAGGGTCAGCGCCCAATGAGCCGTTTAAGCGGGAGATAAGCAGTCGGGGGGCTCCGGGGGGCCCTCATTTCGTCCAGGCCCCAGCTCCCGCGTTCCGTATCAGGAACTGAATTGGTACTGCTGGATGAGGGCCGCTCCTTCCGACAACACCACCTTACCGGCACTGGTGACCGGGATGGCCAGGACCATGCCAACCACGCCGAAAAACTGTGCGGCCACCCACACGGCGATGAGCACCTCCAGCGGGTGGAGGTCAACCGCCTGCGCGAAGACAAGCGGCTGGATAAGCGCCTCGTCGGCAATCTGAATCACGAGGAAGGCAAACAGGACGAGGGCAGCGGCCGACGTCGACCCAGTGCCTGCCAGCTTGACGAGCACCCCCACGCTGCCGCCCAGGAGCGATCCGGCATACGGAATCACGGTCGTAACCCCGGCCAGCAGGCCAATCAGGACAAAGGCCGGCACGTTAAGCGCCCAGAGTACCGAGATCGAAAGGAGGCTAACAATGCCAATTTCCATCACGAGCCCCCGGAAGTAGTTGCCCAGCTGGATGTCGATCTTGTGCAGCGCCTCTAGACTGAACTCGAAATACCGATTGGGGACAAACCGAATGAGTCCCCGCTTGATACGAGGGCCGTCGCGGAGCAGAAACAGCGCCATAAAGGGCACCAGGATGATGTTGGTGACGATGCCCAGCAGCCCCGACACCATATTCACAACGCCCGAGGTCCACATTTTGACTTTCTCGTCGATGCGCTCCTGAAACCGGACCTCCCCGCCGCCCACGGATTGAGAAATGGCCGTCAGCCGCGTGTCGAACTCCCGAGTGACATCCGTCACACGCTCGGGATCGACGCTAGCGCGTACGCTCTGGATCTGTTGCTCGATAATCGGTCCCAGGAGCAGACTCAGGCCCACAACCCCCACCAGGAGCAGCCCAAATACAATGAGGGTGGCCTGGGTGCGACTCATCCGCATCTGAAGGCGACTCACGAGCGGATTCAGGATATATGCCACCAGGGCTGCGATCAAGAGCATTTGCGCCACCCCCTGGAGGAGGTACAGCAGGAGGCCCGCCCCCGCAAACAATAACAGACCGCGGAGACGCCGCAGGACATTCTGCACCAGGGCCGTCATCGAACGGTCGTCGGGGTCCGGCATGGCAAGCGCAACGCGTGCAGAAGACGAAAATGCGTCGATCGTACAGGCCCTGGCTCTTCTTACGACGACAACTCCGGATCTCCCTTCAACTCGTGGAGTTGTTCGCGTAGTTCCCGAACGGTTTCGTTGGTCTGGATGAGGCGCTCGCTGATGACGCGCGACATGCGCAGAAGAATTTTGACCCCGAGCGTGGGATTGTGCTGTACGAGGCCGAGCAAATCGGGACGAAACAGCCCATACAACACAGACTCCGTGCGGGCACGAGCCGTCGCGGAACGCGGCGTTTCGGTCAACAGGGCCAGTTCGCCGAAAAAATCCCCGTCGGCGAGCTCAACCAGCGTGTCGCCTGTCGTTTCATCGACAATCTCGATCGTTCCCTCCTGAATGATATACATCCCCACTCCCGGATTGCCCTGGTGAAAAAGCACCTCCTCCGGCGCGTACTCTCGCCGGTGCAAAATGGATTTCACCTCAGACAACTCCCCGCCCGACAATCCATCAAACAAAGGGATGTCCCGAAGAAGCGTATAGACGGAGTCCTCGTCCGTCTGCTGAAAAATGTTGCCCCAGAAGCTGTCCAAAACAGAAGTGTGGATTGCTCGCCTCAGAACCCGAGCAGTTGACGGTGTGGCCTCCCGAACCGTCAGCAATCTACAACCGAGCCTGCACAACGTCCAATATGATCACGACAACAGCATTTTGCCTTCCCAAAGGGATAAGAGGAGGTGTGGAGCATGATACGGATGCCTCCATGCTCCCCCCTTCCGCCGACACCGGTTACTCAGCGGCAATGCCTCCTGCGCCTTGACACTCGTTCCGGCATACAATCGATCCGATACAATTGGCCACCGGGCTCCCCGCTCCGCAGTCGGACCATCGCCTGCGGGCGGGGACGCGGCAGCGACTAGTCGTCGTTCAGTACGTCCACGGCCCGTTCGGCGATGCCGAGGAACGACTCTGCTTCCAGGCTCGCACTGCCAATCAGTCCCCCGTCGACGTCCGTCTCCGACAACAGCTCTTCGGCGTTCCACGGCTTCATGCTGCCGCCGTAGAGGAGGGGAATGTCGGCCGCCACATCGTCCCCGTAGCGCTCCGAGAGATCATTGCGGATGACGGCGTGCATGTCCTGTGCCTGGGTCGGCGTCGCCGACTCGCCGGTCCCAATCGCCCAAACCGGTTCATAGGCCACCACGAGCTGGTCGGCCGTGTTGACGGTCAGCCCATCGAGGGCCCCTTCCAATTGGGCGCGCACCACCGACTCGGCATTGCCCGCCTTCCGCTGATCGAGCGTTTCCCCAACGCAGATAATCGGCACCAGGTCGTGTGCATGCGCCTGCAGCGCCTTCGCGTTGACGTCGCTGTCGCTCTCGTCGTAGTACTGGCGCCGTTCCGAGTGACCGATAATGACGTGTGAACACCCGACCGACGTGAGCATCGGAGCCGAAACGTCACTCGTAAACGCTCCCTCATCTTCGGCATGCACGTCCTGTGCCCCAAGCGCAACCGGGCTGTCGCCAAGGGCCTCCTTCACGGCCTGCAGGTGGATGAAGGGGGGGCAGACCGCAAAGTCGACTGCGTCAAAGGCCCCATCGGCCTCGTCAATGCCCTCGGCAATGTCCGCCGCCAGGGCACGTCCCGTCGGAAGATCCGTATTCATCTTCCAATTGCCAGCAATAAGCATAACGTCCGTACAAGCTACTCGAGAGAAACGAATGGAATGCTGAACTCCCCCCGAAGGCGTCCGGCGGGGCCTACTTGCAGGCCTCGTACGCCCGAATCGTCGGCGGAATGTTGAGGTATTCCCGCTCCTTGGTCACACTGTCAAAGTGCTCGCGCAGGGGCTCCTCAAGGTGGTTGTAGTACTGGTACACCAGAAACTTCCCGTCCTCTGCCAGCACGTCGTGCGTCGTTTGTAGCAGCTCCTGCCGCGTCTCCTCATCGAGAAACGAGAAGGGAATGCCGGACACGATGTAATCCACCTCGCTCAGGCTGTTATCGTCTAGAATCTGCTCGACGCGTTCGGCCCGATCCTCCACCACAATGACCCGTGGGTCGTCGGCATACTTTTCTTCGAGCATCTCCACAAACTCGGAATTGGTCTCCACCAGTATCAGCGTGGAGTCTGCCGTCATGTGCTCGGCGATGTATTCACTAAACACCCCGTTTCCCGGTCCATACTCGACGATGGTAGCGGACTCGTCGAAGTCGATCCACTTACAGACGCGACGAACCAGAAACGACGACGACGGCATGACAGCCGCCACGTCCTGATCCTGAATAAAGTTTTTGATGTATGAAATCGTCCCCGTGAGTGTCGGCACGTGTACGTGTATGGTCTGTGAGGAAAGTGTCGGACGAACGTAAATTCAGTCATCGCCGCAATCCGTAGGCCGCGACGATCACATCTAACTATCGGGTTCCGGGAATCAAACTACCTACTACAGGCTCTTAGGAATACCAAATCCGCTTATAAAGTTCGGGGCTGCAGATGGGTCAATGGGCACAAGCATATGGGCCAGACGCGCTAGCGCGTCAACGCACGAGTGCGTCGTTCACATCCCCCGACAAAGGCAATCCCGACAGTCGTCGGGAGGCCATCGGGACACGGCCTACACACCTCCACACCCCGACGGTAGTCGGGACATTGCTCCCATCTGACACACTCGTGTGTCAGGCGACCTAGTTCGCCACCAACGGAGCTGTGCAACGAGTTGCACTGCGGAGTTGGTACAACGTACCACCCAATCGCCTCCCCTTTCAAGGACGGTCAATCGTGAATTCCGTGAAGGATTTCTGAGAAGCCGTGGAATTCGCCGCGGTCACGGGCGCTCCCGCAGCAGCTGCGCGAGATCCTCCTGGAACGCAAAAAATGCTGTGCCGGAATAGCGCCCCACGAGTCGCCCTTCCGCATCAATGAGCACGCGGGTCGGAACGTCGACGATATTGTACGTCGTGACCGCCGGATCCTCCATGCCTCGCTCCGCAATGACGTGTTGTCCCGGAAACACGCGCGCTCGGGTAAAGGCCTCGTAGACGAGGGTGTCCGGCTCGACGGAGATGGCGATGAAGGCCACCGAATCCGCCCGCGTACTGCGGTAGAGCGCATCGCGCGTCCCCAGCTGAAGGTGATAAATCTCGTTCCCCGGTCGGAAGTACTCGAGCACCACCGGACGTCCCCGCAGGGACCGAAGCGACAGGGAGTTGCCGTCCGTTGTGCGCAGGTGCACATTGGGAGCCCGAGTGCCCGGTTGCAGGTGTCGGACCTCGTGGCCGATTCGCTTCGCCCAGTCCGCCCACTTCGTCCCCGCATATTCATTGCGAAGGGTTTGCGCCGCCGACCGGGCGGCCTCGGACTGCTGGCTATCCACAAACGCGCGAACGCGAATGGCCTGGAGCGCGGCCCGTTGCACGCTCGTCAGGGCCCGCGACTCGAACTCGGTAAGCAACTGAAGCGCAGCGTCCCGCCCCTGCCGGCGCGCCGCCGCATGGTATGCACACCGGACCGCTTCCACGTAGTACGGGCTGGACGGTTCAATCAACCGGGCCCGCTGCACGACTAGCGAATCGTCCCATCCCGTCAACAGCGACAGGGACTCTGCTGCTCCGAGCTCACTGGCATACGTTCCCGGAAAGGTCTTCTGAAGGCTCCACAACATGCTGCTGGTCCGGCGCACGCCGCGGCTTGTGGCGTTGGGGGCCGTCGAGTCGGCCCGAAGTCGCTCCTGAAGCACTCGACGATGCTGTGCAGTGGTATTGCGGTACGCCGCCAGGGCTTCATTCTCCGGCGATCGCACGCGGAGGGACTGTCCTTTCAGGGGAAACTCCAGCCCCAGCGTGCCGGAGTCGCCATCGGCCACGACGTAATCGGTGGTCGCCAACTGCTTTTCGCCGTAGGGTCCCCACACCGTGAGCGGATAGATGCCGCGCTCGGACGCCCGCACCGTCATGGAGAAGGTGCCATCCGGGTCCGTGACGGCCCGTCCCAGGGTGTCGATGGTACGCCCCTGCGCCTCGATCACGAGCACCCGAAACCCACTGTGATCCTCCTTCTTCCCGACAGGCGAGGGGCCCTGGATGTGTCCCTTCAGATAACTCTGTACCCGATCGGACTCCGGATTTCGACACCCGGTCCCGCCCCCCAAAATCAACAGTGTGCACAGTGCCCCCGCGAGGAGGAATGGGCCCCCGGACCGTCCAGTACCGAGCCGGTGCAGAAACCTCACCACGAGCTATTCTTCGACTGTTTCTTTGCGGGCGTCGAGGGCGTCCTGAAGCATCTCCCGCACAAGCTCCGGATCCGGCGAGCCGTCGAAGCGCTGCATGACCTGTCCGATGAAGAAGCCAATAAGGCCGTCTTTTCCGTCAAGATACGTCTGCACCTGATCGGGGTGGTCGTCGATGACGTCCTCGATGACGGGCTTGATCGAATCCGGGTCGGAGACCTGAATGAGGTTCTGCTCGTCCGCAATCTTGCCGGCGCTCTTGTCGTGCTCCTCCAACATGATCTCGAACACCTCCTGCGCCCCATTCGAACTCACCTTGTCCTGCACCCGCAGATACGCCAGCTGCGCCAACCGCTCGGCCTCAACGGGAAGTTCGCCAATGGAAATGGAACGCTCGTTGAGCACGCGCATGACCTCGGTCATCACGAGGTTGGACACGAGCTTGGCTTGGGCGTCGGTGTCGCCGCCCTTCGTGCGCTTGTACAGCTCCTCAAGCGCTGCCTCAAAGTAGTCGGCCACGGCCCGTTCTTCGGTCAACACACCGGCGTCGTACGGCGGCAGCCCGACTTCTTCCACAAACCGCCGGCGGCGCTCCCGGGGCAACTCCGGCAGCTCGGCCCGGACATCCGCCACAATGTCGTCGTCAATCTCTACTTCGACGAGGTCCGGATCCGGCATGTACCGGTAGTCGTGCGCCTCCTCTTTCGAGCGCATGGGCCGGGTGGTGCCTGCATCCGGGTCCCAGAGCAAGGTCTGCTGCTGCACGTCTTCACCGCGTTCCTTCGCTGCAATCTGGCGCGTAATTTCGTAGTCGAGCGCCTTCTCGACGTGCCGCATCGAGTTCATGTTCTTGAGCTCCGTCCGCGTGCCGAACGCCTCGCGCCCGCGGGGCCGAATGCTCACATTGGCATCGCAGCGGAGCGAGCCCTCCTCCATATTGCCGTCGCTGATGCCGAGGTAGCGCACAAGCTGGCGCAGCC
>CAYOWD010000032.1:11031-22032 GCA_964407535.1 uncultured Salinivenus sp. | reverse complement strand
CGAGTGGTCACTCCATCCTATGAATCGGTTGCTCCAACGGTTATTTTTGCTTCTCAACCCGCGATGGGGATCTTGTCAGACAGTTCGACGGCTTCGACGTTGAACTCTTTGGTGTACGTTCGTCGTTTGGTCATGGTCACCTCGTTTGATTGTGAATCAGAGAATATACGTCTTTTCGAGGTGTCCGTCGAACTGAGGGAAGGTCATACACCCAGCATGCCGAGGAGGTTGCTCGGTACTACCGTCTACGCTACCAGATCGAGTTTGTGATTCGGGATGCAAAACAGGACACCAGCCTTCCCCACTGCCAGGCCCGTAGTCAGGAAAAGATCGACTTTCACCTGAACATGTCCGTCGCAGCGGTAAATCTGCTTCGGCTTCTGGCCCAAAATGCTGAGTGCTGTCCGCGGACCTACCGGCGAGAGGCCTACAATCGTCTTTTGATCGGGCGGCTTTTATCCAAACCACGTGTCCCGACTGCCGTCGGGGTCGGCCTCAACGCCGAGTACGACCGAATGGACACACAAATTCAATCGGTGGTCCGTACCGGCCGTATGGCCGTCTAAGGATTATCCCCGACTTTTCAACCTCACGGACTATTGTTGTAGCAGACTCAGCATCACTGCTCAGGGCGTTGAATTGGACGGATACGTAAAGGTTGTGTCCTGTGTTACGCAAACGGTATACGCCTCGCCGGGAACGAGTTGACCGATATTATTCACGTCCTCGGACGGATTGTACTCGTTCGCGTCCTCATCCCGAGCAAACTCGAGGATGTCCTCAATCGGAGTGAAGGCAACTGTCGCGTTCATCGGCTCAGTCGGATAATAGGGAAGTAAATTACATCCCGCTTCCAGATCAATGGAGCGTTCTTGAGGGACCGGATGACCGGTAAGGGTCATGGTTTGGGACTCCTCGACGTGCACCTTATATCCTTCCTCAGCGGACCACGTCCCGACTTCGTCGACGTTGAATTCGGGCAGATACGGGTCCCCCTTTGTGTCTTTTACTTCAGATAGGCCATCGACATCGGAAAAGACTTGGTCGATTGAGGGATCCGACGGCGAAACTCTTGAGGAGACAAGATTCCAGCCCGTTTGGAGTTGGATCTGCTGGGAAATGGAGCAGTCCAGCAGTCCGCCGTTCTTACTACAGCGGAAATCGTCCCACGCAGGATCGGGTACCATCGCGTCGTTCCAGGCCGCCGCGCTGTCCAAAAGCGTCGGTCGTACGCCAAGCTCATTCCCGAGCCGAAGGACCTCGTAGAAGTGGCTCGGCTCTTTGGAGGGATCCCGCCACCATCCCCCGGTCACCCCCGGATCTGTGTTCACGGGGGTGTTTTCAGGCTCCCACCCTTTCCTCTCGTCGTCAAGACGCTTCCAGTTTGCATCTACGCCCTCGTTGAGGTTAGGGGAATGCCGGTACATCATCGCTTTCACCTGCTCCTCGAACAGAATTTCGAACGTCCGTTTATGGAGACCGGACTGATAGGTGTCGAGGGGTTTGAGGAAATCATGAATATGACCCAACTGGGGGCCACATATGCTGCGGTTGATCTCCCAGGCACGAGGGGTGTCTGGGGGCCCATCGAACGATTCGCATACCTCGAGCGCCTTCATGTGACTAAACACGAGCCGAAGCGGCTGTTCGATCCCAAACTCTGTAGTCATACCTAAGGCGAATCCGTTCTGGTACTGCCAGTCGACTGGACGATTGCCCGTGCTGAATCCACGTCCACTATTCATTCGCACGGCGATTTCGTACCATATATTGCTCAGGTACAAACTCCAGGGCTCATTCTTTGGCCCCGCGTATTCGCCGGTCAGGTGGGGGGACATGTCGAACGGCAAAAAGCCTCCCGGCCACGTGAGCCGGTCCACGTCGGACCACCCCTTATCAAAGAGCCCGTTTTCGGTCTCGCTTAGATGATGCCATTCGTCCATCAAGTCAAAAGTGTTAATACCAGCCCACGTTTTGACCGTAACCCATTTCTTGGTGTTCACTGCCCGGTACGCTTCATCGTCCTGACTGGTCACATTTTCGTAGTCCGGGCGGACTAAGTTACCCTCGTTCCTCTTTTGAAAAAAGGTCGCCTCCCGTGCGGCCATAGTCGCCGCACGCTGAAATTGGTTTAGGCACAACGGATCGTCTGCACCGTTCGACTCAACACACTCGCGGTAGTCGGAGAAGCTCAGGTTGTCCACACCGGGGGAGCCCTCAATGGGGTCCCAAATGCCACTTCGCCAGTGACTCCACGTCTTGAACGCGTCGCCGTACATGTCCAGAGGGTGGTGGACCGGAAGCCACTCGTTCCAGTCGGCAAATTGGAGCTGCACCGGCACGTGCATGCCGTCGAGCGACTCGTCAATGTCGAAGTCGTCGTCGGAGGGGCCGCCCGGAAACACGTACGGCAGCGCTGCTTCGTCCTCGTCGAGGGCCCACTGATCTCCGGCACCGGCGGCTGCGTACTGGCTGCCGTTGCTCGGCATCTCTGTGATTCGGGTGCCTGCGGTGCGCGGGTCGCCCGGAGATCGACTCGCCGCGCTCGACGGCCCGGGCTGGTACACGCCGTACCAGGGACGCCCAGGGGCGTCGTACGTGTGCCCATCATCAACGTCTTGCAACTCAAGACTACGAATGTAGGCCGCGATTTTTTTGCCCTGGCTCTTCGTGAGTCCGTGGAACTCGCTGCGAGCGATGATCGACCAGTTCGAAAAGGCAAAATATGAAAGGTCTCGTCCGTCGGAGGCGTGGCAGTCCGCACAGGAAGCGGTGATGGTCTCATTTTCGCCCCAGTGGTCGACTAGTACGTCACGCTTGCCCCACAGCTCTTTGCCTTCCGCAACGGAGTCGGGATTGCTGTACCCGTTCGGGGCCTCCCAGTTGGCTGGATCCTCCCAGATGAACGAGGTCCCGTCAATGAGGCTAGTCCCACCGGCGTTTTGGAGCTGCAGGCCCAGAATGCGATAGCCAGTGCTCGGATCGCCGAAGTCGTCCGGGCTATCGTCCGGAAATGCGTAGTTGAATCGGAAATCGATGGTATTCTGTCCGTCGACGAGCGATCCGCCGATATCGGAGGTCGCGACCTCAAACTCGATGGTGTGTTGTGGGCCGTCGATGCAGTCGAGTTCCGATTCCGGATACGCACAGTTCGCGATTGCGTCCGTGAGATCGGTCCACGATCCGCCGTTAATGCGGACGGAGGCCTTCGACACGTCGTAGTTCTCCCATTTGGGATACCCAATCGAGTACGCCCGGAGATATAGGCTTTCGGCCTGGGATCCGTTACTGGCCTGGATCGTCAGTGACTTTGTGTATCCGTCGGGACCGATGACCTCGATCGGAAGCGACACGGTGTTCTGTGCAGACGTTCCGGCGAACGCCGCAATCACCACCACGAGGAGAACGAGTAGAGGGGTCGAAAGGACGGCTGCACCTATCGTGTTGGAAGGCAGCTTTCGAAAAAGAGCTTTCATAATACCGGGAATTTGTGAGGGCCTATGCAACTGGCGTAACGAACGCTGAGAACAAAAGGGGTGGGGTTACCAGTCGCCCCCGTCCGGATACGAGACGCTAAAAACGCTAAACACGCCACGTTCATCACGCACGAGTCCATCTTCTCGTCAGAGCAACCACCAATTCCATTCGGCTGGGGCTCTACAGAATGTGGAAACTAACGAGGGAGGATGGCTGGCTGGCAGTAGTAGAATTTTCCTGTGTTCGTTAGGTTAACGTCCGCAAATTTTGCGCCAAACCTCAAACGTAAATATCAGATTTGTTGCTTTTGTTTCAGTAGAACGCAGAAAGAAGGGTGTTGAGAGGAGAAAAGATACGTCAACGACTCGGAAGAACGTCCGGAAAAGAGAAGGGGTTTGGCCGGAACCGGAAGAAGAATGGGTTATCGTGTTCCCATCCGGACGTTGTTGATTACGGTCCCCACGTTCGTTTGCATGCGCTCAATGGAGAAGCGATGACGGGCGTAGGACCGGGCGTTTTTTCCCATTGAATGAGCTCGGTCTGGGTCTGAGAGGAGATCTTGAACCGCGGCTGCGAGGGCGTCGGCGTCTCCGGCTGGGACGAGAATGCCCGTGTCGGGTTCCCGGACGATTTCCGTGGCTCCTCCCGCACGGGTTGCAATTACAGGGGTGCCGGCCAGCATGCCTTCGACGATTACGCGGCCGAAGGGTTCGGGGGCAGTGGAGGTGTGGAGCACGATGTCGATCAGCCTCATAAGGCGAGGAATATCACGACGAAAGCCGAGGAAATGGACGCGGTTTGCGACGTTCAATTTTTGGGCCGTGCGCTTGAGCTCTCGCTCGTACGGTTCATCCCCTCGAAACAGCGTGTCTCCCACGAACAGCACATGGACGTCGGGAAGATTCGGCAGCATGTTTAGCACGACGTGTTGTCCCTTCCATGGGGCGAGTCGACTAAATACCCCCACGAGGGGAGCATCCGCAGGAGCGAACTCGTCCCGAAGCTCTGGTAGGGCCGTATCGTCTACCTGGTAGAATGGCTCTGCGTCGATCCCGTTGTATACCACCGTTGTCTTGTCGGTCCGGCCCCCACTCGCACCGAACGCATTTTTGGTTGCTTCCGAGTTTGCGATAATGTGATCAACAAACAGGTTGGCACAACTGACCGCTGCCGTGCGATTTAGGGCACTGAAGTGATCGGCAGTCAGCATATCGTGTAAATTCCACACGACGGGACGGTGCGCGAGCAGGCCAGCGAGCCCTGCTACGAACAGCGACTTCTGGGAATTTGCAAACAGTACGTCGTAACCCCGAGCTCCCTGGGCAATCCGACACGTTAGCTGGGCGAGTCCGGGTATTGCTCGGAGCGCCGCCCACCAATTACCGGAGGTCTCGACGTTCAGCAGTTCGGGAGGGGCCGGGCAGATGTCCACCGGAATGTCGTTCTCCCGGAGTCGTTGTTGGAAGGGACCGGCTTCGAAGAGAATGACTCGACTGGTGTCTCGGTACGGGCGGGCGACGTCTAAGAGATACAATTCGGCTCCCCCCAGTACGCCGGCGTGATCTAGGAAAAGGATGCGAGGAGTGTTCATAAGAGAGATTCGTATACTGATTGTACCTGTTTGGCAATGACCGTCCAATCATAATTGGCGCTTGCGAACGCTTCGCACTGCTCCGCGCTCGGTAAGGCGAGGGACCCGTTGAGGGCGGCGACCAGATGATTCCGGATTGCACGGGTGGAAGACGCCTCCATGATGAGATCGCGGGAAAGGTCCCTCACGACCTCGGGGAGGCCACCTATCGGGGTAACGAGAGGGGGCGTTCCCGCCGCCAGGGATTCAGCCGCTACGAGTCCGAAGCCTTCCAGGGATTGTGTCGGGACGACCGATACGTCTGCGGCCCGGTACGCGAGGGGCAGATCCTCGTCCGGGAG
This sequence comes from uncultured Salinivenus sp., assembly GCA_964407535.1. GTDB lineage: Bacteria > Bacteroidota > Rhodothermia > Rhodothermales > Salinibacteraceae > Salinibacter. The sequence goes on along the minus strand of CAYOWD010000032.1, from coordinate 16,623 downwards.
GAAACCGAGAAGTCGCACGTGGTCTTCGAGGTCGTATCGCTGGATACGGGCCCGGAGCTCGTCTGCAAGGGGGCCCTTTCCGGCGATGAGTAGTAGTGCATTCGGGATCTCGTCTCGAACGTCAGACATTGCGTCGATGAGTTGTTCGAGCCCGACGCGCCGAACCAGCCTGCGTACTGCGAGCAGGATGGGCCGGTCCTCGGGCCATCCGAAATGTGCCCGGGCGTTCTCCGACGACCGTGAGGAGGCAAATCGCTCGATGTCGACCCCACCCGGGACGATCCGAATGCGGTCTGCCGGGATGTTATAGGTATCGACCAGTATGGATTGAAACGCCTCGGAGAGAACGACAAACCGATGGGCGCGGCTGTATGTGATTTGTTCGATGCCTTTTTTTATCCAGGTGACGAGGCGGGAGGCGCCTTCTGCTTCGGACTCGCGGGCCCAGGGGCCGTGAAAGTGGATGACGAGTGGGACATTCCCGAGAAGGTCGAGATACGGAAGCGTATAGAGCGCAAAGTGGGAGGCTACCACGTCGGGCCTCTGGGTTCTGAGGTGCGCACGGACGGTCGTACGCAAGTTCCAAAGCCGTCGGGGGAGTGACGCATTCGGATTGGCAAAGGCCTCAACGGGGGCATCGCCAGCGGAGACCCGAGAAGAACCGGTCACGAGTCCGGACGTCTTGATTCCCTGCTCGGGGAGGTGTTTAAGGATTCCGTGGTACATGCGCCCCACGCCGCTTCCCGGCGCCTCGGGAAGCCATTCCATACCAATCTGTAGTGCGTGGGGGGCGGAGGGGGACAACGAAGCAATGGCGTGCAGGGACGAGTCGGTGAGTGGAATTCCGTTCAGGGAAGTGACAAAAAACGGGTTATTCGAGGGAGGACTCCGGGGAGGGGACGGTGTCCTTCATTCGTTGGTGAAGCTCCTGTGCCGTTTGTAAGAGAGAGCTGCATTGGGGAGCGTGTAGTTGCTCTGCTTTCTCTTCCTTTCGGGCCTCTCGACGTTTCTCGTCCACGGGTTTATCATCCTCCGGACCGTGTCGACTTTCCATTTTGACGACGGCCTCGTCGTAGATGTCGAAGTGGGTTCCGAAGCGTTTGTTTACCCGTTGAATAACGAGGTCAAAGTGCTGGGTGGTGTGCTCAAAGGGACTAAGTACGTACCCGTCGCGGTACGGCTCAATCTTGTTGTAAAAGCCGATGTAGCTTCGAAGGGCCTGGTGGGGCGAGACGTACGGCCAGCGGCTCGTTAGGGAGAGCACCGCTCCGCGGGGATTGCGGAGGGTCACCAGGGTAGGGATCGATTTCCGGACGGCCTTTATGATCTGGGCCGGGGCGTGCATGCTCCGGGCCATCTCGACGGGTCGGTCCTGGCTTGCTCTGAAGGCCTGCGTTGCAAAACTGTTCGCCGATCCCTGAAATCCATCGAGCACGAACTCCGTGGAGTCGCTTACAAAGCATTCCCACGGCGAGCCGCCTTCCTCACTGTGGGGGCGCCAGATTTTGTACTGCTGCCACCAGATGTTCGGCCAATATAGCGGTGCCAACATGGGCTCACGGCCCACGAAAGAGCTGTATTCGAATTTTATCTTTTTCAGCATGCGCAAAGCCATATTCGTACAATATGTGGAGTGCTACGTGCATTCGTTTTCGAACACTTGTAGGTATTCATTTACCATTTTCGACCAGGTGTGCTGAAGGGCGGTCGATCGGGCCCGACGTGACATCCTTTTTATCTTTTCCGGATTACGGATCAGGGCGTTCACTGCAGAGGCGAGTTTCTCATCGTCGTTGGGGTCAGGGAGCACAAAGCCGACGTCGTCCCCAACAAGTTCGGCTCCCCCCGCTGTTTGTGCGGTAACGATTGGAAGGCCGGAGGCCATTGCTTCGAGGAGTACCAATGAACAGGCTTCATATCGTGAAGGAAACACGAAAAGGTCCGCTGCGCGCATGAGATCCGGGATGTCTTGCCTATACCCCAGGAAGTGTACGCGGTCGGCAACATTCAGTCTATCTGCCATCCGTGGGTACTGACTAGAATTCCGTGTCCCGACCACAGCGAGGTGCAAGTCGGGAACTTGGGGAAGTGCCTCGAGAATCGTCTCGAGATTTTTGCGCGGCGTTCGAATTTCGCCGACGAAGAGCGCTAGTGGGACGTTCTCAGGCAGTTCCAGCGTCGAACGATCGGCCGGTCCAGGCTTGAATTCCTCCGGATTGACCCCGTTTGGAATCACCCGGATCGAATCTGGACTGATACCAATTTTTGTAAGCTCATCGCGCACCCGAGCGGACACTGCCACAACGGTATTTGCCTTGGCAAGAGTGTGCTTTTCCCACTTTGCATTTATGGTAGAGTAAAGCCAATGATACCATCCGTAGGGACCATTCCGCACACGAGAAGTGTGGACTGGAGACTCCTTCCACGCACTGTGAACGAAATGCACCGCGTTCACCTCCGCCGGAAACCACGTGTTGCACCCATTGGCCAGGGTCACGTCAATCTCGGAGTGATTCGAGCGAAGCCACTGAGTACTGCGCCACGCGAACGCCTGGTCTTTGAGCAGACGCGTAGGCCAGTGGTCAACCGAAGTCTGAGCCCAAGTGATACATGGCTTCGAGGCGAGTTTCTGGTTCGCGTCACTGGCTACGAGCAGGATGTCATGTCCCATCTCACACGCCCTTTTCGCGACCTCGTAGTTGACACGATCTTGACCTCCCCCCTTATCAACGGCATTTGTAACGATTGCTATCCTCATAAAAGTATCCTAATCTTTATATTTTTATAGACTTTTTAGTAATATATCTGCCGGAGGAAAATATTCGTCAAACTTTAGTGTAGACTTTGAGATAAGTCATCTATATGTTTAAAACATCAGATTTCCTTCGGTAACGTTGGGGAATTGGGAAACCGTTAGTGCATTCACTATCAGTTCGACCTGTAGATAACTTCTTCGAAAAGAATACTAATGTGACAGACATATATTTTTCGGTACCCGAAACCTGAAGTTGAGAACTGTCCTATATTTAGATAAAATACAGAAATTTTTTATATTTAACCTAAACCAAAATTACTCATTTAACTCTACTATTGAAGTAATGTTTTATGCTTTTTTTGTACATGTCTATTAGCTTATATATGGAAGATATAGGGCTATTAACATATCTTCCAATTCTGTTAATCTTTCTTTCTTTCTTATCGTTAGATATCGGGAATTTTTCTTTGGGTATATCATGTCCTAAAAAATCGCATATTTTTTTCCACTCATCACCCTTAGTTATATCCATTACCAAAAGGTCATTTTCTCTTCCAGAAAAGTATCTTTTTACTTGCCTGTTATGTTCGACGTACTTTTTAATGTATGTTTCCTTGTTAAATCGTGGGTACGGAGCTCCATAAACCCATTCCCTCATTGGCGTAGATCTAAGCCCGAAGTGGTTTACCATGCTTTTAAACCATTCTTCTTTATCTCTAACGGTTAGTATGAACTTTGAATTTTCGGATATTTCGTCTATTTCCTCGTAAAGTATAGACCAGGGAAAGTCTTGGAAAGCATCGTGTTTGCGGAGGTGTTTTTTGGCTTTGTCGAGTGCCTCATTTTTTATGTTTGGGTTATTCCAGCCAAAAGGCCCCTTTACACTGTATCCTAAAATACCAAGTGCGTCTCCGAGTGAAGTAGTGGCAGTCTTTTGAAATCCTATTCCGAAAACTTTGTGGTTATTTTGTCTCATGTGACTATGTTTTATTTTTCGCTCTAAATCTGTTGAAAACAGTATAACTCTTGGATGTTATATAAGGCGTGAGATTCTCTTAGAAATGTACTTGGCGACAGCTTCCTCCGAGCAGACTTCGTTCCACCACTGCAGCGATGCCTCATGCAGATACTCAAGTCTCTCCTGATCGTCAAGAAGACTGGGTACGATAGAATGTAGTTCTCTCCAACTGTTTATCTGAATGATGGGAGCTTCATTATAGAACCACCGGTCAGGCAACTGCTCCGTGATCAGTACACAGCCCTGGCGTAAGCCCTCAAAAAAGCGGAAGGTTTCGGGTGAAGTTCCACGGGGAACGAGACAGATCTTAGTGTTCATGAGTGCCTCTGAGTATTCACGCGCGTCAAGGACCTCGTCAGACCGTACTTGATCGTACTCAATGGCGTTGAGGACAAACTGGGAGTTCGTATGAATCTTCGTGTTTATTGATGGGTGTAAATATTTTAATTTGTTTGTTTGTTTTACCATTTTAGTGCGAGATATACTCTTAGGTTTACCTATCCATTTTTTTGGAGAGTAGTAAGAGTATTCTTCCTTATTTGAAATGCTTCCTGCAAAAAAAATATCGTTATCCCTTTCTGTCATAGGTATTGAGGGTAAATCAATCTGGTTACCATACCCGAGAGGTATCGGAAAAACTCTAGGACCTCCTTTCCAAAGTTCCCTCCTCATATCACCAACCTTTTTATTATTTATATCGTATTTTATTCTTTTCACGGACTTAAAAAAAGATTTTAGGTTAGATAGTATGCCCAAGTAAGAGTCAAATCTCCAAATCGGGTTAATAATTTTTTCATACGTTCCGTACCATTTAAAAGTGCATAATATGTTGTGTGAGTAGTGTGGTATTCTAGACCATTCGTCACCTAATACTATAGCAACAACATCTTTACCTGTAGATGGAATTCTGTGTAGGTCCCATGTTATATAAAAAGTTATTTTTTTGGTATTTATTTCAGAATCTAATCTGCGTAGTACGGCGGATATGTAATCGGGGCATTCCTGAAATGTGCTGTCCAGCGGGATTGGGGTAGCATCCTCGTGTGAGAGGCAGTAATAATACTCGTGTCTCGTATCTTTCATATCAGGTAGAGCTTCTGGCCTTCACAATAGCACCCAGGCAGAACCAGAGTAGGGGCTGTACGGCGTACGCTCCTCCTCCAAGCCATCCCAAGAACGTGATCCCCATGAATCCAAGAATTGCCATGGGGATCGGACCATTGTCTTTTATCCATAATTGAAATGCGTTTACGATAAGTAGGATAACAATTATATGATAGACTATTCCCCCAGGTATGCCAAGTGCCATGAATGAGTCCCCGAGGTCGGTTTCGGTACTACCCGCAGGACTGCCGAGTTTTTCTGCTTTCGTTCCGGCGGCTATACCGTGGCCCAGTGGGGACTGGAGTGCCGTTTGATATCCCCAGACAAGCATGCTGAGATGATTGGACGCACTGCTTTGTCCTCCCCCTCTTCCTGAACCTTCGACAAATTCCTCGCTTTGTCGTTCGATTTTGTGCTCGACACGTTCCGGCGTGCCTTCAAGGTTTTGGGTGGCAGTAGACAGAGTCCAAAACAGGCCCCCGGCAGCAATGGCGAGAGCAAAGAGTCCGCGCAGAACCCAGGTCGTTAGGGTCCGGCCCATGATGGCCCAGAGACCGGTCATCATTACGAGGCCTTTCGCGATTGGACCTCGTGTCCCGGTGATTAAAAGCGCTCCGAAAAAGATCGGGATCGGCAACAAAGCGGTGCGGACATTGAAGAGGACGAGCGTCCACAGAAGAATCATTCCGAGGTTTACAAAGATGTTGTGCTCCTG